>CAMCMI010000209.1 GCA_945875875.1 Rhizobium sp. Q54
CTGGCCGGCCCTGTGCTGTGAGAACGTCAACCTGTCGAAGCTTGGCTACTATCTCTTCCGCCTTGTGTTTCTTCCTGGGCATTCCACGTTCCTCCATCAGGCTCAAAAGCCATACTTCAGGGAGGACCACTTTTCAGGGGGCAGACCAGAATTTGGACAGCGGTAATTTGGTGCGACGAATTGCTTGTGGCCTTCGCTGCTTGCTTTAACTAAAATCCAACCCCTGGTAGCTCACCAAAACATTCTCTCGACCCCCGGCCGCATCGGCAGATTGGTGCATGATTAGAGGGGTTGCACACGGGCGTCTCCATGCATCTTTTTTTACTTGTTTAGAACTGTCTGACGGATGACCAAAATAGAAGCTGTCATTCCCAATATTTGCTTGTCTGAATGGGTCCTTGGCTCTTTGCGCCTGGCCTGAGGTCTATCAGTTCACCGATCTAGATATCTCCTGAGACCGACAGATTAGCGCTAGCCATATTTTAGAAGAAACTGGACACGGATTAAACCTTCTTCACCTTCTCATCGCCGGGCGGAGCTTTCTGGTTTTTTCCGTAATACTCAACCCATGTAAGGTCCGCATATCGTTTGAAGTCGGTGGCATGTCGAGCAATGCCACTCCTGACATCCTACGCGAGCTTTTGCACGAACGAGAGTTACTGAAATTCGCTCAGCTGCTGAGAACTCCCCGTCTTCTAGATTGTACGAATCAGGGTAGATTTCCTGCCGCAGCTTCACACTAGAAGCCCGTCACATGGGGCAGCTCTCAATAAGTAGGAAGAGGCTAGGACATGATTTTCACGGGCAAAATATTTTTTAATGTCCCTTAAGCGCGGCTCCACGCTTCTAGTTATTCCAAACAGAGGCGTTCACTGGCGCAATAGATATCTTGAGCCCCCCTTCCAGCTTCGCTTGTCAGCTTTCTTCGACTGAGTACTCCTCTCCAAGCGGCCTCACGAGGAGTTGCCTAATAACATCCTTTTTAGCTGCAAACCCATAAAGCAAGGACTACTAAGGCGATAAGAGATATTCCTGCGGATCCAGATGCAGACCAGATCTGCATATAGCACCCTTAGCTGCATTAATCTTTCCCTCCGCGATCTTGATTGCGACTGGAAAATCATGGTCCCAATCTGGACCCTCATTCCGGAAATTGATCCACATAGCTTAGGCTGCTGAAATGGCAGAAGGACTCCTCCATGATCGTTTGTGCCTTGAGAAAGCTTACCCGACTAGTCCTCAGCATGACGTCGTGGGAAACCACCACCCGGGGGCAGATCAGCGGCAAACGAAACTACGCGCGTCTCAACGATGACGACAAATTCAGGCGCAGCGGCTTTTATGACGCGCTTGGCGCTGCGCAAACGTCTGTCACCTACATTAAGGAGTTCTGCGGGCTGCTCCTGCGAAACAGCGAAACTGGCAAGTTCGCCGATTTCGAATAGATGCCGTGTCACCTCGATCGACGCTGGGTAAAAAGGCCGCTGAAAACTAACGCTGGATATGGACCACGAATCCCAAGTGCTTCAAAGGCTCAAAAACAATATTTCAGGGAGAAACATTTTTCAGGGGGCAAACCACGATGAAGGCGAATTGGGTGTTTTTCCGCTCACCAACCGAAGCGAGCGGCTGACAGGGGCTGAAGGCTGGCGGCGTCGGCATCCGCTTGTCAAAATCCCAAAACCACTGCAGATTTGAAGTTGATCCAGCGTTCATCTGGTGAATGTGGGATTATATGTGTCATCCTAGGATGCTTTTACGGGGTAGGAATGGCTTTGAACGAAACGGGCGCCGTACTTGCGCTGCAGCGTTTTGGCCTTGGCGCGTGCGGTGGCGCGGACACGCTGCGCAAGGCGGCAAGCGATCCGCGTGGCTTCCTTCTCGCCGAACTTTCAATGGGCGCGCCGCTCCTTGCCGACACAAACCTGCAACCATCCTCGGAGATCATCGCCCGGGTGCGCGCGTTTCAGCGCGTGCAACGCGAGCAGCGGGCCAGCGCTCCCCCCGCTGGCGCGGCAGCCGCTTTGCCCGTGGGCTTCGATCGTAATGTCATTCAGGACGCGTTCCGCGCCGACGCGATGGCGCGCCTTCGCATCGGCTGCGCCGCCGATTGCGGCTTCGTCGAACGACTTGTCTGGTTCTGGTCTAACCATTTCTGCGTCTCCGCGCGCAAGGGTCAGCTCGTGCGAGCAACGGCGGGCGCACTTGAGCGCGAGGCCATTCGGCCGCACGTTCTGGGGCGCTTCCGGGACATGCTGCAGGCCGTCGAGCAACACCCGGCGATGCTTGTCTTCCTCGACAACACCATCTCGGTGGGACCGCGCTCGCGCGCCGGCGAACGCCGCGGTCGCGGTCTGAATGAAAATCTCGCACGCGAAATTCTCGAATTGCACACGCTGGGCGTCGACGGCGGCTACACCCAGGAGGATGTAGCCGCGCTCGCGCGCATGATAACCGGATGGACCATCGGCGATCCTGAAGGGAGGCTTGGGCAGACAGGGGCCTTTGTCTTCAATCCAAACACCCACGAGCCCGGGGCACAGCAGCTTCTCGGCAAGACGTACGCCGACGACGGCGTTCGGCAGGGGCAAGCCGCTCTCCACGACCTCGCGCGCCATCCGGCGACGGCGCGTTTCATTGCCATGAAGCTTTCGCGCCACTTTGTCGCCGACGCGCCACCGCCCGAATTGGTGGATCGGCTGGCGCGGGTCTATATCGAGACCGATGGCGACTTGAGACTGCTCGCAGTCGAACTCGTATCGGCGGATCAGGCGTGGACTGCGGCGGCAAGCAAGCTGCGCACGCCGGCAGAATTCACGCTGGCGACGGCGCGTCTCATCAACGTCCTGCCACCCAGGCCGCAGCCGCTCCTCAACCTGATGGCGCAAATGGGCCAGCCGCTGTGGGACCCGGCCGGGCCGAACGGGTTTCCCGATCTTTCGTCCGCATGGGCCTCGCCCAACGGCATGAAGGCGCGGCTCGACGCCTCGACCCGGATCGCGCGTGCAACCGTCGTGGAAAGCCCGATGACGCTGCTCGATGAGGCGTTCGGAGCCGCCGCCTCCGCGCCCACGCGCCAGGCCGTCGCGCGTGCGGAATCACGCGAACAGGCGCTTGCGCTAGTTCTCATGTCCCCGGAGTTTCAACGCCGATGACACAGCCTCGCGTTTACGCCAGCACACGCCGCGCCTTTCTGGCTGCGGGCGGCGCCATGTTCGCTTGGCCCTTCATGACGCGCTTTGCGGGCGCCGCCGGCGGCCGCGACCCGCGCCTCGTCGTTCTCGTCCTGCGCGGGGCTCTCGACGGCCTCGGCGTTTCGCCGCCGCTCGCAGACCCCGACTACGCCAATCTGCATGGAGCCATCGCGCTCTCGGGTTCAGGCGAACGCGCGGCATTCCATCTCGATGGCTTCTTCGGCCTGCATCCATCCATGCCCGGCTTCGCGCGCATGTGGCGCGCGCAGAACGCGCTCATAGCCCATGCAGTCTCAACGCCCTATCGAAACCGCTCGCACTTCGACGGACAGGATGTTCTCGAAAGCGGGTATCCGGCACCCGGCCGCGTCGATTCCGGCTGGCTCAATCGCGCAGTCAGCCTTTTACCGAAGGGCGAACGAACACAGCCCGCGCGCGGGCTCGCCGTGGGCGCGCTGACGCCACTGGTCATACGCGGCCCGGCGCCGATCGTTGGATGGAGCCTTGCGGAAGCGCCCAACTATCCAGGCGACCTGATCGACAGGATCATGGCGCTCTACGACCGGACCGATCCCCGCCTGCACGAGGCGTTGAGCCAGGGGCTTGGAGTCGACGCGCTCGCGCGCCAGATGGGGCAGACGAGCATGGGGCCGGGCCAAGCCATGCGCGCCCCTGCCCGCGGCGCCGCACGACTTCTGGCGGCGGATGACGGGCCGCGCGTCGCCGCGCTCGTCTTCGACGGTTGGGACACGCACGCCAACGAAGGCGGCCCGAATGGACGCCTCGCGCAATTGCTCAGCGGCCTCGACGGCGCCTTCGAGGAATTCGAGACCGGCCTTGGCGTTGCGTGGAAAGACACCGTCATCGTTGCGATCACCGAATTCGGTCGCACGGCGCGCGTGAACGGCACGCTCGGGACCGATCACGGCGTCGCCACCGCAGCCTTGCTTGCTGGCGGCGCTGTCCGCGGCGGGCGCGTTCTGGCTGACTGGCCAGGGCTCAAGGATCATGAATTGCACGAGGGGCGCGACCTCAGGGCGACGATGGACCTGCGCGCGTTGCTGAAAGGCGTCCTGCGCGATCATCTGGACCTGCCGGCAGGCACCCTTGCAAACATCGTATTCCCCGGCTCGCAGTACCTCGCCCCAATGGATGGCCTGATTGCCTGAACGAGAGCGAAGTTGATCAAATCTTTTCTATTTTGCGGCGAATGAATTTTGCTCTTGTGAAGATTGATATGTGGAAAGGCGAGGGCAACTGCCTCTCGCAGCGCCACGCCCTAAGCTGGCGTCAACTTCAGGTCGCGCGCGATTTCCCGGTTCCCATGGCTCGGATGTCGTTAATCTTTGATGGTGATCAGGTCGTGGGCTTTGAGAAGCCGGTAAACACTGGCTTCCGACGCGAAGTAGCGCGTCTTGTCGGTAAACCGGACAGCCAGTTCCCGAGGCGACAGTTCGGACTGCTCCAGCGCTATCTCGATGATCTGGTCATGGATGTCCGCCGGGATGCGGTTCCACACCCGGCCCGGCGCTGAGAGCCGATTGATCTGGAGCCTCTTTGTTCGTGTATACTACATGGCTTTACTGCGACTGCGGCGGCGCTTCATCTGGCGAGAACAATATCGTGTCGCACAAAGCGTCTGATGGTAGAACTGGCCGCCAATGAACCATATAAAGTTGGCGATCCGGCGCTTAAATATATTACTAGTTTGTCGGATTTCCTTTTTTGGCGTCACGCGCGATCAATGCAAGCGTCGGCAGGGACGTACTCTGGCCGCCTAGCAAACATCGCTGATATAGAATGTATAAAGTGACCCGTC
>CAMCMI010000210.1 GCA_945875875.1 Rhizobium sp. Q54
CGGTCCAAGCGGCGCCTTTATGGACCGCGGGCTTCCAGCCCGCATGCGGCGCCAGCAGAAAAGCCGCCACCCTCAAACACTCACCGTGCGCCCGAAGATCGCTTCAAACTCGCGGCGCATGATCGCGTCCGCCTCCGGCATGACGACCGGCAGGCCGAGATCGACAAGGCTGGTGACGCCGAAACGTTGCTGCGAGATCCCGCAGGGCACGATGCCGCCGAAATGGCTCAGGTCCGGCTCTATATTGAGCGAGACGCCGTGAAACGTCACCCAGCGCCGCACGCGAATGCCAAGCGCGGCGATCTTGTCCTCAGCATCGGCGCCCTTGTCGGGACGCTTGACCCAGACGCCGACGCGATCCTCGCGCCGCTCGCCGCGCAGGTTGAAGCCGTGCAGCGTTGCAATCAGCCAATCCTCCAGCGCGCACACAAAGGCGCGCACGTCCGGGCTGCGGCGCTTCAGGTCCAGCATGACGTAGCCGACCCGCTGGCCGGGGCCATGATAGGTGAATTGCCCGCCGCGCCCGGTGGCGTGGACGGGAAAGCGCTGGTCGCGAAGGTCTTCCGCTTTGGCCGAGGTGCCCGCGGTGTAGAGCGGGGGATGCTCAACCAGCCACACGCATTCAGCAGCGCGCCCCTCATGGATCGCCTCCACCCGCGCCTCCATGGCGGCGACGGTTTCCTCATAGGGAGCCAGCCCCTCGATGATGCGCCATTCAATGGGGGCTGCGCCAGCAGGCGCCGCCATGCGCGAGGAGAGGGCGCCGCGAGCGGGGGAGGGGGCGTTAGGGGCGGGGGAATTTGTCACGCGAGGTTTGTATCGCGAAAAAGGGGGTGCGCCAATTGGCGCCGCATTCTTTGACTTAGCTTCAAGAATTAACGATCAATAACGGCGACAGCCGCACCGGATGGAGGCCGATAAAGGATAACGCATGAGTTCAGCATCATCGCTTCCGGCGTGAGCCGCGAGGCCGAGGATTTCGAGCGCCGTTTTTATGACGCAGGCCGCGACGACGCGGTGATTTCCTTCCAGAAGGGGCACATCATCGTTGATTTTGCGCGAGAGGCTGAGACTCTCGAAGAGGCGATCTCCAGCGCCATTGAGGCCGTGACGTCTGTCGGCGCAAGCATCGAGAGGGTGGAGCCTGAGCCTCTCGTCAGTCTTTTCTGAAACGCCTGCGCGACCAAGCGCTTTCTCCCCTAAAAGCCCCTCCCGCCGGCCTTTTCCTTAAAAACGCAAACTCTCCCGCCCCATCTTTCCGCTTTCGCTTGTCACCGGCGGTTTGATTTGTTAGACGACGCGCCTGCCGCTGATTTAAGAGTTCGTTTTCGAGCTTCTTGTGAAGCGGCTCGGGCACGGGGTTCGCCCCGCCCGATGCGGCCATGGCGGAATTGGTAGACGCGCTAGCTTGAGGTGCTAGTCCTTTAACCGGGGTGGAGGTTCGAGTCCTCTTGGCCGCACCAAGCCTACTTTTTGTAGGATTAGGTGCTTTGAGCTTAAAATCAGCGCGGCTGATTGTCGTTGCGTGCGTCGCGGCTGGCGAAGAGCAACGCTGGCCAATTGAGACACCTTTGACGACAATCCGTTCGACTCTGGCGACGCATCTTCAGTCCGATCCGTAATCAAACCGCATGTAAACTGGCGTGCCTTTTGGTGGGGCCGGAAAGGGCGAGGACCGGCGCACCGCAGCAAGCGCCGCTGCGTCGAGAAAGGGCGAGCCGCTGGGGATCGCGATCGTTTCCTGAAAGATACGACCGTTGCTTTGGATGCCAAAAGTAACGCGACCGCGCGCCGATCGGGTTTCTTTTGGCAGGGGCGGCATTTTGCGCATGATAAGCCCGTAAAGCGTCGACAGGTAACCTGGCTCTGCCTTGCCGCTCGGGTCCTCGCTTTGTCTTGACGGCAGCTCCTTGAACTGGAAATCCGGCAACGGCTCGAAGCCGCTGAAGCGCAGCGCGGGCTTGGCGACTGGCGCCGGATCTGAAGGCGCCTCTGGCGCCGCCTCCTGCTGGGGCGGCGGGGGCTTCGTCTCCTCAACCGCCTGCTCGGAAGCCTTGCCGTCCTCGCGATCCTGATCCGACGAGCGCGCAAAATCCGACGCGGGCTCTTCCTGGATTGCGGGCTCCTCCTGGATTGCGGGCTCTTCCTGGATGGCGGGCTCTTCCTGGATGGGTTGTGCGATCTCTTCGGTTGGCGCTTCCTCATGCGCCGGCGGCTCCGGCGCCGCTGCCTCCGCGGGTTGCTCCACGATCACTTCCACAGGGATTGCTTCTTCAATCGGCGGAACTTTTGCTCGTGTCGCCAGCATCAGCGCAAGGGCGATGTGCAGCCCCAGAGACAGGACGACCAGCATCGAGAAGCGCAGACGATCCGTCCAGGCATGAGGCGTCTTGATCCGGCCGAGATCGACCTTGACCGGCGAGACCGGACTAGCGCTGCGCTGCTTCCCGTCTGTCGCCGCATTGACGGTCACTCTCATGCAGCTCCCGCTTCCTGATCGACCCCGCCATGCCCGGGCAAAAGCTCTTTGGCGTCATAGCCAGATTCTTGGCGAGGGAGCGCCCTTTTATGCAAGATGTCGCCTCAAAAATCAGATTACCACAAAGGCGAACCGACCGAAGAGCAATCCGGCAGATCAGGAACCTGCGCCTGTCAAGAACCTGGTCTTGTCAAGAACCTGGTCTTGGGCCCCATGAGCGCCGCAAAAACGGCGTCCTTGCAGGCCGATGCGCGCAATCAGCGTTTCCTCCCCGGTGCAAAACACTCTACAAATTGGCGAATTCATCTCTCATCGCGTCACCCGGCATGAATCAATCGTCGCAGGCTCAGAATCAGGCCGAACTCGTTCTGCGTGACGGGGAGGGAAGCGTGCGCGCCGATTTCATCGACGCAGTGACGGCCGCCATTGAAAGCGCTGACGCCCCCCGCGTGCTGGACATGCTGGGCGATCTGCACGAATCAGATCTGGGCGCCGTCCTTGAGGCGCTTGAGCATGACCTGCGCCCGCGCCTCGTCGAGCTGATGGGCAGCGATTTCGACTTTGCCGCGCTCACCGAGGTCGATGATTCCGTTCGCGAGGACATTCTCGATGAACTGGACACCGAGACCATCGTTGAGGGCGTTCACGATCTTGAGAACGACGACGCGCTGACCATCCTTGAGGACTTGCCTGCGGATGAGCAGCGCGAGGTGCTGGACGCGCTGCCTGCCATTGATCGCGTGGCCCTGCGCCGCTCGCTCGATTATCCGGAAGGTTCCGCCGGGCGCCTGATGCAGACCAGCATGGTGACGGCGCCCCCGTTCTGGACCGCCGGGCAATTGCTCGACCACATCCACGATACGCCCGAGGACGAGGCGCCCGATACGTTCTTTGACGTGTTCGTGGTCGATCCCGGCTATCATTTTCTGGGCAACGTGTTTCTGGACAGCTTGCTGCGGGCGCGACGCAGCCAGCGGCTGGACGAGCTGATGGACAGCGACCGGCGCCGGGTGCGGGTCGATGAAGATCAGGAAGAGGTCGCGCGCCTGTTCGAGCGCTACAATCTGGTTTCGGTTCCCGTCGTGGACGAGAGCGAGCGGCTGGTCGGCATGATAACCATCGACGACGTGGTGGACGTGATCGAGCAGGAGGCCGACGAGGACATCAAGGCTTTGGGCGGCGTCAGCGCCAGCGAGCAATTGTCGGATTCGGTGTGGGGCATCGCGCGCAGCCGCTTCGTCTGGCTCAGCGTGAATCTTGTGACGGCGTTTGCAGCCTCGGCGATGATCTCGCTGTTTGAGGACCAGATTCAAAAGATGGTGGCGCTGGCGGTGCTGGTGCCCATCGTCGCCAGTCAGGGCGGCAATGCGGCCACGCAAACGATGACGATCGTGGTGCGCGCTTTGGCCACGCGCGAACTGACCCCGTCCAATTCACGCCGCATCATCGCGCGCGAGGTCATGGTTGGGGCGGTTAACGGCCTCGGCTTCGGGCTGATTACGGGCGTGGTGGCGGGCGCGTGGTTTGGCCTGCCGGGACTGGCGGTTGTGATGACGCTGGCCATGCTCACCAATCTTGTGTGCGGCGCGCTGGGCGGCATCCTCGTTCCGATGGCGCTGGAGAAGTTTGACGCCGATCCGGCGGTCGCCTCAAGCCCGTTCGTGACGACGGTGACGGACGTGGTCGGCAATCTGTCGTTTCTAGCCTTCGCCACTTTATGGTTCGGGCTCCTTTAACCTTGCCGCTTAACGCTCTGTTACCAACATGGCTTTAATTTGCGGCCCATGTTGAAGGTTTGCTTAAGTTTCTCGCGCGCGTTGAAGCGCTTTACCTGCCGCATCGCCAGCATCGGCGCGCTGGCGCTGTTGTTGTCGGCTTGCGGCGGCGGCATTCCGTTTTTGCCGGAAGACGGATCGGGGGAGGGCGCCCGGCCCGGCGCCGGCAATGAGCATTTCACCGATCTGCATCCGAGCGCCTTCGCCATTCACGGCATCGACGTGTCGCATCATCAGGGCGAGATCGATTGGCAAGCGTTGAAAGCTTCCGGCGTCAAGTTCGCGTGGATCAAGGCGACTGAGGGCGGCGACCATCTGGACACGAGATTCGTGGAGAACTGGAACGGCGCGAAGGCGGCGGGAATTCCGCGCGGCGCCTATCATTTTGTGCATTGGTGCCGCACGCCGCACGAGGAGATCGACTGGTTCAAGCGCAATGTGCCAGTGGACCCAACCGCCCTGCCTCCCGTGCTTGACGTGGAGGCCACGCCTACCTCCAAAACCTGCAAGCGCATCTTGCATCGCCCGGAAGTGCTGGCGGAAATGCGCGAAATGCTGATCGACATGGAGCGCCATTACGGCAAGAAACCGGTGATCTACGTCACCGTGGATTTCTACGCCCACATCATGCACCCCAACGAATTCAAGGATTATCCGGTGTGGGTCCGCTCGACAAAATATGCGCCGCACGTGCATTATCCCGGCCGTCGCTGGACGTTCTGGCAATACCAATCGGA
>CAMCMI010000211.1 GCA_945875875.1 Rhizobium sp. Q54
CGCGCGCCCATCTGGTGTGCGTTGAGCCCGAGGCGCGCGAGCGGATGGCGCAGCAACGCCAGTATCGAAGAGGCGCCGCAGCCCGGCTCCACGCACGAGAGCGCAAGCCGCGCCAAAATGCCGTGCGGCGTGTTGCTCAACGGATCGCCGCCGGAATCGTCAATCTCAATGTCCCAACGCGCAAGCTCGGCGCGCACGCGGCGGGCGAGATTGCGATCAGGCGTAACCAGCGCGGCGGTGCGGCCGGGATGCTCCAGCGTCTCGCGCAAAGCCACAGCGATGGCCAGCGCTTCCTCGCGCTCGTCGGCGGCCTCGACAAGCGACATTCCGGCAAGGGCTTTTGCAATTCCCTCATGGCCCAGCGCGCGCCGGAAAGCGGGCCAGGATTGCGTGGTTTCCGCCGGCGCCAAAGCCTCCGCTGCAAAGGCGATGCGCGCAGCAAGCTCAGGCGAGGGCTCGCCCAGTTCGCGCACGTCCTGCCGGTCAATCCCGATGATTCCCAGCAATCGACGCAGCGCCGCCTGCGGGTGGCCGTGGGCGGGATCAAGATCGGTCTCCAGCGCGCCAATCGCGCGCCATGTCGGCTCGTCCATATGCAGATCGAGGCCTGGCAGAATGATGGCGCCATTGGGAGAGGCTGCGATGGCGGCGATCAGCCGCGCAGTGGCCGCGTTGGTTCCCGTGGAACCTGCAACAATCTCCACGCCTGCGGGGCGCTCTGCCAGTTGCGCAATGCGGCGGGCGACAAGTTCCGCCTGTCTGCGTGCGCGATCCACGCGGTCAATTGCGCGCAGATAAAGCGGCCAATGTTCGCTGGCGATTGTGAGAAAGTTCAGCGTGATGCGCCAATATTCGTCAAGGCCCTCGGGCGCGAGCCCTTTCAACAGGCTCCAGTCCACGTCCTCGACGATCATCTCGTCGATGAGATTGGCAAGATCGCCCGCAAGGTGAAACGCCTGTGCGGGCGCGCTTGTCACCAGCAGCGGCTCGTCGCTCGTCTGCATGCGGCCCTGCGCATCCACGAAGCAGATGGCGCCCTTCAGGCTTTCCGCCCATTTCAAAACGAGCTGCATCAGCGTCAGCCGACGATCAAGATCGCCAATGGCTTCAGGCATATTTTCGCGAAAGGAGTCTTCGAGAGAGGGGCCTGCGAACAAAAGATCGTTCTCGATGCCTTCCATCGTCCCCAGCGGCACAATGGCCGGCAGCACGATGGCGCTGCGCCCGCTGGCGCGCGACAGCTCGTCGCTTAACGCGCGCGCCGCGCGGCGGGTCGGCACATAGATGGTGGCGTCCGCCAGTGCGGCAGGATCGTCGCTGCCGGGAAAGCCTTTCACGATGTCGCCCGACACCAGTCTTTGCGCCAGCGTGCGCAGAAACGGCACGCCTGATGCAATGGTGCAGACGTTGCGGGCGCGCACGCTCAACGCTTTGACCGCGCGATGGCGGCCTCGGCTTCCGCAATGGCTTCCGGCGTTCCCACATGCAGCCACAGGCCGTCCAGCCGCACGCCGTAAAGGCGCCCGCGCGCAGCCGCTTCAAAGAAAGTGGGAGAAAGGCGAAAAGCCTCGCGCGTATCGCTCGCAAAGAGGTCCGGCTTTATGAGTCCAAAGCCTGAATAAACGAACGGCGCCACGCGCCCTTCGCCGCGCTGCGTGAGCTTGCCGTCCGGCGCCATCGTGAAATCGCCGGGCCAGTCAACGCCGACGCTGTTGGCGGTGGCGGCCACCAGAAGCAGCACGTCCATCTTGTCTCCATCCCACGCATCGGCCATCGCCTGAAGGTTTGAGCGCGGCCCCTCAATCCAGAAAGCGTCTGTGTTGCAGATGAAAAACGGATCGGCCCCAAGCTGCGACAAAGCCTTGACGATGCCGCCGCCCTGATCGAGCAGCTTTTCGCGCTCGTCCGAAACAAGGATCTGCGGCTGAATGCGCGTCGCCACATGCGCCTCGATCTGGTCGGCGAGCCAGTGCACGTTGACAATGGCGCGCTCAACGCCCGCCTGCGCCAGAGCGTCGAGCGTATAATCCATCAACGCCCGCCCGCCCACGCGCACCAGTGGTTTGGGGCAGGCTTCCGTGATCGGGCGCATGCGCGTGCCAAGGCCGGCTGCAAAAACCATCGCAGCGCCGGGCATTTTCGCGCGCTTTTGAGACTGTATAAGGGAAGGGTTCCTAATAGATGGAGGGTTCATGCCTTAAGTCCCGGTAGCGCAGATCACGCCTCAAGAATGCCCGGCATATGGATTTTATACCAGCCTTTTACGTCTCCCAGCGCGGGATGTTGCAGGCTTTTGGCCAGATAATGTTCCACGCGCGGAATATGGGCCATATAGTGCGGCTTCCCGTCGCGTACGTTCAGGCGCGCGAATATGCCCAGAATCTTGGTGGCGCGCTGCGCGCCTAAAATCGCATAGGCGGCTGCGAACGCCGACATGTCGAAATCCTCGTCCATCGCGCGCCGCGCCTTGGCGTAATGGGAGAGCAGTTTCAGCTCCAGGTCGTCGGGCACGGTGACGCGCGCATCCTGCAACAGCGAGGCGACGTCATAGGCGGGATGGCCCATCACGCAATCCTGAAAGTCGATGATGCCGACGCGCGTGAGCCCGGTGCGCTCGGGCAGCCAGATCAGATTGGGCGAATGATAATCACGCAGCACCCAGGCATCGCGCGAGCGCGCCACGCCCTCTAACGTATTGCGCCACAGCGTCAGGAACATCGCCCGGGCGCTTGCCGACAGATCGAGTTGGGCGACATGCGGCGCGTACCATTCGGGCAGCAGATCGACCTCGATCAACATCGCGTCGTGGTCATAGGGAGGGATGCGATAGCTCTTGCCGCCCGGCAGAGGCGCGCGATTGGGCGTGCCGCTGACATGCAGAAACGCGAGCACGGAAGCCGCGTCCATATAGCGCTCAAGAATCGGCGCCCCGTTCTCGTCGAGAACGCCCTCATGGCCCAGATCCTCAAGGATCGCGAGCCCCGCCTCCATGTCGCTGGCGTAAACCTGCGGCGCGGACAAACCCTTGTCGCGCAGCGCTTGCGCCATGGCGATAAACGGCTCGATGTTTTCAGCCAGCCGCGCGATGACGCTGTAGGACTTGCCAAAACGCACCGGCGGACCATCCGGGCGGGCGGGCGAAATCATCAGGATCGCGCGCGATCCGTCAGGCTTCTCCAGCCGCTCATAGGCGCGCACGGAAGCGTCCCCAAGCATGAAGCTGCGCGTCGCGCCCGCCCAGCCAGCTTCGTCCAGCAATTTGCCAATAGCGCGCGCAAGCTCCAGCCGGCCCGCCATCGCGCCATGGCCGGTGAGAACAACCTGCCGGTAGCTATCGCCACGCGCCGGATCCAGCGCGAACGCGATATCGAGACGATCAGGATCGACGCCCTCGCCGATGCGGTCAGCCCATTCCACCAGCACAAGCGCGCCCTCAGCCGCCTCGTCCCAGCCCAGCTCCACCAGCTCGTGCGCCGATTCCACCCGGTAGAGATCAGCGTGGACGATGGGGAATTTAGGACCATCGTAAATCTGCATCAGCGTGAAGCTGGGGCTTGGCGTCTCAAGCTCCGGGTCGTTGCAGATATGGCGGATGAGCGCGCGCGCGAACGTGGTTTTGCCGGCGCCAAGATCGCCCGTCAGCGTCACAAGATCGCCCTGTCCCACAAGGCTCGCCACTTGCGCGGCAAGGTTGGTTGTAGACGTCTCGTCTGGCAGTTCGAGGCGCCATGTCGCAGGATTTGCAGGCTGGGACATGACGCGCGCTCCTATTGGGCGATGGCGAGTTTGCGCGCCGCCGCCTGAACCGGGAAGACGCAGGTGACCACCGTGCCCTCGCCCGGCGCCGATTCAATATGCACCGAACCGCCGTGCAATTCGACCAGCGAGCGCACGATCGAAAGACCAAGCCCGACGCCGCGATGACGCGTGCCGCCTGCGTGCGTGCGGAAACGCTCGAACACGCTGTCGATGACTTCGCTGGGGATGCCGCGCCCCTGATCGGTGACCTTGAACACCAGTGCATCTTCGCGCCGCATCGCCGCCAGCGTCACCGTCTGCCCCGGCGCCGAGAAGCCGATGGCATTCGACAACAGGTTGAACAACACCTGACGCACGCGCCGGGAATCGGCCATGAACGAATTAACCCCGTCCAGCGGCACGATGTTGAGCGTGATCGAGGCTTCCGCCAGCCGGTCCTGCACGCCTTCAGCCGCAGCCTTCATGGTCTCCACCACGTCAACGTCCGAGAGCGAAAGCTCAAGCGCGTCGGAATCAATGGTGGCCAGATCCAGAATGTCGTTGATGATCGCCAGCAAGGCGGCTGAGGATTCCAGAATATGCCCGGCGTATTCGCGCTGTTTGGGATTGAGCGCACCCACCGATTGATCGCCCAGCAGATGAATAAAGCCGATGATATTGGTCAGCGGCGAGCGCAATTCATAAGATACATGATGCACGAAATCTTCGCGCAATCTTTGCGCGACCACCAGCGCCTCGTTGCGCTCGGTCAGCGCGCGCTGGATGTCGGCCGCCGCCGTCACGTCGGAGAACGTGACCAGCGTCGAGCCGTCTGGCAGCGGCGCAGTGGCGCAATCGAGCACGCTGTCGTCGGCCCGGCGCACGCTGCGCTGGAAGCCGGTGCGCTTGTCGTGCAGACCCGCGACAATGCTGCGCAGATCAGGCCAGATCGAATCGTCGGGCGACAGCGCGCGGCACCCGGCGACGATCTCATCCACATGGGGCGCGCGGGCGCGGTCCTGTTCGGCGGCCTCAAGCGCGGCCTTCAGCTTGGTGGAATCGAGCCCCCACATGGCGGCGAACGCCACGTTGACGAGCTTCAATCGTCCATCGGCGCCAAACACCGCCACGCCCTCGCGCAGCGTGTCCAGCGTCTCGCCCTGCACCGTCACCAGCGCGTGATATTGCGTCTGCAATTGATAGCTGTCGGTCACGTCGTCGAA
>CAMCMI010000212.1 GCA_945875875.1 Rhizobium sp. Q54
TCGCGATTTTGCGCGAAGGCCCGGTTCTCCGGCTTGACGGATTGTCCACCCTTGCGGGCAATTTCCCTGCGCTTCTCAAGCGACATGGCTGCGAAGCCGCGCTTGGCCTTGCGTTTCTTGGTTTTCATTGGAGCCTCTGCCAAAATGACTACAAAAACGAATTTGCTTAAAACGATTTACGTACAAAACATCAGGCGACGCCGAAGCGCGCCATCTGCGGCCAGCCAAACGCCGGACGCATGTTTTAACACAACCTAAACTAGACGGATTTCCTGCTGAACACAAGGACCTGACGCGCGTCAATCCGCAGGCTCACAGATTCCCCGACCTCCGGCCGGAAGCGCGCGGCTCCGCGCACCCGCAGCGGCGCATCAAGCCCCTGCACGACGACATGCTGTAAATCGTCCTCGCCAAGATAGCGGCGGCTTTTCAGTACGCCCGTCAACGGCGGCGGCGGGGCTGAGGCATCGACCGGCTCCAGCGATATTCCGTGCGGACGCACGCACACCGTAACCGGCCCGTCCGCAACCTCGGAAGGCGCCTCAAACTCGCCCAGAGGCGTGGCGATGCAGCCATCGTGCGCGTTCGCGTCGATCTCGTTAAAGTCGCAAAAGAAGCGTGCTGCGAAAAGGCTTTGCGGGCGCTCGTAAAGCTCTTCCGCCGTGCCCATCTGCACGATCTTGCCCGCCCGCATCAGCGCAATACGGTCAGCGATCTGCATCGCCTCTTCAGGATCATGCGTGACGACGACGGCGGTGGCGCCGTTTTCGCGCAGCAGCGCAGTGGTTTCTTCGCGAATACGCTCGCGCATGCGTTGATCGAGATTGGAGAACGGCTCGTCCATCAGCAACACGCCCGGATGGGGCGCCATTGCGCGCGCCAAGGCCACGCGCTGTTGCTCGCCGCCTGACAGCATGTGCGGATAATCTTTTGCGTAGCGCAGCAACCCCACGCGCGCCAGCTGCGCTTCGGCCACAATGCGCGCCTTGTTGGCGGGCAGTTTCGAGAGCCCGAACGTCACGTTCTCGAAGATCGTCAGGTGCGGAAACAGTGCGTAATCCTGAAACATCATGCCAACGCCACGCTGCTCTGGCGACGTGAAGCGATCTGGCCCGACAACCTCGCGACCATCAATCAGAACGCGGCCCGAATCTGGCCGCTCCAGCCCCGCCACCATGCGCAGCAGGCTCGTTTTGCCGCAGCCCGAATGACCAAGCAGGCACACGATTTCGCCCGGCTCAACGCGCAACGTCACATCGTCAACCGCCAGCGTGGCGCCAAACGTCTGACGCACGTTCTGCACGTCAAGAGACGCCGCGCCCTTGCGCATGTTTATCTCCTGACTCATGCTTTCCCCCGTGGCTTGTCAGGCGCACCCGCAGGCTCCACAAGCAGAAGATCGCGCGCCATCGGATCGACGCCCTCCACGCTCTTGTCCCATGCGAACGCACGGCGACGGCTCAGGCGCGCCAGCATCATCACCGGCACAAGGCCGACAAGCACGATGCAGGTCGCCGCCACCGCGCCGTCTTCGTAGGTGCCGCGCGCCGCCTCGCCGTAAAGGTGGGTCGCCAGCGTCTCAAAGTTCAACGGGCGCAGCAACAAGGTGGCGGGCAATTCCTTCATGCAGTCCACAAACACGAGCAGCGCGGCGCCGCCAAGCGCCGGCCGGATCAGCGGCAATTGCACGCGTCGCATCGCCCCGCCCGCACTCTGCCCCAATACGCGCGCCGCCTGATCGAGCGAGGGCGAGAGTTTCGCCAGGCCTGATTCAACGCCGCCCGCCGAGATCGCAAGAAAGCGCGCCACATAAGCATAAACCAGCGCGGCGCCGGAGCCTGAAATCAACAGGCCGAGCGAAATTCCAAACAGGCGTTCAGCCGAATCTGCGATGATGTTGTCGAGCGCAAACAGCGGCGTCATCAGGCCAATGGCCAGCACCGTTCCAGGCGCTGCATAGCCAAGCGAAGACACCCGCAACAATGCGCCCCCCACAGGCGCGCGCGACAGGCGCGCAGCCGAGGCCACGAGAAAGCCAAGCGCCATAGCCAACACCGTCGCAACGCTGGCGATGGCGATGGTGTTGAGTATCTCCTGCCCTATCTGTGGCGAGAAGCCCGCAAAACGCACACGCTTGAAAGCCTCGTGGGCGACATGGCCTGCGGGCAGAATGAAGCCGATGAAAATTGGCGTGCTGACGATGGCGATAGCCAGCCCCGCGCGCCAGCCAGTCAGTTGCAGAGGCGCTGCACGGCGGGCGCGTTGCGCCTGCGAGACATAGCGTTGCCGCCTGCGCGCCCAGCGCTCCAGCAAAACCAGCGCCACGACGACGGCCAGCATGGCGAGCGCAATTTGCGCCGCGCCGGGCAGGTTCGAGCGGTTGATCCATGTCGAATAGATCGACACCGACAAAGTCTGGACGCCCAGAAATTCAGACGCGCCGATGTCGTTGAGCGCCTCCATCAAAGCCAGCGAGGCGCCCACCGCAATCGCCGGGCGGGCCAGCGGCAGGGCGACGCGGAAAAACACCCGCGTGCGACTGGCGCCAAGCGTGCGCGCCGCCTCCAGCAGACTGCCAGCCTGCATCAGAAACATCGCCCGCGTCGAGAGATACACATACGGATAGAGCACGAAGCTCAGGAGCAGGATGCAGCCCGTCATCGTGCGCACGTCCGGAAACCACAACGCGCGCGGATCGGTCAGCCCCAGCAGCGCCCGCAATCCCGTTTGCACCGGGCCGATGGGGTGCATGAGATCAAGGTACGCATAGGCGACGATATAAGTGGGCGTCGCGAGCGGCAGCAGCAGCGCCCAGTCAAAAATGCGACGCCCCGGAAACTCATAGGCCGTGACCAGCCACGCCAGTCCCGCGCCCAAAGTCACCACCACAAATCCCACGCCCAGCAAAAGGATCGCGGTGTCGCGCAAAGCCTGTGGCAACACATAAGCCAGAATGTGCGGCCACAAATCGCCCGAGCCCCGCCCTGCGATCAGGATCAGCGAGACCAGCGGCGCCAGAACGAGCAGCGCAACGCACGAAGAGGCGATCAGCCAGCGCCGATCGCCTCCCTCGCCGAAAATGCCTGCTTTTGCTTTGGCCTGCCCCGAACTCATTCAACCCCATCTGCGCCGGACCCTCCCCGGCGCCACTTTTCAAGAAACGTCCCGCCCGAGATTACCCGGGATTAATTGTCGAAACCCACCTTGTCGACCAATTCGCTCGCCTGTTTGCGATTACGCACAATGTCGGCGATGGGAAGGGGATCGACCTTCAGCTCGCCGAGTGCGGCAATGATGGGCGTAATTTCGGAGCTTTTTGCGATGGGATATTCGAAATTCCCCTCTGCATAGATCGCCTGCGCCTCGTCCGACGCCAGCCATTCCATCAGCTTGACCGCGTTTTCACGGTTGGGCGCATTTTTGGCCAAGGCCGCACCGGAAATGTTCACGTGCGTGCCCGCGCCCGCAAGGGTCGGCAACAGCACGTCGATGGCATCGCCCCATTTTTTTTGGTCCGGCCCGCCAACGCCCGAGCGCATCAGGCCCACATAATAGGAATTGCCAAGCCCGATCTGACAAATGCCGCCCAGTATGTCGCGCGCCACTTCCCGGTCGCCGCCAGACGCCTTACGCGCCAGATTGGCCTTGACGCCGCGCAGCCAGGCTTCCGCCTTCTCTACCCCGTGATGGGCGATGACGGCGGCGATCAACGCCGTATTGTAAGGGTGCTGACCGGAGCGAACGCACACCCTGCCCTTGTATTCGGGCTTGGCGAAATCCTCATAGGTAATCGACTTCAGGCCGAGCGCCTTGGACGCATACACAACGCGGGCGCGCATCGACAGCGCAAACCAGCGCCCTTCAGGATCACGCAGATTGGCGGGCACTGCGGCCTCCAGCGCGGCGGACTTCACCGGCTGGGCGACGCCGCGATTGACCAGATCGACAAGCTTGCCCATGTCGACCTCCATCAGCACGTCGGCAGGCGAGCGCGCCCCCTCAGCCGCCACGCGTTCGGCCAGCCCCTCTTTCACGAACACCGTGTTGACCTTGATGCTGGTCTTCTTCTCGAACGCCTCGATCAACGGACGCACAAGCCCCGGCTCGCGCGTTGTGTAGAGATTAACGGCCTGCTGGGCGCTCGCTTGCGCTGCAAGTCCCGCAAAAGCGGCGCCGGCCAGAAGGAGCGTTGAGCGAAGACGGGGGGAGAACATAGCAGCTCCGGACACGAAACAGCCCCGCGATGAAGCTGATGAACGCAGAATCGTCATTCTGAAAAGAAACGCAAGCAAAATCAAATGTTTAGAATTCTTCTAAATTGAGATTGCAGCGCAGGTTGATCCTGATCAGGGAGATAGCGAATTGTTGGGGGTGAATTATATTTAACTGGCATGGTTTCGGCGCGCCGCCCCGGACGCGACTCACCTCGGCCACCCACCACCCCACATTGACTTTCCCCGCCCCGCCCTCTATCCACCCTCCATCGAGCGCCTTCCGGGGCGCGCGACATCTTTGACGCACCCGTGGCTTCTCCCTTTAAGGTGAGAAACCTGTCGGTCCAGCCGCTCCTCGGGTTTTCCTGCGGAGCGACATGGACAGAGGAGGGCGCGTTCCTCCGCCATTTGCCGGCGGGAGGAGACGCGGATCGAGCGGCGCTTTTGCGCCTGCGCGTGTACGTGGCCTCGTCGGCGCTCCATTTCGAGGAATGCGACTATGACCAAGCGCGCAGAATCAAAGTATAAAATCGACCGTCGTATGGGCCAGAACATCTGGGGCCGTCCGAAAAGCCCGGTCAACCGCCGCGAATACGGCCCCGGCCAGCACGGCCAGCGCCGCAAGGGCAAGATGTCTGACTTCGGCACCCAGCTGAAGGCCAAGCAGAAGCTCAAGGGCTATTACGGCAACATCTCCGAGAAGCAGTTCCGCAAGTATTACGCTGAAGC
>CAMCMI010000213.1 GCA_945875875.1 Rhizobium sp. Q54
GAATAGCTTTCGCCATTGGGCGGCGTGAAGCTCCATTTATCGCCCTCACGCCAGGAAGCGGCTTGCGGTGCGCGCGCTTTCACCTCCGGCCATGTGAGCCCCGCCCAATCGCCAAAGGTCAATTCGGCGATCAGCGGCTCAATCGCATAATCTTGCGGCGCCAGCCCCATCGCCGCGCGGGCAATCTCCATCGTATCGCGCGCCCGCCCCCGCGGAGACGAGACGAACGAATAGGCGCCCGAGCGAACCGCTTCGGCGCCAAGCAGTTTCAGCACGGTCTTGCCCGCCTTCTCCGCCTGAAAACGCCCCGTGTCATTGAGCGGAATATCCATCTGCCCCTGAAGCCGCCCTTCAGCGTTCCAATTGGTCTGCCCGTGACGCAGGAAGACGAGGCGATGTTTCAGCATGGGGGGTCCTTGGGGGGAGCGAGTAGCGAGTAGCGAATACGAAGAGACCCCTCATCCGTCATGCTTTGCATGACACCTTCTCCCGCAAGGGGAGAAGGAAGAAGGAAGAAAGAGGCGCGCTGCTGGAGCGCTCTTCCTTCTCCCCTTGCGGGAGAAGGTGGCGTTTGCGTCAGCAAACGACGGATGAGGGGTATACTTTCTTCTACTGCCTACTCCCTACTCACTGCTCACCACCGAAATATCCGGCGCGGCGGGGTTCTTCATACCGACCACATGATAGCCCGCGTCCACATGCAGGATTTCTCCGGTGATGCCGCGCGACATCGGCGACAGCATGAAGGCGGCCGTCTCGCCGACCTCTTCAATCGTGACGGTGCGGCGCAGCGGCGAATTGTACTCGTTCCACTTGAGGATATAGCGGAAATCGCCGATGCCCGAGGCGGCCAGCGTCTTGATGGGACCGGCGGAAATGGCGTTGACGCGGATTTGCTTCTCGCCAAGGTCGGCGGCCAGATAGCGAACGCTGGCTTCCAGCGCGGCTTTGGCGACGCCCATCACGTTGTAATGGGGCATCCATTTTTCGGCGCCGTAATAGGTCAGCGTCAGCAGCGAACCGCCCTCGCTCATCAGCTTCTCGGCGCGCTGGGCGACAGCCGTGAAGGAATAGCAGGAGATCAGCAGCGATTTGGTAAAATTGGCCTCGCTCGTCTCAACATAGCGACCGGTCAACTCGTCCTTGTCGGAGAAGGCGATGCAATGGACGACAAAATCAATCGAACCCCAGAGCTTTGCCGCCTCGTCGAACACCGCGTCGATGGTGGCGGGGTCGGTCACGTCGCAATGGCCCAGCACATGGGCGCCAAGGCTTTGCGCGAGCGGGCGCACGCGCTTCTCCAGCGCATCGCCCTGATAGGTGAAGGCGAGTTCTGCGCCCTGATCGTGGGCCGCCTTGGCGATCCCCCATGCAATGGAGCGATTGTTCGCCACGCCGAGCACAAGGCCGCGTTTTCCTGCGAGAATTCCTGTGGCGGGGGTGTTGGTTGTCGGCATAGTCATCGGGCGTGTCCGTCGAGGGCTGAAGCCGCGGCCCCCTGGCGCGCGCTGCCCGCCGTTTAAGACGTGCGCTGCGGGAAGGCAAGTTCGCCACGGCAACCGCCGCGGAAGCGACGCAGGGTTCGCGCCGCTTTTTATCGCCGTTTTGCTCAGAAAAACAGCGGCAAAGCTCGTAAATGACCATTGCCGGAGCCCTCGCGCGCACTACCCTAGATAAAATAGGGAGACCATTTATGGCGGCGCGCATCTCCTCGGACACATTCGACGATCAGCTGGAGCCAGACCTGCGACGGTTCGCGCAAGCTGTGGGTTTTGACGCCGGTCAGGTTGCCTGCGCGGTTGAAGGCGGCCTGCACAGAGCCCGAAGCCTGCAAGGCGCGGGCGCCATCACGCGCGAGGAGGGGCGCCCCGTCGCCTATGGCGTCATCGCCCGGGCATTTCTGGTCCACGCAGCGGCCCTGCATGCGGCGGCCCGGCGACAGACGCCCGCCAGCTGCAAATCCGCACGGCTGGCCGCCGTGACGGTCGATCAGCCGCCCTCCAGCGAGGTTGAAAGGCTCCGCATCGGCCTGACCAGCCTGCCGCCGCTGGAGCGCGCGGTTCTGCTGCTCGTCGTGCTGGAGGGTCTGAGCTATTCCCAGGCTTCCTCGGCGCTGGGGATTGGGCGCGTCGAATGCGCGCAGCTGCTGGCGGCCGCCCGCAGCGGTCTCGCCCTGCGCCTCGAGCCGGCCCGCGCACGCCCGCCCGATTCCGGGCGACCGCAATTGCGCCTCGTCACATGAGCGATTTCGGCAAGCCCGGCCAAGCCCCGGACGCAGACCTCTGCGCCTATCTTGACGATGAATGCGGCCCAGGCCAGCGCCGCCGCGCCGACAGCGCGCTGACGCAAGACCCCGCCCTCGCCCGCAAGCTGGCCGTTTGGCGGCGCAACGATTCCACTTTGCGCGCGGCCTTCAGCGCCCAAACCCAGCCAGCGCGCGCGCAAAACTCAACAGACCCGCCAATCGGGCCGCTGGAGAGTGGCGGCGCGCAAAAGCGGCGGATGGATCTAGCGATTGCAGCTGCCTTTCTGGCGGGCGCCCTGTCGGCAGGCGGCGCGTTCGTGGTTGCAAACCTGATAGCAAACTAGGGGGCTGCCTTTACCCCGGCTGAAAACAATGAGAACGTCAGTTTTATTAGCGGCAGATTCGCCGCGAAACATATCGTCAACTTTTAATTCTGGACTTTCATGCGCCGTCCGATCCGCCCGTTCACTGTTGAAACGAAAAAAGGCGCCCGCCGCGCCGATAAGGCCGAGGCGGCGCCGACGCCTTTTCTGGAGCTGGAGCCCGAGCCTGTCGCCGAACGCAAGCGCAGCACGCCGCAGATGAAGGCCGCGCAAGCTTTGTTCGACAAGCCCGCTCCAACACCCGCCCAGCCCGGCGCTCCCGAAGCTGGCGCCCGCATTTTGCGCAGCCTCATCGAGCCGCCGCCGGTTTTGCCGGTCTTTGACGATTTTCCCGAGGAACCCGTGCGGCGCGGCCGCAAACCCGGCTCCAAAAACAAGCCACGCGAGGGCGCTCTCGCCAGCGCCAAAAATCCGGCGCGCCCGCTCTGGCTAGATTTCATGGCGAATGGCGACGCAGGCGAGCACGAAGCCGCGAGCGCGCCAGAACCCGGTTACGAACCACCGGCCATATTGACCGCAGCGCCGCTGGAATTAACCAGCTTGCTCCGCAAGGGTCGCCTGGCGCGCGATCAATTGCCGCGCGGGGAGCGCTGGAAGGCGCGGCTGCCGCGTTTTGCGCGCGGCGCCAGCTCGTTCAAACGAGTTCAACGGTGATCGGATTGTAGGAATAAAGCCATGTGTTGCGGTCGGTGCCCTCGTCCCGCTTTGAGAACGCGGCGCGGATTTCCGCCTGCGACTTGAGGTGGAATAATTCGCGGTTGGCGGTGGACTGGCGTACGATTCGCGCCGTACGGTCGATGCGGTTGCGCTGATAAATTTGCAGGCATTCAGACACGTCGTCGGACATGTCCATCGCGCGCGCCAGCACCGCCCCGTCTTCAATCGACATCGCCGCGCCCTGCGCCAGATAGGGGAGCGTGGGATGGCAGGAATCACCCAGCAGCGTGACGCGCTTTGTGCTCCAGTTCATCAAAGGCTCGCGGCGGAACAGCGACCAGCGATAGCACATGTCCTTGTCCGCAGTGTCGATGATGGTCTGGATCATCGGATGCCAGCCCGCATAATCGGCCTTCAGTGCGTCCCACGGGAACTTCATCGTCCACGATTCTTCCGAAGGCTCGTCCTTTTCGACAAGCCCCACGAAATTGAACAATGAGCCGCCGCGCAGGTAATAGGCGACCACATGGCCGCCCGGCCCCATGAACACCGACATCACCTGTTCCATCAGCCCCTTGGGCAGACGCTCCGTCGGGATCACCAGACGCCATGCGGCGTCGCCGGTGTAGACGGGATTGGAGCCGCCCGACATCTGGTTGCGCACGACCGATTTGATGCCGTCCGAACCCACAAGCACATCGCCGCGCGCAACGCTGCCGTCGGTGAAATGCACTTCGACGCCGTTCTCGTTCTCCACATAGCCGGTCGCGCGCTTGTTGAGGCGCACGACGTCGGGGCGCATTTCCTGCGCCTTGCTGGCCAATATGTTGTGGAAATCGGCGCGATGCATTTGCGTATAGGGCGCGCCGTTTTTCTGCTCATGGTCTTCCGCCAGTGAGAAGCGCTGGATCACTTCGCCCGTGTCATGCAGGCGGAAAACGTAGGCGCCGGGGCGCACGCCAAGCCGGTCGATGTCGGGACCAAGGCCCAGATCGCGCAGGACATGCTGGGCGTTGGCGCTGATCTGGATGCCGGCGCCGATCTCGCCCAATTGCGCCGCCTGCTCGTAGACCTCGACCTCGTGGCCAGCTTTCATCAGGCACGAGGCGGCGGAAAGTCCGCCAAGGCCCGCGCCGGTGATGATGATCTTGCGCTTTGTCATTGATCGAATCCCCCTCAAGTTTGGCGCCGGGTTCAGGCTGCGCAAAGACGCATTTCAACGTCTACGCCGCTCTCCCGCTTGCAGATTTTATTGTATCAAATGCACGCGTTACATGCCCTTGCGCGGATCGTAGGGCTTGTCGGTGCGCCAGCGTTTCATCAGCGCCTCAAATTCGGGGTCCGCCGCCTCGGGCAGCGCGATCCGCGGGGTCACGAACAGATCGCCCGCAGCCTTGTCGCCCGATTTTGGCAAGCCCTTGCCGCGCAGGCGCAACGTCTTGCCCGCAGAGCCGGGCGGCAGCGACAATTCCACCAGCCCGTCGAGCGTAGGCGCCTGAACGCTTCCGCCCAAAGCCGCCTCGTAGAGCGTCACCGGCAGATCAAGCCGCAGGTCGCGACCATCCACCTTGAACGCCGGATGGGGCGCGATTTCGATGGTCAGAATCACGTCTCCGGGGCGCCCGCCCATGGCGGAGGGCTGGCCCTGCCCGCGCAG
>CAMCMI010000214.1 GCA_945875875.1 Rhizobium sp. Q54
GAAAGCGGAATCCCAGCTCGCGCGCCTGCCCGCAATCGACTGGCGCCGCGTGCATGAGCTTGCCGCGTCCGTACAGGGCAGGGAAGGGCTTGAGGGTTTCGAAACGCTGCTGGCAACCACTTTCGATTGGATCGACAGGACCGCGCGCGAGAACGCCGGCCTGTCGGACGCGCCCCGGCGTCTTGCGAACCTGGCGCAGGTATGGGAAAAGATAGCCGCCTCGGCGCGCGAAACGCAGACGTTCAACCTCGACCGCCGACCGCTCGTCCTGATGATGTTTTCGGACCTTTCGGAGGCAGTTCGCGCGTTGCGGGCGTAGCGGTCAGTCCATAAGTCGATCAAGCTCACCAGTACAGGATGATCATGGCTGCGCGCCCGACCTTTTGCATTTCCACCGCGATCCCCTACGCCAATGGCCGCCCCCATATCGGCCACGCCTACGAGCGCATCGCCACCGACGCGATCGCACGCTTTCAGCGGCTGGACGGGCGCGACGTGTTCTTCGTCACCGGCATGGACGAGCATGGCCTGAAGATGCAGCAAACGGCGGCGCGCGAAGGCGTTACGCCGCAAGAGCTGGCCGACCGCACCGCCGCGCAATTTCTGGAAATGGGCGACGCGCTCAACGCCCGCGCCGACCATGTGGTGCGCACGACCGAGCCGCGCCATTACGCCGCCTCGCAGGCGATCTGGACCAAGATGCAGGAGCGCGGCGACATTTACCTGGCCAAATATTCCGGCTGGTATTCCGTGCGCGAGGAGGCATATTTCGACGAGAGCGAGCTGACGCCCGGCCACGACGGCGCCAAAAACTCGCCCAACGGCACGCCGGTGGAATGGGTGGAGGAAGAGAGCTATTTCTTCCGCCTCTCGGCCTATGGCGACCGCCTGCTCGCTCATTACGATGCGAATGCCGACTTCATCGTCCCCGATAAATATCGCAACGAGATCGTCGCCTTCGTTAAGCGCGGCCTTCAGGATTTGTCGATCAGCCGCACCAATTTCAACTGGGGCGTGCCGGTGCCCGGCGACGACAAGCACGTCATGTACGTCTGGGTCGACGCGCTCACAAACTACCTGACCGCCTGCGGCTATCCCGATGAAAATGCGCCCGACTGGCGCTTTTGGCCGGCTGACGCGCATGTGATCGGCAAGGACATTACGCGCTTCCATTCGATCTATTGGCCCGCGTTCCTGATGTCGGCGGGGCTTGAATTGCCCAAGCAGATCGTGGTGCACGGCTTCCTGTTTAACCGCGGCGAGAAAATGTCGAAATCGGTTGGCAACGTGATCGATCCGTTCACGCTGGCCAGCCATTACGGCGTTGACCAGATGCGCTATTTCTTCCTGCGCGAAGTGCCGTTCGGACAGGACGGAAACTATTCGCACGAGGCCATTGTGAACCGCGTGAACGCGGATTTGGCCAATGATCTTGGCAATCTGGCGCAGCGCTCGCTGTCGATGATCGCCAAGAATTGCGAGGGCAGGGCGCCGATCCCGGGAGCTCTTACGGAAGCCGATCAGGCGATCCTCGATCAGGCGTGGGCCTTGGCTGACAGAAGCCGCGCGGCGATGAAAGATTATGCGCTGCATCATGCGCTTGGTGAAATCTGGAAAGTGGTCGCCGACGCCAACCGCTATTTTGCCAGCGAAGAGCCGTGGGCCAAGGGCAAGACCGATCCCGAGCGGCGCGGCACGATCCTGTGGACCACGGCGGAAGTGCTGCGCAACGTCGCGATCATGGCGCAGCCGTTCATCCCGACCGCCGCTGGCAAGCTGCTCGATCTTGTCGGCTCCGCGTCTGATGCGCGCGAGTTTGCGCATGTTGGCGCCGCGCACAAGATTGCGGGCGGCCTGACGCTCCCGGGCCCAGCGCCGATTTTCCCGCGCTATGTCGAGGCGGAAGAGGGCGCTGCTTCGGGCTCTCCTGCAGGCGCAAAAAGCTGATGCTGATCGACACGCATTGCCACCTCGATTTCCCGGAGCTGGACGGCGACATCGCCGGAGTGCGGGCGCGCGCACATGAGGCTGGGGTTGGCCGCATGATTACGATTTCGACGCGGGTCAAGAAATACGACGTCTATCGCGCCATCGCCGAGACGCATGACAACATCTGGTTCACGGTGGGCACGCATCCGCATCAGGCGCACGAAGAGCCCGACGTGACTGTCGCGGACCTCGTCGGGCTGGCCTCGCACCCGCGCTGCGTCGCCATCGGCGAGGCCGGGCTCGATTATCATTATGACAAGAGCCCGCGCGACGTCGCCGCCCGCGTGTTCCGCACCCATATCGCCGCCGCGCGCCAAACCGGCCTGCCGCTGGTGATCCATTCGCGCGACGCCGACGACGACATGGCCGCCATTTTGCGGGATGAGATGGGGAAGGGGCGTTTCAACGCTTTGCTGCATTGCTTCACCGCCTCACGGGCGCTGGCCGAGACGGCGATTGAGCTGGGGCTCTTTGTGTCGTTCTCCGGCGTCCTGACGTTCAAAAATTCCGCCGAGCTGCGGGCCGTGGCCGCCGACGTGCCGATGGACCGGCTGTTAGTGGAGACCGACGCGCCATTTTTGGCGCCGGCACCGCACCGGGGCAAGTCCAACCAGCCGGCTTTCGTGACCGAAACCGCGAAGGTTCTGGCTGGCGTCAAGGGCGCTACAGATTCAGAAACAGCTTCAAAGACCACGTCAAACGCATTGCATTTATTTAATAAAATACCGATGGGGTTTGAATGAGCCATCGCGTCGTAATCCTTGGTTGCGGCTCCTCGGGCGGCGTTCCGCGCGTTGGCGGCGATTGGGGCGCGTGCGATCCGGCCAACCCGCTGAACCGGCGCCGCCGCTGCTCGATTTTAGTTGAGAGCACAGGACCAGCGGGCGTGACGACAGCTTTGATCGACACGTCGCCGGACCTGCGCGAGCAATTGCTGGCGACCGGGACAACCAGTCTCGACGGCGTGCTCATCACCCATTCCCACGCCGACCATACGCACGGCATCGACGACGTGCGACCCTTGGTCATCAAAATGAAGCGCCGGATTGACCTCCACATGGACGAGGCGACGTCGCAGGCGCTGCAGGCGCGTTTCGGCTATATTTTTGAGACGCCGCCGGGCAGCCAATATCCGCCGCTGCTGACCGATTGCAGGCTCATTCCCGGCCAGTCAGCGCGCATCGGCGGGCCGGGCGGCGACATCGAGGCGATCCCGTTCCGGCTCGATCATGGAGACATGGATTCGCTTGGCTTCCGGTTTGGCGCCATGGCCTATACGCCCGACGTGATCGGCATACCCGAAGAAAGCCTGCAATATCTGGAGGATCTCGACCTCTGGATCATCGACGCGCTGCGCTATACGCGCCATCCCAGCCATTTCA
This sequence comes from Rhizobium sp. Q54, assembly GCA_945875875.1. Lineage (GTDB taxonomy): Bacteria > Pseudomonadota > Alphaproteobacteria > Rhizobiales > Beijerinckiaceae > Terripilifer. Next base: position 3,372 of record CAMCMI010000214.1, read on the forward strand.
GCCTCGAAGAAGCGCTGGACTGGATCAAGCGCATGAAGCCGCGCCGCGCCGTGCTGACAAACCTCCACACCGACCTCGATTACGCCCGGCTGAAGGCCGAACTGCCAGCCGGCGTCACGCCAGCCTATGACGGCATGAGCCTCGAGTTTTAGAGGCTGTATCTGGACCGCGCGCGGTCCAGATACAGCCAGCGTTTCTGCGCGCGTTTCCCGCTATCTATCTGAGCACAATGAACTTCTTTCTCCATCTTTAGGTTCCATAATATACATTATGCGAAGTGCATGGATCAGAAAATCTCTGGCAAATGCGCGTCTTCCCTTGTTGCCTCTAACTGCCCGCCCTTGCTTTTCCTCGGCGCTCTCATGGCGCCCGCCTGCTGCATTGTTCGTGAGTTGGCCGCTCGCTTGCTGTGCGCTTGCCCCTAAACTGACGATCCGCTGAGTTTGGTTCAGAGTGCCCAGTTTTTTCACGTGCTCGTTCTGTTGGCGGGCTCGTCGCGTCCCCCGGCCTCATCACCGGGCCATGGCTTCAAGGGGCCGATCTGCCCGGGTCTTTGCGCTTGTCGCGCGTAGCGCCGGGAGAGCGAAGCTTTGGTTTTTTCGTGGCGGTTCGCATCTAGTTCTGATCGCCGGTGCAGCGTCTGCTTCAGGAAGACGGCTGAGAGTGCGCTTAAACATCAATAAATTCAGCATGTAACAGCCCTCACCGAATTCGCCGCCGCTTTATGCAAAGAAGCCAAAAAAAGCAATAAAAGCCGTAGCCGGTCGCCAGTCTTGATGATATTCTTACAAATATAGGCGCGGCGGGACCGTAAATTGGCACACTCGAAGCATAAGCTCGAAAGTCAGTTATCAGACGGATCTGCGGACGGACGTTTCCGTTCGGACGTGGAGGGGACATGCGCGCCGCTATTTGGCGTCATGATATCGCGCACCTTTGGTGGAGACGAACGGCAGACATGAGCAAGGGTAAGGACTTTCGGCCAAGGAAGCGCGGCTTCGACGATGATGGCCCGATGGATTACGGTAACAAGCCCGGGCGCCAGGCGCGCTCTCCTTTCGGCGGCGGGTTTCCTCCTCCGGACATAGGCATGCCCTCTACGCCTACCGTCGATGCGACGGTTAAATGGTTCAAGGGCGACAAAGGCTTCGGCTTCGTTGAGCTGGCTGACGGCGCGGGGGATGCGTTCCTCCACATCGGCGCTCTTCAGTCCGCTGGCTACGAAAACGTGCCACCGGGCGCCAAGCTCAAGGTCACGGTGGGTTCCGGCATGAAAGGCGCGCAGGTTACGCGCGTTGTGGAGGTTGACGTATCAACCGCCTCGGCGCCGGCGCCTCGCTCGTTCGACGGCCCCCGCCCCACCCGCCGCATGCCCGACGCAAATGATGCGATCGGCGTGAGCGGCAAGGTAAAATGGTTCGACCTGACGAAGGGCTTCGGCTTCATCGCCAGCGACGACGGCGGCAAGGATGTGTTCGTTCACATCTCGACGCTTCGTCCGGCCGGAATCGAAGAGCTGGTCGAAGGTCA
>CAMCMI010000215.1 GCA_945875875.1 Rhizobium sp. Q54
AGCCGACCATCAGGGCGCGGAGTTGAACTCGCCGTGCCGCCGTCAATGACTGATGTCACCTGCGCATCGTCAGAGCGGGGGCGGGACAATTGGGCGCCGATCTGGCGTATCACTTCCGGTGCGCTGGCATAGGCGCCGTGGTTGATGAAGCCGTCGGAGAACGAGGACAGATCATAGACCCGCACGCCCAGCTTGGTGAGTTCTGCGCGGTCGCCCGCCTTGGTGGGGTCGATGGCACCCAGACGCGGGCGGTCGCCGGCCAGCGTGCTCGACAACGAGAGCGCCCGGTCGCCGGTGGAGCTGAACACGGCCACGTTGGCGCCCGAGCCAAGCCGCGCCATCTGCTGGCGGAAGACCGAGATGTCGATGTCTGGCGCGGCCAGCATGACGTTGCCAAGGCGCCCGTCGAGCAGGCGCTGTCCGCTGATGGATGTTTCACGCAGCGATTCCATCGCCAGCCACGCGCCCATCGAATGGGCCAGAACGTGAATGCGGCCAACGCCCTGGGTTTGCGAGATTTCGCGCATCAGGCCTGCCAGCGCGTCGCGCGAGATCGTCGCGTTCTCGCGCGCCGATCCATAGGCGAACAAATTGTCGGTCGAGGGCCAGGTGAACAGCACCGGCACGCCGCCAAAGCGCCCGTCCGCCACCACTTGCGCGAGCCGGAACCGGGCTTCGTCAAGGCTCGTGTTGAACCCATGCACGAACACCAGAACGTCGCGGCTGGAGCCGACGCGGCCTGACAAATGGGTGGCGAGCTGCGAGGAGAATTGCTCGGTCTCGACGCCGTATTCCTGCGCGATCGTGAAATGATTGCGCGGGTTGGGGGAGCCGAATTTGGGTCGCTCAATGATGCCTGGCTTATGGCCGGGCGGAATGGAGACGAGGGCGAAAGAGAATTTCGCCTGCGGATTGATGGTCTCAATCCCCTTGCTTTCGCGGCGCGTGGAGGCCACGAAAATCGGAATCTGCATCGCCTCGGTCTTTGGGCTTGCGCTCATCAGCCCGGCGGCGGATGCGCTCATGCTCCCAAGGCTGACGCTGGAGCAGCCCGACAGGCCTGGCGTCAACGCCGCGACAAGGAAAAGCGGCGCGAGCTTTCGCGCCCGGTTAAATGCGATTTTGATGGTCATCAGCCCAAAGGTCACGGAAAAATCCAGAAAGTCTCGCCATTCAAAACGCCGAAACCAATGAAGGTAGAGTTAAGAGGCGCGCGCAACGCCGCAGCTTTCTTGTTGCACGCCGAACATGTCGAGATTGCGGCTCGGGCTCGCAATTGTGCTAGTGCGGGCGCTGGTTGCAAGTTGGCGATGCAAAAATGACGATCACGATTCTTGTCACGGCGTTCGAGGCTTTTCCCGGCGTGCGGAGCAATCCGACAATCGAGCTGGTGCGAGTGCTGGAGCGCGATTGGGGCCGCGCCTTCGCCCGCGCCGGGCTTGATTTGCGAACAGCGATTCTGCCCGTCGTCTATGCGGGAGCCGAGGCGCGAGCGCAGGCGCTGATCGCAAAGCTGCGGCCCGATGTCGTTCTGCATCTGGGATTAGCGGCGAGGCGCTCAAAATTGACGATTGAGGCCTGCGCCCGCAATCGCCTGAACGTGCTACATCCCGACGCCAATCGCGCGCGCTCCGGGCGCCTGTTGATCGCGCCGCATGGCCAGCCCGTGCGCAGGACAAGGGCGCCAGTTGCGCGCATCGCGGCGGCTATCGCCATGAGCGGGCCAGCCTGCACGCCCTCGCGCGATGCGGGCGATTATCTTTGCAACCAGACGTTTTACGCCAGCCTTGGCTCGGACGCGCCTTGCGTCGGATTTTTGCATATTCCGCGACCGCGCAGGCTGGGCAGGCCGCTGCAGCCGGGCGCGCGCTCCCGTTTGGCGCCTTCGGTCAAGCAGATGTCGGACGCCACCGCCAAGGCTGTGTATATGCTCTGTCGTTATTCTACGGTAAATCTAACCGTATTTTTACCGTCGTAAATCTTGACGCAGACCCAGAGGCGGCCTAGTCCTCTTGCTGAGGAGGCGCCAATGAATCTTGAAACCAATTTTGATGCGGCCACGTTTCTGCTGCCGCTCCTGAAGATCATCTGGATCAACATTTTGCTCTCGGGCGACAATGCTGTGGTGATTGCGCTCGCCTGTCGTGGGCTGCCCCCGGAAACTCGTAAATGGGGCATCGTCATGGGCGCGGGCGTGGCCATCGTCATGCGCATCGGCTTCACCGCCGTGGTCGCGACATTGATGAGCTGGCCTTACCTGAAAAGCATCGGCGGCGTGTTGCTGCTGTGGATCGCGGTCCAGCTCCTCGTCGAGAACAATGACGAAAAGGAAGTCCAGCATTCAGACACCGTCTGGCAGGCCGTGCGCGTCATAGCGATTGCTGATCTGGTCATGTCGCTGGACAATGTCGTCGCCATTGCGGCGGCCGCCAATGGCTCCTGGCTGCTCACCATTCTGGGCCTCACGATCTCAATCCCGATGATCGTGTTCGGCGCGCAGCTTGTGATCTTGCTGATCGAGCGCTTCCCCGTGATGGTTTGGGCGGGCGCCGGCTTGCTTGGCTGGGTGGCGGGAGAGCTGATCCAGGACGAGCCGGCGCTGAAGGCTGTCTTTGAGGAATTGCCCGCCGTTCTGTCCCACGTCTTCGTGCCATTAATCGGCGCGGCCTTCGTGCTCGGACTTGGCCTGCTCCTGCGCCGCCGTCATATGGCGCAGATCAAGGAAGCTCCAGCGGAATAAAAGCGCGCAGAAGAGCGAAAAGCCCGGTTTGCCCCGGGCTTTTTCTTTGTCACCGAACCGGCTGCACCGGCCCGTTAGGCGGCGCCAGAATCCGGATGCAATCCTTGCGGCCGGACGAGACGCATTTGCGCAAGGCCTCCTGCTCGTCGATGGTCTTGATCGCCCATACCGACAGCATGGCGAGCAATAAAACAAAGGCGGCGGCGACCAGATTCACGAAATGCCGGTGGTCGTAATCAACATCGACCGCACGCAAAGCGGGCGCTTTAGCCCCGCCCGCATTGATTGATGGCGATCCGTTCCTCTCGATCATGGCGCGCCGCAGGCTCCTGTAGACGGCGCCCGTCCGGCGCACTGAAAGAATGCGCCTGAAAGGGCTTGTTTGCAATCGCCGCAATCTGCGCCGTCAGTTCTTGCCCCAGACCTCTTCCGAAACTTCCACTACAAGCCGCAGCTTGTCCCATTGCTGCTCGTCGGTCAGCGTATTGCCTTCCTCGGTCGAGGCGAAGCCGCATTGCGGCGACAGGCAGAGCTGGTCAAGGTCGGCGTATTGGGTCGCCTCCTCGATGCGGCGCTTGATCGAATCCTTGGTCTCAAGCTCGCCGGTCTTTGACGTGACCAAACCAAGCACGACGAGCTTGTTCTTTGGCAGCAGGCGCAGCGGCGACAAATCGCCCGAACGCTCGTTGTCCCATTCCAGAAAATAACCGTCGAGGTTGATCTTGTTGAACATCAGATCGGCGATGTGCTCGTAGCCGCCCGAAGCCACAAAGGTCGAGCGGAAATTGCCCCGGCACACGTGCATCGTCACGCGCATGTCTGCGGGACGGCCAGCCAGAGCGGTATTGAGCGCATAGGCGTAGGCCTGTTCCAGCTCGTCGGGATTGTCGCCGCGATCGGCCAGCATCTTGCGCTGGGCGGGATCGCAGAAATAGGCCATCGAGCAATCGTCGATCTGCAGATAGCGGCAGCCAGCGTCATAGAAACCCTTGATCGCCTGCGCGTAGGCATTGCCAAGATCAGTCCAGAAATCGTCCATCTTCGGATAGACGTTGCGATCAATCATGCCTGTGCCGCCGCGATAATGCAGCATCGAGGGCGAGGGGATCGTCATCTTCGGCGTGCGCTTGGTGTTGGCGGCCAGAAATTTGAAATGCTCAATCTGCGGATGGCTCTTCGAGCCCATTTTGCCGTAGACGTAGGGCGCCTCGGCCTTGGTGGTGACGCCCGCAAACTTGATGCCGCCTTCGACTTCGCGAATCTGCACGCCGTCGAGCTGACTCAGGAAATCGTAATGCCACCACGCGCGGCGAAACTCACCATCGGTGATCGATTGCAGGCCGACTTCCTCCTGCTTGGCGATGATCTTGCGGATTTCGGCATCTTCGACGGACCTAAGCGCGGCAGCGTCAATATGGCCGGCGGCCTTCTTGATGCGGGCTTCCTTCAGCGCAGGCGTGCGCAGGATGGAGCCGACATGATCGGCGCGGAAAGGGGGGATCGTGCGTTGCATATCAGGCTCCATTTGAAATCAGGCGGCGGACTTTTCCACAACGCCAAGCAGGCGCGCCAACGTTTCGGCGTCCTGCGCAAGGTCGGCGCTTGGCCCCTCATAAGCGACGGCGCCGCGTTCAAGAATGATCGCGTGATCGGTGAGGGGAAGGATTTTGCGCGCGCTTTGTTCAACGATGATCGCCGACATTTTTTCCTCGCGCACGACCTTGCGCAAGGCGGCGAGCAATTCATCGACGATGATCGGCGCCAGTCCTTCCAGCGGCTCGTCAAGCAGCAGCAGGCGCGGATTGGTGGCGAGCGCGCGGGCGATGGCCAGCATTTGCTGTTCGCCGCCCGACAATTGATTGCCCATATTGCGCTTGCGCTCGGCAAGCCTTGGGAACATGGCGTAAATCTCTTCAAGGCCCCATTTGCCGGGACGCATGATCGCGGTGAGGTTTTCCTCCACCGTCAGCGACTTGAAAATGTTGCGCTCCTGCGGCACCCAGCCGATGCCGCCGCGCGCGCGCTCGTCCGGGCGCTGACGCGTCACGTCGCGCCCGTCAAAATGGATCGCGCCGCTGCGCATGCGCGTCAGACCGATGATGGTGTTGATGAGCGTGGTTTTGCCGACGCCGTTGCGGCCCAGCAGCGCCAGCGCCG
>CAMCMI010000216.1 GCA_945875875.1 Rhizobium sp. Q54
GTCACGACGTATTTTTTCGCCGGCTACATGCGCGAACAGGTGTGCACCTACATGTGCCCGTGGCCGCGCATTCAGGCGGCGTTGACGGACGAACATGCTCTGAACGTCACCTATCGCTATGATCGCGGCGAGCCGCGCGCCTCCGTCAAACAGGCTGAGACTTTGCGTGAACAAGGCAAGCCTGCGGGCGATTGCGTGGAGTGCAATCAATGTTTCAACGTCTGCCCGACAGGTGTTGATATTCGCGACGGCTTGCAGATTGATTGTATCCAGTGTGGTCTTTGCATTGACGCTTGCGACAATGTGATGACGAAGATAGGTCGCACGACCGGGCTTATCGGCTATGATACGGACATCAACGTGCAGCGCCGCCAGAGCGGACTTGAGGCGTTGAACGTTCGTATCGTTCGACCGCGCACTTTGCTTTACGCAGCAGTGATCGCCATCGTCGGGTCGATCATGTTGTACGCGCTTGTAACGCGCAGCCCGATAAAAATATCCGTGCTGCATGATCGTAATCCCGTCTATGTGCGCCTGAGTGACGGCAGCATTCGTAACGCCTATACGCTGCGTTTGCTCAACAAGGAACTACAGCCCACACGTTTCCATGTTCATGTGAGCGGACTGCCGGGTGCGCAGCTTGATATTGCGGGCACAAAGATTGACGAACAGGGCCGCATCTTTATTGACGTCGGCGCCGATCAAAGCCGCGAGGTGCGCGCGCTCATCACAATGAAGCGCGATGAATTGACTCCAGGTCGCCGCGATATTCGTATTGTGGCGAGCAATCCTGAAACAGGGCGCGCCGCCATGGCGAAAAACCTATTTATAGCGCCGGAGAAATGAGCATGAGCCTTTTGCCGGCGGAAACTGAACTGGACGTAAAGGGGCGCAAACTAACCGGCGGCATGGTTTTGTTCATGCTGGTGGGGTTCTTTGCCACTATCATCGCAGTTAACATGGTGCTGCTTGGCTTCGCGATCAAAACGTTCAGCGGGCGCGAGGCCAAAAACGCTTACATCGCAGGCATGTCGCATGATCGCGCTTTGGCGGCGGCGCGTGCGCAGGATGCGCGCGGATGGGTCGTCGATGCGCAATTGAAGCGTGTGGCGAGAGGGCGCTCGTCCATCCGTCTTGAGCGCCGCGACGCTGGCGCGCAGGTGGCTCTTGACGCGATTACGCGCTTTGAGCATCCCGCTGATTCACGCCAAGATCGCAGCGTTGTTCTTGTGCACGAGAGCGCCCGCGTGTGGAGGGTGATTGCAGAAGTGCCTGCGGGCGGGTGGGATCTGGTGATTGAAATGCGCTCCGGGCAAGACCTGCTCTTCCGTTCCCACGAGCGGATTAGCGTCAAGGATTAAGCATCAGTATGGCTGAGACGATAGACCTTTCGCACTTTGCGCGCAGCACCACTGATGGCGTGCTGTCGATGGATTTCGCCATTGAGGGCGCCGATTGCGCCGCATGCATCGACGATATTGAAGGGTCGTTGCTCTCGCTTCCGGGCGTTGAATCCGCGCGCCTCAACGTCGCCAGCCGCCGCTTGTCAGCTTCGTGGCGCGCTGCTGAATCTGCGCCGCATATTATAATGGAACGCCTTGCCGAACGCGGATATCGCGCGCATGCGTTTGATTTCCACAAGCTCGATAGCGAGGACGTTGAACATATGCGCTGGCTGGTGCGCTGTCTTGCTGTGGCGGCTTTTGCAATGATGAACGTGATGCTGCTCTCAGTCTCGGTCTGGTCGGGCGCCGTCAGCGATATTGATGCCGAGACGCGGGATTTCTTTCACTGGTTGTCAGCTATTTTGGTGATGCCAGCTGCGGCCTATGCGGGACAGCCCTTTTATCGCAGCGCGTTTGCAGGCTTGCGGGCAGGGCGCCTGAATATGGATGCGCCGATTTCGCTTGGAATCATATTAGCGCTAGGCATGTCGCTTTATGAAACTTGGACGTCTGCCGCCCACGCCTATTTTGATTCAGCCGCTATGCTGCTCACGTTTCTGCTTGCAGGCCGTGCGCTTGATCAGGCTATACGTATCAAGATGCGCGCCGCCGCCGCCAATATCGCTGCGCTGAAAGGCGAACTTGCGCAGAGGTTGGACGATGATGGCGCCAGCGTCAGCGTGCCGGTTGCTGCGCTGCGCTCGGGTGATCGCGTGCTGGTGCTTGCGGGCGAGCGCGTCCCTGCTGATGCGTTTGTGTTGTCGGGCGCCTCGGACGTCGATGAAAGCGTGATTACGGGCGAGACGGATCGTCGCGAAATTGGCCGAGGCGCGCAGGTTTGGGCGGGCTCGCTCAACGGGGCTGGGGCGCTCACGCTGCGCGTGACGGTCGCGGGCGAAAGCACTTTGATTGACGATGTGAAACGCCTCGTTGAAAAAGCCAGCGAGTCCAAATCGCATTATCGCAGGCTGGCGGATCGCGCTGCGTCCATCTATTCGCCGTTCGTGCATGTCACGGCGTTTGGGACAATCGTGTTCTGGTTGCTGGTCGGCGCTGATCTGCATTTTGCCCTTGTGACGGCGATCTCCGTTCTTATCATCACATGCCCCTGCGCATTGGCGCTCGCCGTGCCCGCGGTTCAAGTTGTGGCGACTGGCGGACTGTTTCGCGCAGGTGTCTACCTCAATGCGTCAGATGCGCTTGAGCGCATTTCTGAGATTGACCATGTAGTTTTTGACAAAACCGGCACGTTGACGCTGCCGATGAAACGCGTTGCCAATTCAACCGAAGTGTCGGCTGATTTGCTGGCCATAGCCTCGCGCCTCGCGCGCTCCAGCCGCCATCCTTTGGCGATGTCGGTTGCTGCTTGCGGCGCCGATCAGGAGCCTTTTGCCGATGCGCAGGAGACCGCGGGCGCCGGCGTAAGCGCATGGATTGACGGCGTTGAGGCGCGGCTTAGCTCAAGTAATTTTTGCGATGCTAATCATAATTCCGCCAATTTGGAGGCGGACGTTTCTACCCTGTTCATCCGCTATGGTACGCGGGTCGCAGCGCTTGAAGTGCGGCAGGTGTTGCGTTCGGATGCAATCGCCGTCGTCGCCGCTTTGCGCGCGCGCGGGTGCGGCGTCTCGATCCTGTCCGGCGACAGGCCGGAAGCGGTTGCGCCTGTGGCGCAGCGGCTTGGCGTGCAGGATTGGCGCGGCGGCGTGAAGCCGGATGACAAAATCGCGGTCATTCAGGCGCTCACGAAAGCTGGCGCGCGCGTGCTGATGATCGGCGACGGATTGAACGATGCGCCCGCTCTGGCTGGCGCTCACGCGTCGTTGTCGCCAATAGAAGCTGTGGACATGGCGCGCGCTCGCGCTGACGCGGTTTTTCTAGGCGACAAGTTGCAACCCATCGTCGTCGCGCTCCACATTTGCCGCAAGGCGCGCTTGCTGATGCGACAAAATTTATGGCTCGCGGTTATTTATAATATCATCGCTGCGCCGCTGGCTATTGCGGGTCACGTTACGCCGTTGATAGCGGCTGCGGCTATGTCGATTTCTTCGATCCTTGTGACCGCCAACGCTCTGCGCGCACATGTACCAGTGCGCGCTGCGCCGCGAGAGCAGGCGCAAAACGGCCTCAAGCGTCTCACGTTTGGAAAGGTGCGGCCATGAACGTGCTGGTTTACCTTGTGCCGCTTGCGCTTTTGTTAGGCGCGACATGGCTTGTGTTTTTCCTGTGGTCGCTGCGAGCCGGGCAATATGAAGACATGGAAGGCCCCGCCTGGCGTATCCTGTCCGATGAGGATATTCAAAAATGAGCCTCGCAGATCAGGCTTTTGCGCGGGCGGGCAGGCTGTCGTGCTTTTGTCCTGCGGGCGCTCCGGTCGCTGGCGAGTGGCGCGGATTGTTCTCCCTTGCTGGCGGCTTTGCCGCGTCTGTGCTTTCGCAATCTCTCGTGCTTGGCCTTGCTCCGCTTGCGGGATTGCTGCTGGCGCCAACGCCCGCTCTGGCTGTGGCGCCGTTGATCGCGATGCTTCTTGGCGCGGCTGTTGCAACTTTTCCCGCCTCGTTCCTGCTCGATGCTTTTGGTCGCCGCGTGTCCTTCGCGCTTGGCGCCTCGCATGGTGTCGCGGGCGCTTTGTTGATGGCGTGGTCGCTGTCGGCCAATGCTTTTCTGCCTTTGCTGCTGGGTATGTTCTGGATGGGCGTTGCGCAGGGGTTCAGCCTGTTCTATCGCCATGAAGCGGCGTTGGGCGTGACTGCGGCCCAGCGCTTCCTGGCTATCGGCTTTGTGTTTGGCGCGGGCTCGCTGGCCGGTCTTGCCGGGCCTGCAATCGCCGATTATGCGGCAGGTTTTTCAGCCTCGCTTTACGTTGGCGCTGCTTTGGCGGCAGGCGCTGCGCAATTTGTCGCGCTGTGTCTGGCCGCTTTTTCATCGCGTCGCCTGCCGACCGCGTCGCCTCTAAAAGCCGCGCTCACGCGCAATTTACGCGCGATGTTTGCGCCGACGTTTATCGCCGCGCTGGCATGGTTCGCCATGAGCCTGCTCATTTTGGCGGGGCCGTTCGCGATGATCGGCTGTGGGATTGGCGCGGCCGGAATCATGGGCGCAATGGCGTGGCACGTGGTGGCGATGTATGCGCCCTCCTTGTTGCTGGGGCCGCTCGCCGGGCTCGTGAGCGCGCGCAAGATAGCGGGCGCCGGACTGGCGTTGATCGCGGTCGCGGTCGCTATCTTTATTGGGGTTGGGGAGCAGGCGGGCTTCACGGCAGCGCTCGTGTTGCTGGCGATTGGCTGGTCGCTGGCCACAAGCGGCGCCACGATCTGGCTGCATGAAGAGGCCGCGCCTGACAGGACGATGCTTGGCTTGCATGATTGCACGCTGTTTGTGGCCGCAATCGCAGGGGCGTTTGCAGCCTATCCCTTCGCATCCGGATAGC
>CAMCMI010000217.1 GCA_945875875.1 Rhizobium sp. Q54
GAACCCTCGCTGCAAGCGGCGTTCATCGAGTACGGCGGCAACCGTCACGGGTTCCTCGCCTTCTCGGAAATTCATCCTGATTATTACCAGATTCCCGTCGCTGATCGGCAGGCTCTGCTCGAAGCCGAGCAACAGGCCCATCAGGACGAGGAAGAGGAAGAGAACAAGCCGCAGCGCCGCAGCGGCAACACCAACAATCGCCGCCGTCGTCGTCACCCGCGCGAGCGTCGCAACCGCGACGAGATGGTGATCGGCGAAGCTAACGTTGACGGCGGGATCGAAGGGGTCAAGGCGCTCGCCGGCGCCGCCTACCCGCTCGACGCCGATCAGCCGGGCGCTGGCGCAAGCCTCGCCGAAGTGTCCGCTGAAGTCTCGCTCGACGCTGGCGCGCCTGCGCAAGCCGGCGCCGCAATCGAGCAGCCGTCAGCATTTGAGCAGCCGCAAGTTGTAGAACAGCCGCAAGCCTTTGAGCAGCCGCAAGTCTGGACCCCGCTCGACGCCCCGGCGCCCGTCCCTGATATGATCGAGGCCGCGCCGGTCGCCCAAGATAAAGCTCAGGAAGATCAGGCTCAGGCATATCAGCCTCAGGTTGCGAAGGCTCAAGACGCTGCGCAGAGCGACGCAGAAGAGCCGCGCCCCGTCGCTGCCCGCGCTGATGTTTCCACCCCGTCCGAAAACGACGACGAGGATGAAGACGGGGACGACGAGGACGACCAGGACGGCGAAGGCAACGACGAGGAAGAGCACGTCGAGCAGCTTGGCGGCGACGACTTTGAAGAAATGCCTGTGCGCGCCGTTCGTCAGCGCAAGCAATACAAGATTCAGGAAGTCATCCGCCGCCGTCAGGTCCTGCTCGTGCAGGTTGTGAAGGAAGAGCGCGGCAACAAAGGCGCTGCGCTCACGACTTATCTGTCGCTGGCTGGCCGCTATTCGGTGCTGATGCCCAACACCGCGCGCGGCGGCGGCATTTCCCGCAAAATCACCGACAACGACGACCGCAAGCGCCTCAAGGAAATCGCCTCCGAGCTGGAGGTGCCCGAGGGCATGGGCGTTATTCTGCGCACCGCCGGCGCCTCCCGCACCAAGCCGGAAGTGCGTCGCGATTTTGAATATCTCCTGCGCATGTGGGAATCCGTCCGCTCGCTGACGCTTGAATCCAGCGCGCCCAGCCTCGTTTATGAGGAAGGCTCGCTCATCAAGCGCTCGATCCGCGACCTCTACGGCAAGGAGATCGACGAGGTTGTCGTCGCCGGCCCGGAGGGCTTCAAGGAAGCGCGCGATTACATGGGTATGCTGAGCCCCAGCCACGTGAGCAACGTCAAACCCTGGACCGAGCCCCAGCCGCTGTTTGCGCACATGGGCGTCGAGGCCCAGCTCGATTCGATGTTCTCCGCGCAGGTAACGCTGAAATCGGGCGGCTACATCGTCATCAACCAGACCGAAGCACTTGTCGCCATCGACGTGAACTCGGGCCGCTCAACGCGCGAGCACAACATCGAAGACACTGCGCTACGCACCAATCTTGAAGCGTCGGACGAAGTCGCGCGGCAATTGCGATTGCGCGACCTTGCGGGCCTTATCGTGGTCGATTTCATCGACATGGAGGAGAACCGCAACAACCGCGCCGTCGAGCGTCGCATCAAGGAAGCTCTCAAGAACGACCGCGCCCGCATTCAGGTTGGCCGCATCTCGCATTTCGGCCTGCTCGAAATGTCGCGCCAGCGCATGCGCACCGGCGTGCTTGAAGGCTCCAGCGTCATCTGCCCCCATTGCAGCGGGGCCGGCACGGTTCGCTCCACCGCCTCCATGGCCCTGCACGTGTTGCGGGTGATCGAGGATTCGCTGGTCCGCAACGCGCAGTTCAACATGACCGCGCGCACCCGCAGCGTCGTGGCGCTCTACATCCTCAACCAGAAGCGCACGCATCTGCGTGAGCTGGAGGAGCGCTTTGGCGTCACCATCACCATCGAGGCCGACGACAGCCTCATGGGCGGCGTCTACCATGCGCTGGAGCGCGGCGAACTTGCCTCGCCCCCGCCGGTCGTCGTCAAGCGTGATTTCGTACGGCTCGACTCCATCGCGCCGATGCCCGAACTCGATGAAGACCTCATCGACGAGAGCGAAGATGACGATGAGGAGGCTGACGAAAAAATCGCCCCCTCAAGGCCTGAGCGGACCAGAACGCGGGGCGAAAGAGCGCCGCGTGCGGAAGCCGCCGAAAGCGCCGACAGCAATGGCGAGAGCGAAGAGGACGGCGAGAACGGTCGTCGCCGTCGTCGGCGCCGTCGGCGTCGCAATGGTCGCGACCGGGATTCATCGGGCGTGGATTCCAACGCTCCGCAACCCTCCGACGACGCTTTGGCGACAATGGCGGGAATTGGGGCCTCCATCGGCGGCGATCTGCCGGGCCTGAACCTGCCAGCGGGCGGCGACGGCGAGGTTGACGAGACTGAAGCCGCAGCCGAAGGCGAGGCCGCTCAGGCGGAAGGCGACGCTCGCCGCAGCCGCCGCCGTCGTCCCCGTCGTGGACGCGGCGAGGCTGCTGGCGGCGAGGCTTCCGAGCGCGCGCCCGGCTCGGGCTCATGGGTTCGCTCCAGCGATCACGCCGAGCCAAACTTCGTCATCGAACAGCCTCCGGTCGATCTGACCAACGCCGAGACGCAGCAGCCGGTTGTGCAAGAGATTGTGCAAGCAGTTGCGCAAGAGGTTGCGCCTATGGCTGCGGAAGTCGCGGCTCCTGTGGAGGCTCAAGCGCCCATACAGGCGCCTGTGCCAGCCGCTGCTCCCGAACTTGCTCCCGAACTTGCGCCCGCTCCCGAGCCTGCGCCGGTCCGCGAAGCCGAGGCGCTGCCCGAGGCTCCTGTTCCCGAGCAAAAGAAATCCGGCTGGTGGCAGCGCGCCAAGAGCCAGATCACCGGCAATTAAGCCAACACTAAACCCTTCTCCCCATTGGGGAGAAGGGGCCTTGGTGTGCAAGTTTGGACCGCGCGCTTCTTTCAATCACGCTGATGCTGCGGATGCGTTCAATCAGTACGGATAGATCCGACGGTCGAAATCTTTCCATCTTTGGACCGGGCAATGACAACCAGCTCGCCGGATGCGGGATAGACCCCCGTCAAAGCCGCGATGTTGACTTGATGCGTCACCAGAACGAGCGGCCCATTCAGGTCCTGATTGGCCAGCCAGGCTTGCAGCGCTTCAGTTTGGCGATTTCCGCGTTCGGGGCTTTGGAAGAAGGAATTGAGAACGGGCAGCTTCGTCACCGGACCAAGCGCAAGAAGTCTTGATGTTTCCAGACAACGGCACAACTGGCTCGAAAATATTCGCGCTGCTTCCAGACCGTTTTGACGAAAGCGAGCGCCAATTCGCAGGGCCTGTTTACGGCCCTCCACGGATAAATTTCTCTGCCTGGCGCAGTCTCCAAGTGCAAACTGCGACGGATCGCCCGTGCCGGGGGCAATGGCATGGCGCAGAAGCGCAACGTGCCCTTTTGAAGCCAGCGCACGCCAGAGAGCTGCTTCGTCTGCCGCAGAGCTGGCTGACGCCGTTCCGAAGAGGAGAAAGAGAGCTAAGCCGACATGCACGCTCCAACGCCTGCGTTCGCGTGATTTCCTCGCATTCGGCCAGGCGAGCATTTGTTCACTCATCTAACTTTTTGACCAACGATTGCGCGCAACTTTTATATATCGCAAAATGCAGGGCTACCCAAATAGTCCGTCCGCTCGATCTGCGAACGCCTGCGGGAGAAAGAAGAAAGGGCTGCGGCCCAGCGGCTTCAAGAACGCGCCACCTTCTCCCGCGAGCGGGAAAAGTGGCGTTTGCGTCAGCAAAAACCGGATGAGGGTTTTTTTAACGACAGCAGCTCTTGTTACAAAGACTTCAGCCAGTAGACGACGTCATCTTTAGCTTTGCCCGGCGTATTGAAATGGCTCGCGTCAATCTCAACATAGCGGCTCTTTGCATGGGGCTTGGCTTGATCGAAAATATAGCGCCCGGCGTTCAGCAGAGGGTCCGAACGGCCAGTCACCAGAAGCAGCGGCGTTGCCAAGCGCCCGGCTGTTTTGGGCATGACGGCCAGTCCGTTCGGATCGAAGAACGAAAAATAGGCCTCTGCTGTGCCGTTCACTTTGAAGGACTGACCCACATTCACATCGGGCCAGACGCCGCGCGTGGCGCCTTGCCCTGAGGCGACAAGTTCATACGCACGGGCGACAGCCGCCTGAATCTCAGGCTGGCGCATGCGCTCGGGCGTATGTCCTGGAGCCAAAGCAATCACGCCAACGAGGCCCGCTGGTTTTTGCGCGGCATAGGCGATGGCGGCATTGGCGCCAAGGCTCTGTCCGGCGATCACGATGCGCCTGGCGCCGCTCCGGCGCAGCTGTGCAACCGATTTATCAATGGCCTTGAGGGATTGCGCATAGGTCACGTCATAAGCGGCCGCCTGCCCGCGCGTGCCGGACCAAGCCATGGCAGGCATGACAACCTTCACGCCTTCGGCTTCGAGCGATTCAGCAAGATCGCCAATCAAAGAGCCGGGCTGCCCGCCTTTGCCATGCATCAGCACGACGCCAAAAGCCGAGAGACTCCGTTGCTGGGCTGTCACCGCTTGCGGAAACACGAGGCAGGCGAGAAGCAGGAAGTGCCGGATGGGAAGCATGCGATCTCATTGAACAACGGCCATTGTTGGAAGGCCTCATTCTGAGGCAAGAAGCCCTCGAAGTCGAGATTGCATGGGAGGACGCAGCAAGCGGCCAGCCTAATCCGCAAGCA
>CAMCMI010000218.1 GCA_945875875.1 Rhizobium sp. Q54
AGCAGCGGCCACAGCATTGAGGGATGAATGGTGGGGCCGCCAACGCGAAACACGGAAGCTGGCTGGTGCAGCGTGTTCCACCAATCGACCGAGAATTTGATGATCGGCAGATTGATCGATCCCACCAGCGTGAGGATAGCGGCGGCGCGACCGGCCTTTGCGGGCTCGTCAACCGAGCGCCACAGCGCGATCAGGCCCAGATACATGATAAACAGCACCAGAACCGAGGTGAGGCGCGCATCCCACACCCACCATGTCCCCCACATCGGCTTGCCCCAGAGCGAGCCGGTGACAAGGCAGACGAAGGTGAAGGCGGCGCCAAGGGGAGCGGCGGCCTTTTGCGCTGCGTCCGCTAAAGGATGGCGCCAGACAAGCGAGCCTAACGCGGCCAGCGTCATCGTGCCCCAGCAAAACATTGCGAGCCACGCGGCGGGCACGTGCACATACATAATGCGCACCGTCTGGCCCTGCTGGTAATCGGCGGGCGCCACGAAGAACGCCAGGTACAGCCCCAGCGTCAGCGTCAGAGCGGACAGGACTGCGCCCGCCGGAACCAGCACGGCGGCGAGGCGGAGGAAATTGGACGGGTTTGCAAAGCGCAGCATGGGCTCGATCTATTGCGACTGGGACAGATTTGCAATCAGGCCCCACAAATGGGTCCGCGTCCAGCCTCCGGTTTGGGTTTTGGGGTGCGGCGCGACGCCTTGCTGCGTGGGTTTTGCGCGTGTCTGCTTCGATCCAGCAGTCTAGGAGCGGGACCATGCGTGCGAAGCTGAAAGAGCGCCGCACCTTCCTTCTCCCCTTGCGGGAGAAGGTGACGCGCGAAGCGCGGCGGATGAGGGGTCCTTCCTGCTCCATTGCCTCCTTGCCGCCACCCCCTTTCATTGACTCCTGCCCCCCGCGCGCCTAAAAGGCACCAACTCTCGTCAGAGATGTTCTTTGTGATCCGCCCACCGGCCCTTGAGGCTGGAGGCCAACGCCCGGCAGCGCGATGCGCCCCCGGGCGCCAAATCGCTTTGGACTTTTGCTGACGTCACAGGAGATCGCCAATGTTCGAGGGCCTTTCAGAAAAGCTCTCCGGCATATTTGACCAGCTGACGCGCCGTGGCGCCCTTCGCGAGGAGGACGTCGCGACGGCTCTGCGCGAGGTTCGCCGGGCTCTGCTTGAGGCGGACGTGGCGCTCGACGTGGTGCGCGCGTTCACCGACAAGGTGCGCGACCGGGCGGTCGGCGCCAATGTCGTCAAATCGGTCACGCCGGGCCAGATGGTCGTCAAGATCGTCAACGACGTGCTCGTCGAGACGCTGGGCTCGGACGCCGATCCGATCAATCTCGATGCGCCCGCCCCGCTCGCCATTATGGTGGTGGGCCTGCAGGGCGCGGGTAAAACCACCACCGCCGCCAAGATCGCCAAACGCCTGACCGAGCGCATGAAGCGCAAGGTGCTGATGGCCTCGCTCGACGTGAAGCGTCCCGCCGCGCAAGAGCAGCTCGCAGTGCTCGGCCGCCAGATCGGCGTCGAGACGCTGCCTATCGTACCCGGCCAGACCCCGGTTCAGATCGCCCAGCGCGCCGAACAGGCCGCGCGCCTGCAGGGCTTTGACGTCGTGCTGCTCGATACTGCGGGCCGCACGCATATCGACGAGCTTTTGATGGCCGAGATGGCCGAGATCAAGGCCGTCGCCCGTCCGCATGAAATTCTGCTGGTCGCCGACAGCCTCACCGGTCAGGACGCGGTGAATCTCGCCAAGAGCTTTGACGAGAGCGTCGGCATCACCGGCATCGTGCTCACACGCACGGACGGCGACGGGCGCGGCGGCGCGGCTCTGTCCATGCGCGCCGTCACCGGCAAGCCGATCAAGCTCATCGGCACCGGAGAAAAGCTCGACGATCTCGATGATTTCCATCCCAACCGCATCGCCAACCGCATTCTGGGCATGGGCGACATCGTCGCTCTGGTCGAAAAAGCCGCGCAATCGATCGACGCCGAGAAGGCGCAGGCGATTGCGGAGAAAATGCGCAAGGGCCGGTTCGATCTCGACGATCTGGCCGAGCAATTGGCGCAGGTGGAAAAGATCGGCGGTCTTGGCGGGTTGATGGGCATGTTGCCCGGCGTCGGCAAGATGAAGGACCAGATCGCGAAATCCGGCGTCGACGACAGAATGATCAAGCGCCAGCGCGCTATGATCCTGTCGATGACAAGCCAGGAGCGCCGCAATCCTGACATCCTGAAGAATTCGCGCAAGAAGCGCATTGCGGCAGGCTCGGGCACCAAGGTCGAAGACCTCAACCGCCTGCTCAAACAGCATCGCCAGATGGCCGACATGATGAAAGCCATGGGCGGCGGCGCCAAGCGCGGGCCGATGGCCAAAATGGCGCAAATGTTCGGCATCGGCGGCGGGGGCATGCCCTCGCAGGAAGAAATTGCAGCCATGCAACAGCAGATGGGCGGGGGAGGCGGCATGGGCAATATGCCGAAGCTTCCCTCCGCGCCGCCTCCGGGATTGACCGGCGGCAAACCCGGACTTCCGGGCGGACTTCCGGGGTTGCCGGGACTGGGGCCAAAACTGCCCGGTCTTGGCGGCTTCAACCCCTTCGGGGGAAAGAAGAAGTAAGAGGGGGAGTAGGGAGTAGGCAGTAGCCAATAGGGTTCTTGAAACGCTTTTTCCCTATTGCCTACTGCCTACTCCCTACTGCCTCTCTCATCCATCGCTAACGCTAAACCCAAACCAAAGGAAACCACATGTCCCTCAAGATTCGCCTGTCCCGCGGCGGCGCCAAGAAGCGCCCGTTTTATCGCATTGTCATCGCCGACGCCCGCATGCCGCGCGATGGCCGTTTTGTTGAGCGCATCGGCACGTTCGATCCGTTGAAGGCCAAGGACGACGCGACCCGCATCACGCTCGACGTCGAGAAGGCCAAGGACTGGATGTCCAAGGGCGCCCAGCCGACTGATCGCGTCGCTCGCTTGCTCGACATCATGGGCGTGTTGAAGCGCGATGCGCGTAACAACCCGCAGAAGTCGCAGCCCAAGAAGAAGGCGCAGGAGCGCGCCGCTACGCAGGCCGCCGCCGCTGCCAAGGCTGCTGAGGCCGCTGCTGCGCCCGCTTCCGAGTAAGCTGCGCCCATGTCGGACAATCCCCGCATACTTGTCGGTCGCTTCGGCGCCGCCCATGGCGTGCGGGGCGAGGTCCGCGTGAAATCCTTCACCGGAGAGCCGCTGGCGCTGGCTAAATACAAAGGGCTCACGGACGCTTCAGGCGTCCGTGCTTTTGTGTTTGAGGGCGCGCGGCTGGTGAAGGACGACATTCTGGTCGCGCGCGTTGCAGGCGTGCGCGACCGGAACGCCGCTGAGGCCCTGACCAATCAGGATATCTTTCTGGCGCGCGATGTCTTGCCGCCGCCTGATGAAGACGAGTTTTATGTTGCCGATTTGATCGGCCTTGAGGCCGTGCTCGCCGACGGCGCCCGCTTTGGCAAAGTGCGCGACGTGTTGAACTTCGGAGCCGGCGACATTCTGGAAATTGACACCGGGTCTGGAGAGACGCAGCTTCTGCCGTTCACGCTGGCGATCGTGCCGCAGATCGACATTGCGGCAAAACGCATCGTCGTGGCCCCCCCGGTGTTTGCACAGGGCGAAGAAGAGCCTGAAGGCTAGGGTCTCCTGATCTGAAAAACAGCAAGATGCGGGCTGGAAGCCCGCGGTCCAAGGGCGCTTCTATGGACCGCGGGCTTCCAGCCCGCATGCGGACCGCAGGTCCGTGGTCCAGAATGCGCCCGCTCTCCAGATGAAGAGCGAGCGCCCCTTGCTTCAACCCACCAGCAATTTAGCCACGAACAGCGCCGCGATGATCGGTACGGCGATGCTCATCTCGCGCGCGCGACCGGCCAGCACTTTGATCGCCGCATAGCAGATGAAGCCAAGGCCGATGCCGTGCGCGATGGAGAAGGTGAGCGGCATGGTGATCGCGGTCACGATGGCAGGCACGAATTCCGTCGTGTCCTCCCAGTCGAGATCCTTCAGGCTGCGCGCCATCAGGCAGGCGACGTAAAGCAGCGCAGGCGCAGTGGCGAAGCCCGGCACGGTGCCAGCCAGCGGCGCAAAGAAAACCGCGCCGACAAAGCACAACGCCACGACGACGGCGGTGAGGCCGGTGCGACCGCCCGCGTCCACGCCCGCAGCGCTTTCAATATAGCTCGTGGTGGTGGAGGTGCCGAGCGCGGCGCCGACCGAGGCCGAGGTCGAATCGACGATCAGCGCCTTGCCGATGCGCGGCAGTTTGCCGTTCTTGTCGAGGAAGCCGCCGCGATGGGCGACGCCGATCAGCGTGCCGGTGTTGTCGAACAGATCGACGAACAGGAACACGAAGATAATGGTCCACAGGCCAACGTCGAGCGCGCCCTTCAAATCCATCTTCAGGAACACCGGCGCCATCGACGGCGGCGCCGACGCTATGCCTTTGAAATCCGCAATTCCGAGCGCGACTGCAATGGCGGTGACGGCCAGAATCGAGATCACGATGGCGCCGGGAATTTTGCGCGCCGACAATGCGGCGATCAAAGCAAAGCCCACAGCGGCCAGCAGAACCGGCATGCTCTTGACATTGCCCATGGTGACGAGGGTCGCTGGATGATCGGCGACGATGCCGGCGTTTTTGAGTGCGATGATCGCCAGAAACAGGCCAATGCCCGCAGCAATCCCCAGTTTCATCGACATCGGGATTGCGTTGACCAGCAATTCGCGCAGCTTCACCACTGATATCAG
>CAMCMI010000219.1 GCA_945875875.1 Rhizobium sp. Q54
ACGGCTGTCCGCTCGGCGGCCAATGATCCGCAATTTCGCGCCGGCCTGCAAAGATTACGCTCGCAGCAGGGGCTTTTCTTCCAAAGCCCTGATCATGTGCGCTTCATCTCGCCCGGCGTTTTTCAGGCGCAGATTGATCTGCCCGGCATTGCGCCGCTGGGCAATTACGATGTCGAGGTCGCGGTGTTTTCGGGCGGCGCGCTGGTGGCCAAAAACCAGCTCGGCTTTACCGTCATCAAAACCGCAGCAGAGCACTGGGTGGCCGAAGCCGCGCATAAAAACAGCCTGCTTTACGGAATTGCGACCGCCATGCTGGCGGTGCTCGTGGGCTGGTTGGCAAGTCTCATCTTCCGGCGCGATTGATCAGGCAAATCGTTAATCAGGCAAATCGCTAATCAGGTCTGCACGAGTCAAGGCCGATGCGATAGACGTTGGCGCGCCCCAGCACATGGGCTGTTGCGCGCGCGCGTGTGAACAAGGGTGCGAACGCCTCGTCCAAGATGTTCAGTCCGCCCGCATAGGCGCCAAACGCAGGCATGATGCAGCGCGCCTCATCGCTGATAAAACACCTGCGCCGCAAGCGTCCGCGCGCCGCCGCCACGCGTGCGACGGGGTGCAGATGGCCCGCGATTTCGCACGATGACGGCTCACAAATTGATGGTTCATGGCGCAGCGTCACGGCGCCCAATTGATATGCCACGCGCCGCAAGCCCTCCACGAATGCAGGCGCTTCCGGGTCATGATTGCCTGCGATCCAAATCCATTCGCGCCCCGATTGCAGGCTTTGCAACGATTCGCGATCATTGGCGCTCATGCGGGCGCCCGCGCGCACGTCATGAAAGGAATCGCCCAGCGCCAGTATCGCGCGCGGCGCAAAATAGGCCGCGACTTCCGCGAGGCGCGCCAGCGTGGCCGCCGTGTCGTAGGGCGGCAACAACACGCGCCGCTCTGCATAGGCCGAGCCTTTCTCCAGATGCAGATCGGCTACGATCAACAAACGCTCGCCGGCATGAAACAACGCGCCCGAAACATGCGCGCAGAAATCCTCGCCCCCCAGCGAAAACCCTTCTGCAATACTGGCTGCAATTCCGCTCACGCTCGCGCCCCCGTTGTCGGCTGCATCGCCTCTTCCACCAGGTCCTGCGCCGCTTCAGCCAAAATCTGGTCCTGCGCCTGCCCATAGATCGGCTCGCGCCCAATCTCAAGCATCACGGGAACCGCCAGAGGCGACACGCGCGCAAGGGCTTTATGCACGATGCGCCCCTTGATGCGAAGGAGCATGTCGGAGAGGCGCGCCACGTCGAGCAGGCCGGTGGCGGCGTCCTCGCGCGCGGCGCGCAGCAAGATGTGATCTGGTTGATGACGGCGCAGCACGTCGTAAATCAGATCGGTGGAGATCGTCACCTGTCGCCCGGTCTTTTCCTTGCCGGGAAAGCGGCGCTCGATAAGCCCTGCAATCACGGCGCAATTGCGAAAGGTGCGCTTCATCAGCGCTGATTCCTGCAACCATTCTTCGAGGTCGTCGCCCAGCATGTCTTCGCCAAATAAAGAATCCATGCTGACGGCGCCCGATGCGCAGGCGCCCGCGACATCGCTCAGGCCCCAGATCGCCAGCGCATATTCGCTGGCCACAAACCCCTGCGGCATCAGCCCCAATCGCTCCATGCGTCGCGTCAGCAACATGCCGAGCGTCTGATGCGCGAGGCGGCCCTCAAACGGATAGGCGACGAGATAAAACCGCCCGCCGCGCGGGAACGTCTCAACGAGAAGGTCTTTGGCGTTCGGCAACCTTGAGACCTTGCGCTGCAGGCCCAGCCATTCGCGAACCTGCTCGGGCAAGCCGCCCCATTGACCCGGCGAGGCGATGAGTTTGCGCACGCGCTCAGCCAGATACGTCGATAGCGGAAACTTGCCGCCAGCGTAGGAGGGCACTTTAGGCGCCTGCGATTGCGCCCGCGACACGAACGCCTCGCCCTCAACTATGCCTTGGAGCGCAAGCACTTCTCCGCCAAACAAGAACGTGTCGCCGGGCGCCAGCGTCTCCAGAAAATATTCTTCGATCTGGCCCAAAACGCGCCCGCCGCGCGCCAATGGTCCGGTATAGGCGGGGCGGGCGGCATTCGAAAGTTTGGTGGGGTAATAGAGAGAACCTGCTGCGGTGCGGGCATTTCCGGGCGCCGGAGTGTTGGCGCGTCCGCGTACAAGCCGCACTTTCAGCATGTCGGATTCAACGATCGTGCCGACGTTCATGCGCCAGCTTTGCGCGATTTTGCCGTTGGCGACGCGCCACAAGCCGTCCTTGTCGCGTTTGATTTTTGCAAAGCGTTCGTAAGCGCCCAGAGCATATCCGCCATTGGCCACGAATTCGATTGCGCTTGAGAAGTCGCAGAGCGCGAGCTGCGAATAGGGTTCCGCCGAGCAAACTTCCGCAAATAATTCGTTCTCGTCAAAGGGTCCGGCGCATGCCGTCCCCAATATGTGCTGGCACAAGACGTCGAGCGCGCCGGATCGTGCGGGCGGCGTGTCCTGCGCGCCGATTGCGGCGGCCTCGATTGCTGCGCGGCATTCGAGCGCCTCGAACCTGTTGCCGGGCACAAGGATCGCGCGCGACGGCTCGTCCAGCCGATGGTTGGCGCGTCCGATGCGCTGCGTCAAACGGCTCGCGCCTTTGGGTGCGCCGACGTTGACGACAAGATCGACGTCGCCCCAGTCAATGCCCAGATCAAGCGTTGACGTGCAGACGATGGCTTTCAAAAGTCCCTGCGCCATGGCCTCTTCCACGCGCCGGCGTTGGCTTGCGTCGAGCGATCCATGATGCAGGGCGATGGCGAGATTGTCGTCGTTGATCGACCAGAGTTGCTGGAAAACAGCTTCGGCCTGCGCGCGCGTATTGACGAAGACAAGCGCGGTCTTTGCGGTTTTGATCGCCGCATAAATATCATTGATGGAATGACTGGCGCCATGGCCCGACCACGGCAATCGCTCTGCGCAATCCAGCATCGAGAGATCGGCGGGCGCGCCCGGCGGCGCCTTGACGAGCGCGGCCATATGCGTTTGCGTTTCCCGCTGCGCCACAAGCCATCTGCGCAATTCGTCGGGCTCGCGCACGGTCGCCGAAAGGCCGATAGCGGTCATCTCCGGCGCAAGCGTGCGAAGGCGCGCAAGGTCCAGCGCGAGCATGTCGCCGCGTTTGGATTGCGTCACCGCATGCAATTCATCCAGCACCACGCGGCGCAATGTAGAGAATAGCGTGCGCGCGTCCGGCCCGCCCAGCAGCAGCGCCAATTGCTCGGGCGTGGTGAGCAATATGTCTGGCGGGTCGCGGCGCTGACGCTGACGGCGCGAGGCGGGCGTGTCGCCCGTGCGCGTCTCGACGCGGATTTTCAGGCCCATCTCGGCGACAGGAATTTCAAGATTGCGCGCCACATCGACGGCCAGCGCTTTCAGCGGTGAGATATAGAGCGTGTGCAAACCCCGCCCGTCCGCGCCGGGCGGGCGCTGCGCCAGTTCCGTGAGGCTGGGCAGAAAACCGGCGAGCGTTTTGCCTGCGCCCGTTGGCGCGATCAGCAAAGCGCTTTTGCCGCTGCGCGCCAGCGACAACAGCTCCAGTTGGTGGGCGCGCGGCGACCAGCCCCGCGCGGAAAACCATGCGGAGAATTCATCGGGCAAAGGGGGGAGAATGGCTTGGCTCACAGGCTTAATCTAGGCGCGCGAGAGCACGCAGACCAGCCCCGGAACGTCGATTCCGTTGTCCTTGCGGCTTGAGGCTTCTTCAAGCGCTTCAATCTCAAAGCCTGTCCGGGCGGCAAGCGCGCGCAGATATGTCTGGCTGTGCGAATAACGCAAATCTACGCCCAGGGTCCAATCTACGGGCGCTTTTTGCACGCTGAAGGCAAACAATCCGCGCGGCTTCAGCACAAGCGCAGCCTGTTCAAACACATCTGCAAGCTCGCCCATATAGACGAACACGTCGGCGGCAATCACAAGATCAGCGCTGGCGGCAGGCTCTTTACGCAAGATCGCCGCTCCATCCCCCACTTGCAATTCATCATAAAGCCCCGTGCGCGCTGCCGCCTCCACCATGCGCGGCGAAAGATCGACGCCCATCGCATGGGGCGCAACATCCTTGAGTGCGGCAGCCATCAGCCCTGTGCCGCAACCAAGATCAATCATCCGCGCAAAGGCGAAAGGGCGCGCGCCACGGACGCATACGCGCTCCAGCGCCTCGCGCAGCAATTGCGGCCCGCGATAAGACAAAGCGACGACAAGATGCGATTCAAAGCGCTCTGAATAGGCGTCAAACAAGGCGCGCACATAATCCCCGGGCGCAGCAATGGGCGCAGGCGCGGCGCCGATGGCGGCCAGCTTGAGTTGCGCGCCATGCACGCCACCTGGATCAGCTTTGGCGCCGGCCTCCCATGCGGCAATCGCGCCTGCTCGATCTTGCAGCGCCGCGCGTGAATCGCCCAGCGCCACAAGCGCCGGCGCCCAGTCGGGCACGCGCTCAAGCGTTTGCTCAAGCAAATCGCACGCGCCAACGTGGTCGCCGTCGGCGCAGGCGCCGAGCGCCCATCCATAGCGGCGGTCGGCCAGAAGATCTCCGGAGGAATGCATGCGCCATTGGTCACGGAACGCCTGGCTGGCGCAAGCGCCATTTTCACCCCTTTGCTTTCGCGCG
>CAMCMI010000220.1 GCA_945875875.1 Rhizobium sp. Q54
AAGCCCCCGGCTCCAGAGGTCTTTGTGCCAGCCTTGGCCGAGCGGTCGGCTCCGCAACCCAAACCAGCTACGCCGACCGCGCTAGCGTTAAGGCCGAACTTGAACTAAGTTTGAAAATGGACCCGTCGATGGGGGCCAATCAGTAATTGGTCTAATAAACGAAAGGCTAATGAACTCTAGAATATCGGGAAATTCATCCGTGACCGGGAGCCACCTGACGATTCTGCGATCCAAGACCATGTGTCTGGCTGCGGTCAGTAGCCTTTGAAGTTCATCATCACCCTTGGCGACAATAGGCTCGAATTTGAAGAATGGCCTCGGATTATCCTTCTCCTTCCTGCGAGGTGTCTCAGGGATAGCATCGATAGCCCCTGTATCTCTCGCCACCTTGAGGCAGTTTCGGAAGGTCGCCATGACCAGATTCTTGGTTGAAGGGGTCCAATTGGGTTTCTCGATTTCGAGATAATCCATGTACTTCACGAAATCTGCCGTTGAGATCTCCCTGACATCTCGATCACCAAACTGGTCCACCAACCCCCAATTTGGCTTCTCGATACACCATCGCATCGCTTTCAATGACCCGATGCTGCGTTCTCCTTTGTGGGATCGGATGGTCTCTCGGCGCAGCATCTCAAGCGAGAATGAGGTGAACTTATATTCCCGAGGCACTTGTCTTTGCGCAGTGAGGCGCTGTCGGGCGAACTTCAGAGCCGCTTTCCTGGCCGCAGGGACAGAGACCATTCTGGTCGACTGAACGGCATGTCTGCCCTGTTCCGCATCCCATACTCGAGCCATCCAGTATGGGTGTCGTTTATTTTGATAAAGCGAGATGCCAGGCATAATCAGAATCGATCGGTAACCCGCAGTGTGTTCAGCCAATATCCTTATCTCCGAATTTGGAGGACAGAATTGTTGGACCCATCTTCTGAATAGACTTATAAATCAAGAGCTTGTGGCAAATGGCATTGAAGAGGTCGTCGGTTCGATTCCGTCTGGCTCCACCAAAACTAACCCTTTTACCATGACTTTGGACCGCGGGCTTCCAGCCCGCTTCTTTGCGTCTTGCCTGATGTCGTCAGCGCCCCATGCGGGCTGGAAGCCCGCGGTCCATAGACGCGCTACCGACGCAAAACCCGTCGCAGCCATGCCGCGCCGAACGACAGGATCGCCAGCCCTGCGATGATGGGGAGCGCGATCAGCATGGTTCCGGCGATCAGCACCAGCAGGCTCAAAGCGATCAGCGCCCATATGAACAGGCGCAGCGGGCTGATTCGGCGCATTTCGATGCGCTGGAAGCCGTAGCTGCTCCATGCGCGGTCCCCGGCGCCCGGCCCCTCGTCGCCCAAAGGGGCGCCGGAGCGCGTCGGCGGCAGGATTTCGGGCTCGCTGCGCGGGGTCTCTGGGCTTGGGCGCGAATCGGGGCCGTGTTTAAAGGGCTCGTCAGCCATAATTCTGATCCATCTGGCGGGGCGTTCGCCGGTTTATGCTGCAATATAGCGCCGAATGGGGTTTATGACGATCAGCGTAGACACAAGGCTGCGGGCGTGTTTCACCAACATGCCCGTGATCCGTCATCCCGCGATGCCCGGGGGCCACGGCAGGGTTTGAGCTTGCGGCTTGCCGTGGATGGCCGCCTTCGCGACCATGACGTGGCTGGCGCCTTTCAAAAATCAAGCGGCAAGCAGAGCTGCTGCGATATGCAATTTACCAATTGAAGCGCCGGGGATCATGATCGAGATCGAGTTTGAAAACGTTTACGGCGCGCCGATGGAGGCGCTGGTGGGCGCCTATTCCGGCGCCGCGCAATTCTCGCCGCTTAGCCCCGGCGCGCAAAGTTTGTCGGAGACCCCGGCGGGCTCGCTGAACGGCATGGCCATGCTGGCGCCTGCGGGCACGGTGGAGCGCCGCTATGCGCTGGCGCTGGCGCTGCGGGCGCTCAAGCCCGGCGCATCGCTGATTGCGCTCGCGCCCAAGGACAAGGGCGGCTCGCGGCTTGCGCAGGATCTGGAGCTTCTTGGCTGCGCATTTACCGAATCAGCCAAGCGGCACCATCGTATTTGCGTCACGCAAGGCCCCGGCGATCCGGCCGCTATCGAGGCGGCGCTGGCCGAGGGCGCGCCGCGCCTGCTGGATGAGCTGGGCCTGTGGTCGCAGCCGGGCGTGTTCAGCTGGAACCGGATTGATCCGGGCAGCGCGCTGCTGGTGCAACATCTGCCAGCGCTCAGCGGCAAGGGCGCCGATTTTGGCGGCGGCATTGGCGTGTTGTCGCGCGCGGTTCTGGCGAGCCCGAAGGTCACGCGCCTTACGCTCATCGACATTGACCGGCGCGCCATCGACATGGCAAGGCGCAACATCGACGATCCCCGCGCCGAATTTCTTTGGGGCGATGCTTTGGCGCCGTCCGCATTGACGGGGCTGGATTTCGTGGTGACGAACCCGCCGTTCCATGAGGGCGCGATTGAAAATCAGGCTCTGGGGCAGAGCTTCATCAAGCGCGCGCATGCAGTGCTGCGCACGGGCGGCTCGTGCTGGCTCACCGCCAATCGCCATCTGCCGTATGAGGCGATTTTGACGCCGCTGTTTCGCCGCGTGACTCTCATCGCGGAAAGCGGCGGCTACAAGATTTATCAGGCGCAGAAATGAGCAAGGCGGGCTCTTCTACGCAGCGTCTCGACAAGCTGCTGGCAAATCTTGGCTACGGCTCGCGGCGCGAGATCAACATCATGGCCCGCAATGGCCGCATCCGGCTCGATGGCGAGATCGCCGCCAATATCGAACAGCGCGTGCCGGTGGATGAGGCCTTGCGCGCGCGCCTGACGATAGACGGCGAGACTCTCGACCCGCTTCAGGGGCTCGTGTTGATGCTGCACAAGCCCGTCGGGGTTACGTGTTCGCACAACGAGGCGGGCGATCTGGTGTTCGATCTTTTGCCATTGCGCTGGCGCCATCGCGATCCGCCGATCTCGGCTGTGGGCCGTCTCGACAAGGACACGTCCGGCCTGCTGCTGCTCACGGATGACGGCGCGTTCCTGCACACGATCATTTCGCCCAAAAGGCACATCCCCAAGCGTTATCTGGTCACGTTCGAGCGCCCGCTGAAAGGTGACGAGGCGGAGATTTTCGCCTCCGGCCAATTGATGCTGAAGGGCGAGGACAAGCCACTGCTGCCAGCGCAACTTGAAATCTTGTCGGATGCGCAAGCCGCAATCACGTTGACAGAAGGCCGCTATCATCAGGTGCGGCGTATGTTTGCAGCCGTTGGCAATCACGTCAGCGCGCTGCATCGCGCCCGCATTGGCGGGCTTGAGTTGCCCGCTGACCTTGCGCCCGGCGCATATCGCGCGCTGGACGCTGGCGAGCGCGTCAGCCTGCTCGGCGCGCCTGCATGAACCCGCGCCCCGATCTGGCGGCTCTCGACAAGTTGAAGACGCGCATACAAGGCCTGCGCGCCAAGACGATGGACAATGGCTGCACGCAGGCCGAGGCGCTGCTGGCGGCGGCCAAAGTCGCAGAATTGCTGGATCGCTACGATCTGTCGCTGAGCGATATCGAGATCACGCAATCGGCCTGCGACCGCATGGCGTTTGAGACCCATCGCAAGAAGCGCATTCCGCTCGACGGCTGCATCGGCGCCATCGCGCATTTTTGCGATTGCCGTGTCTGGCGCGAAAAAAATGCGGACGGGCAAGCGGCTTATGTGTTCTTTGGCCTGCGCAGCGACGTGGAAGTGGCGCATTATCTGACGGAAGTGATCGATGGCGCTGTGCGCGCCGAGCTGGGACGCTTCAAGAATTCCCCCGCCTACCAGCGTTTTCGTCATCAGGAGCGGTATATCGCCAACAGCTCGTTCACGCTGGGCCTGATCGCCTCCATCGCAGAAAAACTGAACCGCATGAAGGCGGAGCGCGATGCGGTGAACGCCAGCGCCGGGCGCGACCTTGTGGTGCTGAAGGCCAGCGTGGTGGATGCCGAACTTGAAAAGCTCAATATGAAATTACGCACCACGCGCCGCACGACGCGGATGGTGGCGCCCAGCGCTTACGAGGCGGGCGGGGAGGCTGGCGATGCGCTGGCCCTCAACCCGGCGATTCGGAGCAAGAGCTGAGCTTGTGCGTCCTAGAGCTTATAATTCAACTTCAGGACTGTTGAGGAGGATGTAATACCAATCGAATTGTTGATGTTCCAAATTCGGCCTGATGGATTGTTGGTCAATGAGCCAAGCTGCGATGACCTGCCGCCATAATCTGAATATCTGTATTCAGCGCCTAAAAGCCATTTGTCCGTAAGGGCAATTTCAGCGCCAAAGCCCGCAGTCCAGCCTGTTAAAATCGCATTTCGTTCATAGGTGGCCGCAGCTGACCCGAGACCAGTGCGCGCCACATAATTTCCGGTGGCCGTCACATTGGCGAAAGCGATCCCGGCCGTTCCGTAGATCAAAACTCTTTCTTGTACGGCAAGACCGAAGCGCGTTCTGAGCGACGCGGAATAAGGTGCTTTTGCGGAGAGAAGATCTGTGGTCGGCCCCGACGTGTCAAAGGCGCTTGTGACTGAAGCCGGCGGATCCAATGGAACGAAACGCCCAGTATTAGCTCCCGTCCGCTGAAAATCAGCTTCCAATCCGAACACAGCTTCACGAACCTGCCATTGATAGCCGAT
>CAMCMI010000221.1 GCA_945875875.1 Rhizobium sp. Q54
AAGCGCCGGATTGTTGCAGGAGGCGATCCACCAATGTGGTCTTGCCGTGATCGACGTGCGCGATGATCGCGATGTTACGCAATTTCATGTTTAGGTGTGTCCATATGCGGCGCGCCGGCCCCGCGCTTGCCGGGCCGGCTCAAGGTCAAAGACCGATATCGTGACGGAATACGTCCGGCTGCAAGCGACGCCGAATTACGCTTCGCCTACACCATGTTTGCCTTTTTGGAAACCCTGATGAGCGTGGCGTCAGCCGCCAAATTTCCGGTTTCGCTTGGCCAAGGTCCTGAGTCTGAGGGCGTTAAGCTTGATAAAGCCTGCTGCGTCGCGATGGTCGTAAGCCACCGCGCCTTCCTCGAACGTGACGAGATCCTGATCGTAAAGGGAGTATGGACTGGTGCGTCCCACCACCCAGGCGCCGCCCTTATAAAGTTTGAGCCGAACTTCGCCGGTCACAAACTCCTGGCTCTTGTCGATCATGAGCTGAAGCATATCTCGCTCTGGCGAGAACCAGAAACCGTTGTAGATCAGCTCCGCATATTTAGGCATAAGTTCATCTTTTAGATGGGCGGCGCCACGGTCGAGCGTAATGGATTCGATGCCGCGATGCGCAAAGTAAAGGATCGTGCCGCCTGGCGTCTCATACATCCCGCGCGACTTCATGCCCACGAAACGGTTTTCGACAAGATCAAGGCGACCGATGCCGTTGTCATGTCCGAGCTTGTTCAGGTGCGTAAGGATGGTGGCCGGAGACATTTTAACGCCATCAATGGCGACCGGATCGCCGCGCTCGAAATCAATCGTAACGTAGGTCGCTTTGTCGGGGGCGTCTTCGGGTGAAATCGTGCGCGAATAGACATAATCGGGTGTTTCATTGGCCGGATCTTCGAGAACTTTGCCCTCAGACGACGAATGCAGCAGGTTGGCGTCCACCGAGAATGGTGCGTCGCCGCGCTTGTCGCGGGCGATTGGAATCTGGTTCTTCTCAGCAAATTCGATCAGGGCTGTCCGCGAAAGCAGGTCCCATTCACGCCAGGGAGCGATCACTTTGATATCAGGCTCAAGCGCATAATAGGACAGCTCAAAGCGAACCTGATCGTTCCCCTTGCCAGTTGCGCCATGGGAGACTGCATCGGCGCCGACCTGCCGGGCGATCTCGATCTGCTTCTTGGCGATCAGCGGACGCGCGATTGAGGTTCCGAGCAGATAAAGGCCCTCATATTGGGCGTTGGCGCGGAACATCGGGAACACGTAATCGCGGACGAATTCCTCACGCAGGTCCTCAATGAAGATATGCTCGGGCTTGATGCCCAGCAGCAGCGCCTTTTCGCGCGCTGGCTCAAGCTCTTCGCCCTGACCCAGATCCGCCGTGAACGTGACCACTTCGCAGCCATAGGTCGTATGCAGCCATTTCAGAATGATGGAAGTGTCGAGGCCGCCTGAATAGGCGAGGACGACGCGCTTGATGCCCTTGGTCTGCATGAGGGATATCCGTTAAAAATGGTCTGGGCCTGTGAGCGGCCCGCGAAGCCCGGCACTATAGTTGCGGCTTTTGTCAGCGCAACCCGGCGATTGGCGCGCGCACCCTCATTGCCTCTGCCGGCAGGGCTGATAGGTTGCCGCCATGGTGTTTTCCAATGAAGAACTTGAACGATACGCCCGTCACATTGTCCTACGCGACGTCGGTGGCCCGGGGCAGCAGAGGCTCAAGAACGCCCGGGTGCTGGTGATCGGCGCGGGAGGCCTTGGCGCTCCTCTCCTGCAATATCTGGCGGCAGCAGGCGTAGGCACGCTGGCGCTGGTGGACGATGACGTCGTGTCGTTGTCAAACTTGCAGCGACAGGTGATTCATGGCGGGGCCGATGTTGGACGCCCCAAAGTTGAGAGCGCCCGTGACGCAATCGCTCGTTTGAACGCCAACGTTAAAGTTGAATCTTTTCAGATGCGGCTGAACGAGGGTAATGCGCGCGAGCTGGTCAGAGGCTACGATGTCGTCGCCGATGGTTCGGATAATTTTGACACGCGCTATTGCGTGTCGGACGCCTGTTTCCACGAGGCAAAGCCGCTGATTACGGCGGCGGTCGGCGCTTTCGACGGGTCTCTGACGACACTGAAGCCCTATGAGACGCGAGGGAACGGGATACCAAACCCCACCTACCGCTGCCTGTTCCCCGAACGCCCGCCGGCTGGCTCTGTTTCCGCCTGTGCAGAGGCAGGCGTGCTGGGTGCGCTCACAGGCGTTTTGGGAGCCATGATGGCTCTAGAGGTGATCCGCGCAGTCGTGGGTTTTGGCGAGGGTCTCGTAGGACGCCTCCTGCTTGTGGACGCCCTAGATATGCGGTTCGAGACCCTCTCCTTTGATTGGGATCCGACCAATCCACTCAACGGGATCAGCGAGCGGCGATAACCGCAATCTCTACCTTGTATTCAGGAGCGGCCAAAGCCGCCTGCACTGTCGCGCGCGCGGGAGTGTCGCCAGCAGGGACCCATATGTCCCATTGCATGTTCATTTCCGGGAACGTCGCCATATCGGTGAGCCAGATAGTTGCCGAGAGGATCTTGGTCTTGTCAGAACCAGCCTGCGCCAGCAGGCTGTCGATCATTGCCAGAATTTCAGCTGTCTGCTCGCCAACGCTTTGGCCTTTGGTATGATCTGCGACCTGCCCGGCGAGATAAACAGTGTTCCCGTGGGCGACGGCCTTGCTCATGCGCGGGCCTATTCCAATGCGTTCAATCGTCATGCGCTTTTCTCTTTCAATTTTTAGATTTTAGAGTTCAGGATTGCGTCATGCGCGGCACAGCGCCCATGAAGTCGCGCTTTGCGAGTTCAACGCCGTTGTGACGCAAGATTGAATAGGCCGCAGTCTGATGAAAATAGAATTGCGGCAACGCCTGATGCAGCAGGAAGTCCTGACCTATCATCCGCCGTGTCGTCATGCCAGCTTTCCATGAGATCTCCCGCAAGGCGCCAGCGTTTATCGCCGCCCTGTCAATGCCGTTGATGAAAGCGATCACCTTGGCTATACGCGCCTTTAATTCGTCCACGCTCGCCTCTTCGTTCGTCAAGGTGAGCGGCTCAACGTCGCCCAGCCATGCGCAGGCTCTGTTCGCCCAATCGGAAGCGACCTGTACCTGCCGACCAAATGTGTACATGTTGGGGAAAAGACGCGCCGAGAGCAGGATCGAGGGATCGATCTTTTTCTCCGTGCAATGGGCGCTCATCTTGTCGAGAGTGCCCGACGTTCCACCAAGCAATTGAGTGAAAACCGGCACAGAAGCTTCGTACATAACCCGCCCTCCCTGGTCGCAAAGCGTTAACGGATCAATCTCAGGCTCGCAAGAGTCGTAGCGACGCAATTGCTGTGGAAACAGTGTGGATTATTTGTGGATAATCTGGCGCGCTCCGACTCTCGATGTTCCTTTGGGAGTTTTTTGAGGCTCTGAATTCTCGAAGCAGACTACTTGCGTCCCATGAACAAATGAGCGACGACGAAAGCGAAAAAACTTTTAAAGACAGGGACAGACGCGAATGACCAAGGATGAAGCAAGGCAAAAACTCATCGACGCTGGTTTGGTGATGGATGCAGCCGGAATGGGCGATTTCACGCGCGGCCATGTATCGGTCCGCGTCCCCGACGACGCTGGCCATTTTTACATGAAGCCGCACAGCTACGGGCTTGATGAAATCACCATGGAAAACATGGTGACGTGCAACCTTGAGGGTGAAAAGATCGCTGGCGGCGGCCCCCGTCACAGCGAAGTCTACATCCATTCCGAAATATTCAAAGTCCGTCCCGAAGTGAACGCTGTTATCCACGCGCACCCCAAGCATGCGGTCGCATTGTCGACCACAGGGCGTCCCTTGCGCCCGTGGAGCCAGCCCAGCGCCGTCTTCGCCGATGGCATCGGTACCTACACGGATACGATTGACCTGATCCGCTCCAAAGAGATGGGCGCAGGCGTGGCGAAGGCTCTCGGTCAGCTTAAGGCCTGCTATTTGCGCAACCATGGCGTGGCGGTCGTCGGGCGGACGCTTGAGGAGTGCGTCATCCTCACCATCATGCTTGAGAACGCCTGCGAAATTCAGTTGCTCGTGGAAGCTGCCGGCGCCGCTGGCGAGGAATTCCCGCCTGAGGATATTCTGAAGCTTCATGACAAAATTGCGCGCCCCGAGCAGCATACGATCAATTTTGACTACCTCGTGCGCAAGGCTCGCAGAGCTCTCTGACGAGGACTTATACGAGCCCGCTCACGGCGGCCGCTACTACAATGTAGCGGCCGGTTTTTGCGATTGCGACCAGCGGAATGAAGATGTGGAGCGGCTCGCGCATGGCGCCAGCTGCAACGGTCAGCAGATCCCCAAATATTGGCGCCCAGCTCAACAAAAGAGAGGCGCGCCCCCACTTGCGGTACCATCCTTGGGCGCGCGCAAGAGTCTCTGGCTTTACCTTCATGCGGCCCACGTAATCCGGGTTTGCGCCCAATCGTCCCAACCACCAATTGACGATTGATCCCAAAACATTCCCCAGACTCGCGGCCCCAATGAGGAGCGCCCACGACTCCTCGCTCAACGCCAGCGCAGCAGCCAGAGCGCCTTCTGACGCGACGGGAAGAATGGTCGCGGCCAGAAAGGCGGTTGTAAAGAGACTAAACG
>CAMCMI010000222.1 GCA_945875875.1 Rhizobium sp. Q54
TGCCACGGCGCTTTCACGCTGAGCGCGGGTAGATCAAGCTCTTCCCAAATCTTGCGCGCGTTTTCCATGAAAGGCTTGGCGGGCAGCGCCAACGGCGACGTCGGGTGCTTCAGGGTCGCGTCGATCAGCATCGTGGAATCGCCGCCGCCAGAGCCCGCTTTCGGACCATGGCCGCCTGCGCGATGGGGCATCAGCAACACGTCTTCGACCGGGTTTGAGCGGTAAGCCATCGACCAGAAGATCGCGTCCGCGTTCAACGTGTCGATGTCTTCGGATACCGCGATGACGATCTTGCCGCATTGGGCCTGCAGGCTTGCGGCGCCGTTGAGCGCGCGCCAGACTTCGCTTTGCACGGCCCCCTGTTTGAAGCGCAGGAAGATCACCTTGCGCAAATTGGTCAGCGGCTCGTGCAACGTCACGCCGATGATGCCCTTGATGTCGAGCGTCTTCTTGAGGTGCTGATAGAACAGCGCCTCATAGGCGGACTTCTTGAGAATGCTCGACTCGCTGGGCGTCACCTCGCTCAGCACGGAGGCGAAGACGGGCTTCTTCTTCATGGTGATGGCGGTGACGCGCATCGACATGTTGAAATCTTCCAGCGCAACGTGGCCGTGGCTTTCGCCGAACGGGCCTTCGGGCTCTAGCAGTTCAGTATCGATAAAACCTTCAACCACGATTTCAGCGTCGGCGGGAATCTCAAGATCCACCGTCTTGGCGCGGGTTACGCGCATTGCGCATCCAGCAAGGCCGCCAGCCACAGCCATCTCGTCTTCGTCGATGCCCAGCTTTTGCGGCCCGGTGAACGCGACCACGGGCGCGCAGCCGACGATGATCGCACAGGGCATCGGCTGGCCCATCTTCTGATACTTAAGCCAGTGGACGTAGCCGCCGGCGCCGCTCAGGCGCGAGGCCATGCGCACGCCAAGGCGGTCGTTAGCTTTGAAGCCTGCGCGATAGGTGCCCATGTTGCGCACGCCGGTTTCGGGATCTTTCGTCACGCACAGCGTGGCCGTCAGATAAGGCGCGGCGTCAAAGCCGGGCGTGGAGACGGGTGCGGGCAGGATCGACAAGCCGGTCCGCTGAAGCTCGTCGCCGGTGATGACGACTTCCTGACAGGGAGCGTCTTCAATGAACACAGGCGGAATCGGCTCGTTGATCGCCTTCATCCAGATTTCGCCGAGGTCCTCAACGGCTACGCCCATGCCCATGGCGTAGATCTCGTTGGTGGCGGCAAGCGCGCCCACCACGACGGGGATGTCGTATTTCTCGCCGCCGGCGCCCACCACATTGGTGAACAGGAAAGCGCGACGTGCTTCCTCAGGAAAATTGCCGACGAATTGCCAGCGCACCAGGGGATGAAGCTCCGTATCCTTGCAGATCGGGCGATCAATACGGATCAGAAGCCCTTTTTCCTCCAGCCGGGCCAGATGCTCCTGAAAATCCGCAGGCGCGCGGGATGCCACTGGGTCCGGGCCCTGTCCTGACGCTGCCATAGACGCTAATCTCCCTTATACTTTTGGACGATGTGAGGTTGCGGTCTTACAGGCCTTCATGTAGCGAAGCAACAAGCCGGAAAGTCCGGAGAACGTCCAGTCCGGGGGAAATATGAACCACTCGCCGCGCGCCGACTTTCACGTCATCGGCCAGCCTCTGCGCCGCAAGGAAGACGAACGCCTGATTACGGGCAAGGGTCGCTTCACGGACGATTTCCACATCGACGGACAGGCCTATGCCGTGATGGTGCGCTCGCCCTACCCGCATGCCCGCATCCTCTCGATTGATACCACCGCCGCCCGCGCCCTGCCCGGCGTGCTTGGCGTGTTCACGGGCGCAGAATGCGAGGCCGAGAATTACGGCGCCATTCCGCACGATCCGATTCCCAAAACCAAATACGACATGAAGCTGGCGGGTAAAGGCGGCACGCCGATCTTCATTGGCCCGCACAAGCTGTTGCCTGCCGACAAGGCCCGCCACGTTGGCGAGGCGGTCGCCATGGTTGTCGCCGAAACTGAAGCGCAGGCGCGCCTGGCCGCTGAAGCCGTGCAGGTTGAATACGACGAATTGCCGTTCGTGCTTGGCCAGCCCGACGCACTGAAAGCTGATGCTCCCGCTGTCTGGAATGAGATCGGCGACAACGTGCTTGTCGACACCGTGTTTGGCGACGTGGCCGGAACGGACAAGGCTTTCGAACAGGCCGACCATATCGTGAAGATGGATTTCTTCATCCCGCGCGTGACTGCAGTTGCGATGGAGCCGCGCGCGGCGCTGGGCAGCTTTGACGCCAAGACCGGCAAGTATGAGCTGGTGATCGGCGGCGGCGGCTGCGTGCGTCAGCGGGCGGAACTGGCGTCCGTGTTTGGAATCGACGTCAAGAATTTGCGCGTCCAGACCTATGACGTCGGCGGAAACTTCGGCTCGAAGAACCGCGTCTATGTAGAATATGGCCTTGTGATGTGGGCTGCAAAGCGCGTCGGTCGTCCGGTGAAATTCAACGCCACGCGCTCTGAATGTTTCCTGAGCGATTATCAGGGCCGCGACTTGACGACGAGCGTGCAACTGGCGCTGCGCAAAGATGGACGGATACTGGGGCTGCGTTGCGACAACGTCAGCAACGTTGGCGCGCGTTGCGTTTCCCTCTCGCCGCTCGGCAAGGGTTCGGGCCTCGTGACAGGCTCTTACGACATTCCATTCGCCACGCTGCGCGCGCGGGCCGTTTTCACCAACACCACGCCGACGCAGGCTTATCGCAGCTCGGGGCGCCCGGAAGTGAACTTCGCCATCGAACGCTTGATGGATACGGCGGCGCGGGAGATGGGCATTGATCGCATTGCGCTGCGTCGCAAGAACCTCGTCAAGCCCAAGGCATTTCCCTACACCAACGCAGTGGGCGCCACCTACGACAGCGGCGATTACCCGGCGCAAATGGCGCTCTCCATGGAAATTTCCGATTGGGCGGGCTTCCCCAAGCGCAAGCGCGAAGCCGCCAAGCGCGGCAAGCTGGCCGGCATCGGCATGGGCCATTATGTCGAAAGCTCCATCGGTTCGCCCAAAGAGCGCGCGGAAATACACATCATGGCCAGCGGCCGCACGACCTGCGTCATCGGCACGCAGCCCAGCGGCCAGGGCCATGAAACAAGCTTTGCGCAAGTGGTGGCCGAACGCCTTGGCCTCCCGGTGGACAGCGTCGAGATCGTGCTGGGAGACAC
The DNA here is from genome assembly GCA_945875875.1 of Rhizobium sp. Q54. Classification (GTDB taxonomy): domain Bacteria; phylum Pseudomonadota; class Alphaproteobacteria; order Rhizobiales; family Beijerinckiaceae; genus Terripilifer. The sequence goes on from CAMCMI010000222.1 coordinate 3,207, forward strand.
GGCGATTGTGAGCGTCGGCGGCGGCTCGCACTCGGGCCGCTCAATGCGTCACGCAGGCACGGTTATCTCGAAAGGCTCCGACCAACTGATCGAGAAAGCCAAGGCGATTGCAGCGATCCTGCTGCGTGCCGACAAGTCCGAGATGGTTTGGGAGGACGGGCGCATCGCGCAGAGCGGAACCAACCATTCGTTCAACATGTACGAACTGGCGCGCGCCATCGACGGCGTGCCATTGCCGGACGATCTTGCGGACGGCCTGTTCATGGCCTGTGACAACGAGATGCACGAGCCTGTTTTCCCCAACGGCTGCGCTATCTGCGAAATTGAAGTTGATCCTGATACGGGCGTGTTTCAGATCACGCGTTATTCGGCGGTGGACGACGTGGGCCGCTGCATCAATCCGATGATCGTGCATGGCCAAACGCATGGCGGCATCGTGCAGGGCGTCGGGCAGGCTATCGGCGAATTGTGCGCGCTTGATCCCACCTCCGGACAGCCGATTGCGGCCTCGCTGATGGATTATTTCATGCCGCGCGCCGACGACATGCCATCCTTCCGCACCGAGATCGCCGAAGTGCTGTCGCCGACAAATCCGCTTGGCGTGAAGGCTGGCGGCGAAGGCGGCACCACGCCTGCGTTGTCGACAATCGTCAACGCGCTTGTTGACGCGCTGCAAGATTACGGCGTGCGCGATCTGCAAATGCCCACCACGCCAATTTCAATCTGGCGTGCGATCCAGCACGGCAAGAAGACAAAAGCTCAGAGGGAGAACGCCAAGTGACCAAGCCAAACATTGAATTGATCTGCTTTCCCGGCGCGCCGAACCTGCCGATCTATGTCGCGCAAAGCAAAGGCTTGTTCGAGAGCAACGGCGTTGCCATAAACCTCACGACCACGCCGAACTCCGCGTTTCAGGCCGAGAACCTTGCCTCCGGCAAATTCCAGATTGCAGGCACCGCGTTCGACAACGTGGTCGCCTATCAGGAAGGCCAGGGTGCCGTGCCGCTGAAGGACACGGACTTCTTCGCGTTCATGGGCGCCACGCAGGTGGAGCTGGCCTTCATCACCGCGCCGACAATTTCATCTTATGAAGACATCAAGGGACAGTCGCTTGCGCTCGACGCTTTGTCGACTGGATTCGCGTTCTGCCTCTATGAGATGCTGGCCAAGAACGGCCTGAGCAAGAGCGATTACAAGATGGTTCCCGTCGGCGCGACCCCTGCCCGCTGGGAATCGGTGAAGGCTGGCGAACACGTCGGCACGCTCACCATCGAGCCGTTCACGAGCATCGCCCGCAATCAGGGCTTCAAGGTGCTGGACACGTCCACCAACATCTTCCCCGCCTATCAGGGCGGCGCGTTTGCAGCCAGCCGCAAATGGGCGGCGGCAAACCCGGACGCTTTGAAGGGCTATATTCGCGGCTATCTGGCTGGCCTCG
>CAMCMI010000223.1 GCA_945875875.1 Rhizobium sp. Q54
TCGCCTACAAGCCCGGCCTGTTCGTCAACGCGGACCTCGACAAAGCCAGCGAAGACAACGAGCGCAACGGCCTCGTGATTGAAACCCCGCGCGGACAATACGGCGTGGTTCAGATCGCGGGTCTCATCGCCCGTCGCATCGTCTGCTTCGTGAAAGAGGGCGATTCGCTTGTCACGGGCGACCGCGTCGGCCTGATCCGCTTTGGTTCGCGCGTAGACGTTTATATGCCTGAAGGCGCGACGCCCGCTGTGGCGCTGGGCTCCAAATGCGTGGCTGGCGAGACGATCATCGCCGAATACGCGACCGGCGACCGCGCCCGCGCTTTCAAGTCCGGTTGAGCGGGCGCATGATTGCGGAGGTGGATGCATGAGCGAACCTGCAAAAGGCCCCGTCGGGACCAACGAGACGGCCCGGCTCCGGCTCCGGCGCAAGTTCGTTCGTATTCCCATGCGCTATGTGCTGCCCAATCTCGTCACGCTGATCGGCCTTTGCCTCGGGCTCACCGCTATCCGTTTTGCGGTTGAGGGGCGTTTTGAGCTGTCGGTGATCTTCATCGCCGGCGCCGCCGTGCTGGACGGGCTGGACGGGCGGCTGGCGCGCGCGCTCAACGGCACGTCCCGGTTCGGGGCTGAGCTTGATTCGCTGGCCGATTTTATCGACTTTGGCGTCGCGCCTGCGATGCTTTTGTATTTCTGGACGCTGAGTTCCATGCCGGGCGCCGGCTGGTTTGCGGTCATGGTTTATGTAGTGGCGTGCGCGCTGCGTCTGGCCCGCTTCAACGTTATGATTGACGACCCCAAGAAGCCTGCCTGGATGGGGCAGTTTTTCACCGGCATGCCGTCGCCCGCTGGCGCCATCGTCGTGCTGCTTCCGATTTATCTGCATCTCTCGGTGTTCAAAATGCCGTCGGGCGGCATCGTTGGAATCGTGCTGATCGCCTATGTTTTGCTGGTGGCTTTCCTGATGGTGAGCCGCATTCCCCATTTCTCCGGCAAGCAGATGGGGCGCATCCCGCGCGAATATCTGCTGCTTGTGATGCTGGGCGTGGTGGCGTCGCTGCTGCTTCTGGCCACTTATCCGGCTGAAGTGCTGGTATTCCTGACGCTGGTGTATCTGGGAATGATTCCCTTTGCATGGCGTCTTCACAGCGCGTTTGAGCGGGCGGACGCCCAGCGCGTCGCGCAGGAAAAGGCGCTTTCGGCGGGGCAGGGTCCGGAAAACTCGTCGGGCGCCGCCTGATATTCGTCATGACGATAGCGCAGAGGCGCGCGTGCGCGTATAGAAACGCTGGAGCGCGCCGCAGGGCGCAAGCACGAAAGGGCTGAGCCTCTTCGTGAGTTCACAAACCTTCGGGCATCTATTAGGGTCCGCGCGACTTCTCCGCGCGCATCGATGTCGCGGACCAACCGTACGGGACTACATGGCCAAAGAAGAATTGCTGGAATTTCCGGGTGTCGTGTCCGAACTCCTGCCCAACGCCACCTTTCGCGTGAAGCTTGAGAACGAACACGAGATCATCGCGCACACCGCCGGCAAAATGCGCAAGAATCGTATTCGCGTCCTCACGGGCGATCGTGTGCTTGTCGAAATGACGCCCTACGATCTCACCAAGGGCCGCATTACCTATCGCTTCAAGTGATCGGCCATTGCGCCGCCTGACTGGCCGCCCGGCCGTCCTGACAAGGATTATCACGTGAACGGGGATTATCGCCTGGATGAGCCCGCAGACGCTCCGTTAACATGGCGTCCCCGTCTCGTGCTCGCCTCGGCCTCGCCGCGCAGGCTGGCGCTGCTTCAGCAGATTGGCATTGAGCCGGACGAACTTCTGCCAGCCGATCTGGACGAGGCGCCCCTCCGGGGCGAGCTTCCGCGCAGCCTCGCCGCGCGCCTGGCCAACGAGAAGGCGCGGGTGGCGGCGAAGCTGGCCGCCCGCATTGATTCGAGCGCCCCTAATCATCCCGGCGTCTTTACGCTTGCCGCCGACACGGTGGTGAGCGTTGGCCGCCGCATCTTGCCCAAATGCGAGCTTGCGGAGGAGGCGGCTGCCTGCCTCAACCTGTTGTCTGGCCGCAGCCATCGCGTCTACACCGGTGTGACGCTGGTGACGCCCAAGGGCGCCGAGCGGCGCCGTCTGGTAGAGACCCGCGTCCGCTTCAAGCGCCTGTCGGACGCTGAAATGTCGGCCTATCTTGCGTCGGGCGAATGGCGCGGTAAAGCTGGCGGCTATGCGATTCAGGGGCTGGCCGGGGCGTTTGTCGTCAACCTGATCGGCTCCTATTCCGGCGTCGTCGGCCTGCCGCTGCATGAAACCATGCAAATGCTTGCGGGCGAGGGCTATCCGGCCCATCTGATGTGGCTCAACAGGGCCTGACATGAGCGATACTGAACACGATTCCCAAACGCCGCCGCCAGATTCTCCCACTGGCCGATCATGCCCGATCTGCAAAAAACCCGCGATCGTCGCCTACCGCCCGTTCTGCTCGCGCCGCTGCGCCGACGTGGACCTGAACCGCTGGTTCACAGGCTCCTATTCAATGCCTGCCGCGCCGGAGGTGGATGAGAATGGCGATTCTGACGAGATGGAAGAGGGTAAGAGGCAGTAGGGAGTAGAAGAACCCCTCATCCGTCACGCGTTGCGTGACACCTTCTCCCGCAGGCGGGATAAGGTGGCGCGCGAAGCGCGGCGGATGAGAGAGCTTCTTCCTTCTACTGCCTACTGCCTGCTCGCCACCATCCATTTGATCGCTTCCAAAATCCCAAGCAGCAGCGCGCCCAAAGCGAGCATGATTGCGACATCGTGCGCGTGCATCGGCCCCAGGCCAAACAGCGCGCGCGCATCCGGCCACGCCAGAAGCAGCGCGAGCAATGCAGGCACGCCGATCAGCGTCGCGATGAGCGCCGGGCCGGGTCGCTTGAACGCGCAGGTCAGCGAAGAGCTGAACGAGCGGTTGACGAAGGTCAGCGCGACAATCGCCGTCACGAGCGAGAAGAACGCGAGCGTGCGCGCTTCGTCCAGCGGCATGTCCCGCTGCAAGGCGACGAGATAAAGCGCCGCCACTAGCGCAAAGGCGATGCCGCCCTGCGCAATGCCCCATGTCACCAGCCCCCACGAGAACAGTGGCTCCTGCGGATCGCGCGGCGGGCGCGACATCACGTTGTCCTCCGCGGCCTGCGCTTCGAACACGAGCGAGCACACCGGGTCGATCACCATTTGAAGAAGCGCGATATGCACCGGAGTCAGAAGAATGGGGAGCCCAAAGACGAGTGGCAGTAGCGCCAGTCCTGCAATGGGAACATGCGCAGCGAAGACGAACCCCATCGCCTTGCGTAGATTGTCGTAAATGCGGCGCCCAAGCGCGATCGCTTTCACGATGGAGGAGAAATCATCGTCGAGCAGCACCATCCCGGCAGCCTCCCGCGCAACGTCGGCGCCGCGCCCGCCCATCGCGATTCCGATGTGGGCGGCTTTAAGCGATGGCGCGTCGTTAACGCCGTCGCCGGTCATTGCAACGATCTCCCCGCGCGCCTTTAACGCTTCCACGATGCGCAGCTTTTGCTCGGGTAAAATGCGTGCGAACACGGTCCCGAGGCCCGCGCATGCGGAAAGCTCCTCGGCGCTCATGGCGGCCAGCCGTGCGCCGGTAATGACGTCGCGTGATTCAATTCCAGCCTGTTGCGCAATGGCTTTTGCCGTTCCCGGATGATCGCCGGTAATCATGACGACGACGATTCCAGCGCTGCGGCATTCGCGCACGGCGTCAGCTGCCTGCGCGCGCAACGGGTCGGCCAAAGCGGCGAGACCTAAAAAGACGAACGAGAAATCCTGCTGCTGCGCAGGGAGATTCTCATCCGGCCAACGCGCCCGCGCGATTCCCAAAACCCGCAAGCCCTGCGCGGCCATCGCCTCCAGCGCGGATTTCATATTTGCGCGCGCTGCATCATCGAGGTGGCAAAGATTGGCGATAGTTTCCGGCGCGCCTTTGCACGCGATGAGAAAGCCGCTGTCTCCGTTTGGTTTCCACGCTTGCGACATGGCGAGCAGATCAGGCCGCAAGCCATAGCTGCGCGCGAGGCGCCAATTTTGTCGAGGCTCAATCTGTTGTGGAAGATCGTGAAAAGCGCGCTCCATCGGATCGACCGGGTTTGGTGCGCTGGCGAGGCGCGCCATGTCGATCAGCTCGTGAAAAGCCGCCGGGGTTGTATGATTTTCCACTTGCAGAAGATCGCCGTCCGCCAGCCGCATTTGCGCCACGCGCATGCGGTTTTGAGTCAGCGTGCCGGTTTTGTCGGTGCACAAAACCGTTGCGGCCCCGAGCGTTTCAATCGCTGCGGCGCGGCGCGTCAATACGCGGGCTTGCGAAATCCGCCACGCGCCCATCGCCATGAACACCGTGAGGACCACGGGAAATTCTTCCGGCAGCATCGCCATGCCAAGCGCTATGCCGCCAAGGCCCGCTTGCAGCCAATCGCCCTGACGCAAACCGTAGAGCAGCACGGCCAACAGGCTCACGCCGCTGCCCAGCACCGCGAAAATGCGCACCAGCCGCTGCGTTTGCGCCTGCAGGCGAGGGGGCTCGCGCTCCAGCGCCTCAAGCGATCGCCCAATCTTGCCGA
>CAMCMI010000224.1 GCA_945875875.1 Rhizobium sp. Q54
CCATCGCCCACAATCGGCTTCTTGCGCATGGCGACGGCGCCAAACACCTGCGCCGCACGCAATTGCTCAGGCTCGCCAAGCTCCTGCTCGGGGAAGGCGAGCATGATGTTCTCGTCAAACGCCTTGCGCATGGCGGCGGCGGTTTCCGCGTCGATGGGCTTGGACAGATCGACGCCCCAAACCCGCGCGCCGATTTCCGGGTGGGCTTTTTCGATCTTCAGATTCATGACGATCATTCCTCCGCTTGCGCGATTCCGCACTGGTTGATGTGGTTATAGGGCGGTGGATGTTGGGATGCAAAAGGGGCGGGCGCGGGCGATGGCCTGCACTTGTGCAAAATTCGACGCCGTCATGGCCGGGCTTGACCCGGCCATTCAGGCGCCAGTGTTTGACAGATGCAGCCTGGATGGCCGGATCAAGTCCGGCCATGACGCATCTGGGATGGGGAGCTCACTTGGAACCCCTCCCGCACCGTGCCATTGTCGCGATGCAGTTAGAGGCCCAGCATGAAACTTGATCGACGCACATTTCTGGCAGGGGCTGCCGCCCTGTCGTTCTCGCCTGCCCGTGCGCAAACGCAGCTGCGTAATCTGGAGGCGCGCGCTGGCGGCTATGACGGCGCGGTCCCCGGCCCGCTTTTGCGATTGCGCAAGGGCGAGGCGCTGAACCTGCGGCTGGTCAACAAGCTCGATCAGCCGACCTCACTCCATTGGCGCGGCGTGCGGTCCCCCAATGCGTTTGACGGCGTCGCGCCTCTGAACCAAAAGCCCGTCGCGCCCGGCGAGAGTTTCAACATCGGCTTTACGCCGCCGGACGCGGGCACGTTTTTCTACCATGCCCATGCCGAGCCGCACATGATGCAGCAGGTTGAGCGCGGGCTCTACGGCGTGCTGATCGTCGAGGAGCCGGATGCGCCCGACGTCGATCATGACGTTCTGGCGATGATAGGCGACCAGATGACGGGCCAGAATAATTCATGCGCCGAACGTCCCGCCCAGCCTGTCTCCATCAACGGCAAACCCGCGCCCGAAAAGCGGGAGGCTACCCCGCGCTCGCGCATTCGGCTGCGGCTGGTGAACGCGGCCAGCGCCCGCATTATGACAATCACGCTGGAAGGCGCGCAGCCTTACGTCATCGCCATCGACGGCCAGCCCTGCAGGGCGTTCGAGCCGTTGCGCAACAGCGTTCCCATCGCGCCCGGTGCGCGGTTTGACGTGATGTTCGACATGCCGGAACAGGTTGAGTCCAGCGTCCGCGTGACGATGCGCGGCGCAAGCGCTGATCCCGGCACTGAGCTGGCCGTCTTCACGGCGCGCGGAAGCCTGCAAGCCGCCCGCCCGCCCATCGCGGCGCCGGCGGAAAATCCGCTGCTGCCGATAGAGATAAAACTGCAATCGGCCCGGCGGCTCGATCTGGCGCTGGAGGCGGTCGGCCCCGTCGATCCGGGACTCGCCTGCTCTGACGGCCAGCCGCTGTGGCGCCTGTCGCCGCCAAAGCCGGTGAAGGCGGGCGCGCCGCTATTGTCGGTGAAGCGCGGGAGCGTCGTCTCGCTGGGCTTCGTCAATCGCTCGCAGGTCAATCAGGCGATGCGGCTGCACGGCCATGTCATGCGGCAATTGCATCTGATGGACGACGGCTGGGAGCCCTATTGGCGCGACAGCGTGATCGTGCCCGCCGGGCGTACGGTGCGGGTGGCGTTCGTGGCCGACAATCCCGGACGCTGGCGCATCGGCTCCGGCATCATGGCGCATGCTGCGGGCGGCATGTCGGGCTTTTTTGAGGTGAGCTAAACGCCCCAAAGCGCGCGCCAGACGCCGGGCATGGCCTCGGGCAAATCCTCCGCGATCAACCCCGGCCCGAATGCGCGGGCAGCCGCCCCATGCAGCCAGACGGCGGCGCAGGCGGCCTCGAAAGCCGGAGCGCCTTGCGCAACGCAGCCCGCAATCAGCCCCGCCAGCACGTCGCCGGAACCGGCTGTGGCCAGCCATGGCGGCGCGTCTTGAATGATCGCGGCCCGCCCGTCCGGGTGAGCGACCACGGTGTCAGCGCCCTTCAGCAGAACGATGGCGCCGCTAAGGCTCGCCCCGGCCCACGCACGGTCAAGTCTTGAAGGGGCGTCCTCTTTAAACAAGCGCCCAAATTCGCCGTCGTGCGGCGTCAGGATCACGTTCTCCTGCGAGGCTTTGACCGCTTCCGCCAGATCGCGCAGGCGACCCTCGAAACTGGTCAGCGCATCTGCGTCGAGGATGATGGACCGGCCTTGAGCGGGCGCCGCGAGGGCCGCCAGAACCATCGCCCGCATTGGCTCGCCAACGCCCCCGCCCGGCCCCAGAACCAGCGCATTGATCCGCCGGTCGGAGAGGATTTCGCCAAGCTCGTGCGCATTGTCGCAGGGCGTCAGCATGATCGCGGTCAGGTGGGACGCGTTGACCGCCAGCGCCTCGCGCGGGGAGGCCAGCGTAACGAGCCCTGCCCCGCCGCGAAGCGCGCCCCTCACCGCCAGCCGGGCGGCGCCCGTGCGGTGCATGGCGCCGGACAGGACCAGCGCATGACCGCGATCATATTTATGACCCTCGGTGCGCGGCGTGGGCAGATGGGCGCGCCAAAGCTCTGGCGTGTTGGCGAATGTGCGCGGGGCGATTGTCGCCAGAACGTCGCCGCTGATCCCGATCTGGGCGCAGGCGATGCGCCCGCACAATGTTCGGCCCGGCAGCAGCAGATGGCCGGGCTTGAGGCGGAAGAATGTGATGGTCTCGTCCGCCGTCACGCAGGCGCCGCGAATCTGGCCGGTGTCGCAATCGAGCCCCGAGGGCGCATCCACCGCGATCACATAGCCGCTCTGTTCGCGCCAATTGTTCAAAAGCTCGACGGCGGCCCGCGCCTCGCCATGAAGATCGCGGGAAAGGCCGGCGCCAAACAGCGCGTCGATGACGACGCTCGCGCCCGCATAATCGAGCTGCACGATGGGGCGCGTCTCGCCGGTCAAGGTCTCGCCAGTCAAGGTCTCGCCGCTCCACGCTTGCGCCGCCAACGCCGCGTCGCCGCGTAAAGTTGCGGGATCGACCAGCGCGCCGACGACGACCTCAAATCCCTCGCTGGCGAGAATCCGGGCGGCGACATAGCCATCGCCTCCATTGTTGCCGGGCCCACACAAAACGAGCGCCCGGCGCCCGCCAAGCCGCTGCAAAGCTGCGCGCGCGCAATCAGCGACGGCGGCGCCTGCGGCCTCCATGAGAACGATCCCCGGCGTTCCCGCCTCAATCGTCAGCCGGTCGGCGCGGCCCATCTCGTGCGTGGTGAGCAACTCAATCATGGCGCCATGCTGGGGCGCCTCGCCCACCTGCGCAAGACGGGAACCGAGTTCGCCCCAAGCCCATTAGGCTTGAGACGGCAAACGGAGAAAACCCGGAGAGAATTCATGGTCGAGAAAACATTGCACGATCTCTTTCACGAGACCCTCAAGGATATCTACCACGCGGAACGCCAAATTCTGCGCAAGATGCCGAAAATGGTCAAAAGCGTGAACTCAAAGGAACTGGCGCAAGCGTTCCAGAACCACCAGAAGGAAACCGAAATGCAAATCGAACGCCTTGAACAGGTGTTTGAATCCATCGGCAAGCGCCCGCAGGGCAAGAGCTGCGAGGCGATGAAGGCGATCCTTGAGGAAAGCGAAGAGGTGATCGAAGATTTTGCGGGCAGCGACGCGCTGGACGCGGGCATTCTGGGATCGGCCCAGGCCGCGGAGCATTACGAGATCACGCGCTACGGCACGCTGAAGGCATGGGCCAAACAGCTTGGCCTGAACGACGCCGTAAAGCTGCTCGACGCCTCGCTCAAGGAGGAGGAAAAGACCGACATGCTCCTGAGCAAAATCGCCGAGCAAACCATCAACGCCAAAGCCGCGCATCAGGCTACGGCGAAATAGCAGGCAAGAGAAACTCTCTTCCTTCTCCCCAAGCGGGGAGAAGGAAGACAAAAAAACGTTTGCTTGCAGATATTTGCTACACTTTATTCAACCAGTTTTTGAGCCTCTTCACAGCCCGGATTACATCCGCCTCCGATCCTGCGAAGGACATCCGCAGCGTGCGGGCGCCGCGCTCGCGGTCGAAATCGAGGCCGGGCGTGGTGGCCACACCGGCCTCTTCCAGCATGCGTTTGCAGAAGCCGAGGCTGTCGTTGGTGAAGCGGCCCACGTCGACGTAGACGTAGAACGCGCCGTCAACGGGATGGAAATCGGCAAGCCCGATGCGGGGCAGCTCGTTGAGCAGGATCTGCCGATTGCGGGCGTAACCGGCCTTCACCGCCTCAAGCTCCTCGCCAGCGTCGAACGCAGCTTCGGCGGCGATCTGGCTCAAGGTCGGCACAGAAATCGACAGGCTTTGTTGCAGGCGCTCGATCGGGCGCACCAGCGCCTCGGGCGCGATCAGCCAACCGATGCGCCAGCCGGTCATGCAGAAATATTTTGAGAACGAGTTCACGACCATCGCCTGACCGGAGAAGGCGAGCGCAGTCTGCGCCGGCGCCTCATAGGTCAGGCCGTGGTAGATCTCGTCCGAAATGAAGGCGATCCCCAGCCGGTCGCAAGTCTCGCAGATAGCGCGCAGGGCCTCGGG
>CAMCMI010000225.1 GCA_945875875.1 Rhizobium sp. Q54
CACCGTGAACGGCCCCAGTTCGGAGACGTCGCCAGCGCGCATCGCCATGACGCGTTCAACGCCCCAGCCGGTGGCCGCAATGCCGAGCAATGAAACGCCCAGACCAGCGTGCGCCAGCGTCGTACCCCAAGCCGAAAGCGGGAGGCCGACGGCGCGGCGCCACAGAACCGACGGCGAAAACCCGGCGCTGGTAATGCGACCAAACACGTCAACAAATGCGCCGACGATGGCGAACACCGCAAGGCCCGCGCAGGCGACGGCGAGCGCCGGCTCGCCATGAATGGCGGCGAACAGAACGCCTGCGACGAGCGCTATGCCGAAAGCGAACGTCAGTCGCTGCGCTGCGCCCAGAAGATCGCCGCGTTTCCATGCCAGCATCTGGCCAAACGGCATGATGACGAACAGGGGCAGAAATACCAGACCCGTCGTCAGATTGAAGAAGGGCGGGCCGACGGAGATTTTTTCCTCCGTCAGCGCTTCAAGCGCAAGCGGGTAAAGCGTGCCGACAAGCACGGTCGCGCAGCTTATGGTCAACAGCAAATTGTTGAGCACCAGCGCACCTTCCCGCGAGACAGGGGCAAACAATCCGCCGGGCTTGAGTGCTTGCGCACGCAACGCAAACAGCGCCAGCGAACCGCCGATGAAAAACACGAGGATCATGAGGATGAATACGCCGCGCTGCGGATCGCTGGCGAATGAATGCACCGAGGTCAAAACGCCCGAGCGAACAAGGAAGGCTCCAAGCAGCGACAACGAGAACGCAAGGATGGCAAGAAAGATCGTCCACACCTTCAGGGCGTCGCGCTTTTCCATCACCAGCGCAGAATGCAGCAGGGCGGTCGCGGCAAGCCATGGCATCAGCGAGGCGTTTTCAACCGGGTCCCAGAACCAGAACCCGCCCCAGCCCAGCGTGTAATACGCCCAATAGGAGCCCATCGCGATGCCCACCGTCAGGAACATCCACGCGATGAGAGTCCACGGACGCACCCAGCGCGCCCATTGCGCGTCAATGCGGCCATTAATGAGTGCTGCCGCTGCGAAAGAGAACGTTATCGAGAGACCGACATAGCCCAGATAAAGCAGCGGCGGATGGATCGCGAGGCCTGGATCCTGAAGGATCGGGTTGAGATCACGCCCCTCCATCGGCGCCAACACGGCACGCGCAAACGGGTTCGACGTCAGCAGAATGAACAGCAGGAAAGCCGCGGACACCCACGCCTGAACGGCCAGCACGGTGGCGGCGAGGTCGTCCGGCATATGCCGTGCGCGCAAAGCAACCAAAGCTCCAAACAGCGCAAGGGTCAAAACCCACAGCAGCATTGAGCCTTCATGATTTCCCCAGACGCCCGAGATTTTGTAAATCAGCGGCTTCAGCGAATGGGAATTTTCGATCACGTTGATGAGCGAGAAGTCCGAAACGACATAGGCGTAAGTTAGCGCGGCGTAGGATAGTCCGACGAAAGCAAATTGCGCCAAGGCCGCCGGCGCCCCAACAGCCATCAATGAGCGGTCGTTGGAGAGCGCACCCCATAGCGGCACGATCCCCTGCACCAGCGAAAGAGCGAAGGCCAGAACCAGCGCGTAATGTCCCGTTTCAACAATCATGCCGTTCACTCGACCTTTGCGGGGACGGAAGCGGGCTTGGCGCCGGGCGCCCCGTCCTGCCAATGTCCCTGCTTCTTGAGGGAATCCGCGACTTCACGCGGCATGTAAGTTTCGTCGTGTTTGGCGAGCACTGTGTCGGCGCGGAAGTTTTGCCCCTCTTCAAGCACGCCTTCGGCCACCACGCCCTGCCCCTCGCGGAACAGGTCCGGCAATATGCCGTTGTAGCGCACGCGGATTTCACTTTGGGCATCCACCACCGTGAACGCGACAAAGCGGGAATCGCCCTTTTCGACCGAGCCGTCCTTCACCAAACCGCCGAGACGCAAACGAACGCCGGGCTTTACGTCCTTGGCTACGATTTCGCCCGGCGTATAGAAGAACACGATGTTGTCGCGCAGCGCGAACAAGCCCACGCCAATAGCCACGCCAAGCACGGATAGCGCGACGGCGATCAGGACAAGGCGGCGGCTCTTCCGGGTCATCCTCATCCTTCCAGTCCCAGCTGCTTTGCGAGCGCAGCCAGGCGCTCAATGGCAGAAGCATCGCCCGCCAAAGCCCGGCGCGCATCAGCCAGAGCGTCCTTGGCTTTCCCGCCCTCGTTTAGGACTACATAAGCGCGAACGAGGCGGAGCCAACCCTCAGCATCGCGGCCATCGCTCGCCAGACGCGCGGCAAGGCCATCAACCATGCCGCGAATGGCGGCGGAGCGGTCAGCCTCCGGCATGCTGGAGATCGCAGCAGCCGCATCGCCCGAAGGCGGGCCGGTCAGGGCGCCCGCCGTTGAGGGGGCCGGCGTTGCAGCGCCAAGCCGCGAGAGGCGTCCCCGCACAACATCGGCCCAGGGCGCTCCCGGCTGCGCATCAGCCAGCAGCTTCGTCCAGACCTCACGGGCCTGCGCAAGATTGCCATCCTCTTCAGCAGCAAGGCCTACGTAGAAGCGAGCCTGCGCAAAATCGGGCTGAAGCGCCAACGCACGGGCAATCGCTTGCCGCGCCTCGGGAATCATCTTGCCCTGCCCGGCCATCATGTGCGCTTCAGCCTGCGCGGCTTCGCGTTCAGGCGTTGCCCCCAGAAGCTTGTTCGCCTGCGCCAGCGCACGGGCTGCATCTGCATAACGCCCTACCTGCATGTAAACCGGGGCGACCACATCGTACCCGCGCCCGTCGTTGGGATTTGCAGCCAGGTGCGCCTCGATCTTGGCGACGGCGGCCATAACATCCATCTGCTCAGGCGGCGCCTGACGCCGCGCGGTCAGCGGTTGGTCGCGAAGAGCGGGGGAGCCTATATACAGGTAAAGCCCAAGTCCGGTGGCGAAAATCAAAGCGAGCGAAACAAGCGCGGCCAGTGTGCGGTTGCGACGCGACGCTCCGGCCTCCACCGGGTCGACCGCCGCTCCAATCAACCGACGCGCCGCCTCAGCTTTGGCGGCTTCGGCGTCCGTTGGCGACATCAGGCCGCGCTCGACGTCGCGCAAAATGGCGGCGACTTCGCCCTCATAGAACGCCACATCCGTGGCGCGCTGCGAAACGGCCAGAGCGCCCGCCTTGCGCGAGCGAGCCAAGGGGGCCAGCACGCTCATGGCGGCTGCAAAGGTGAGGAGCGCGAAAACAAGCCAGATCATGAAACGCTTGTCTCACGTCCGGAGGAGAATTTGAAGCGGACTTGGCGTCGCGGCCCCCGCAAATGCGCCTTCACGCCATCGGCAGGCGCAGCGTAGCCTTCAAGCCGCCCATATCGCTTTCCTCCAGCGTGAGCGCCCCTCCGTAAATCTTCGCAAGATCGGCCACGATGGACAGGCCCAGCCCGGAGCCGGGCTTGGTCTCATCGAGCCTTCGCCCGCGCGCGAGCGCCTCGTTGCGCTTTTCTGTCGCAAGCCCGGGACCATCGTCCTCAACTGCGAGCCACAAAAAGCCCGCCGCAGTCGATCCGGCGGTCTCGGCTTCCCGCGCCGCCGACACCGCTACCCGGCCAGAAGCCCATTTGCCGGCATTGTCGATAAGGTTGCCGACCATTTCCTCAAAGTCCTGCCGCTCGCCACGAAAACGCAAGCCCTCGGCAATTTGCAGGTCAAACAGAACGTGGCGATCTTGATAAATCTTCTCGAACGTCCGCACCAAACCTGCCAACGGGGGCCCAACGTCGGCGGCGGCGCCGATCATGGTGGATCGGGCGGCGGCGCGGGCGCGATCAAGATAATATGTCACCTGATCGCCCATCAGCGCCGTCTGCTCGCGCACTTTGTCGGCCAACGGCGAAGCGTGCGAATTGGCCTCGTTGGCGATAACGCTCAATGGGGTTTTCAACGCATGTGCGAGATTGCCGACGTGCGTGCGGGCGCGCTCCACCACTTCGCGATTGGCGGCAATGAGCAAGTTCAATTCGCCCGCCAGCGGCGCCAGATCCTCAGGGAATGCGCCGTCAATCTTTTCGCTGTCGCCGCGCCGGATTGCGGCGACTTCGTCTTGCAGACGCCGTAAGGGCCGAAGGCCATAGCGCACCTGAAGCGCAGTCGCCCCAACCAGCGCAAAGGCCAGCGTCACAAACGCGCCCCCGAGCGCAAACGTGAACCAACGCGACTGCTGATCCATCTCCTCCGTGGAGGCTGCGACCTGCACCAGCCATTGGCCGTCCGCCTCAATTTCAATGATCCGCTCAATGAGACGCAGCCGACGCTCGTCAGGGCCGATGATATAAGCCTTGCGCAACCCCGCCTCGTTTGAGCGCACGCCCATTTCAGCCAACGGCGGCAGGCGCGCGGCGAACAGGGAGCGCGAAACGCGAACCAGCGGGTTGGGCGCATCAACGCGCGAAATCTGCCAATACCAGCCAGAACGCGTCAGCTCGAATTGCGGCTCGCCGAGCTGGCTGGCGATCTCCTCGTCCATCGCGACGTCGGCGACCAGAGCGCGCAGATACACGTTCAAACGCTCGTCAAAAGCGCG
>CAMCMI010000226.1 GCA_945875875.1 Rhizobium sp. Q54
GCCGCTGATCTCCCGAGCCGCAAGTCGGCTCCGGTCGAATACGTCAAGGTTTGCAACGCCTACGGCTCGGGCTTCTTCTTCATCCCCGGCACCGAAACCTGCCTCCGCATCGGCGGCCGCGTGCGCGCTGATTACCTCTACAACAGCGCGAAGACGATTTATGGACCTGCGGCTGGCACAACCTTTGGCCTAAGCGCTCTCGGTGTGCCGGTTGTCAGCGAAGCCACCGACGGCCAGAACACCTGGGGCACCCGCGCCCGCGGCCAGCTGAACGTTGACGCCCGCACGCGCACCGCTTTCGGCACCGTGCAGACCGCCTTCCAGCTGCGTATGGACCGCACCACCGGCGTTTACGACAAATCGGCCGCCGCTTCCGCCACCGGCACGAACCCGACGCTTGCTCTTGCGTTCATCCGCTTTGCCGGCTTCACCGCCGGTCTGGCCCGCGACAATTTCGTGTTCATGAACACGAACCTCTACCATGACGCGCATTTCGGCGCCGTGCCGAACAACGCCAAGCAGCTCGCCTACACCGCCACTTTCGGCGGCGGCATGTCGGCGACGATCGCTCTGCAGGATCGCGCTGATTCGTTCCGCTTCCCGGGCACCAGCGGCACTGGCGGTGCCACCGCTCTCACCGGCACCTACGAAGTCTACAATTCCGTGCCGCAGATCAACGCCAACTTCCGTGTCGATCAGGCTTGGGGCTCGGCCCAGCTTTCGGGTGCGTACAGCACGGCTTCGGTCGCCAACGCGCTTGACACAGTTGATCTTTCGAAATCGGCTTACGCCATCGGCGCCGGCCTGAAGATCAACCTGCCGATGCTCGCCAAGGGTGATTCGCTCTCGATCACCGCCGCTTATGCCAATGGCATGACTGACTACACCTCGTTCTATTCCTACGCCTCTGACAACCGCAACGTTGGCGGCTACGTCACCGGCAAGACGAGCTACGTCTACACGGCTACGCAGATCGAGAACGTGAAGTCTTGGAACGTTGCAGCTGTGTTCGAACATTTCTGGGCTCCCCAGTACCGTTCGAATTTCTTCGCCAGCTACGCGTCTCTCAAGGCTCCGAACATCGCCAAGAACGCCGCCTGGAACGGCCGCGACAAGTTTGGCGACATGAAGCAGTTTGACATCGGCACCCAGTTCGCCTGGCTGCCCGTCACCGGCTTCGAAATCGGCGCCGAAGTCGTCTACACCCGCGCTTCGCAGGACATCTTCAGAGATGCTCTTGGCGCCAAGAGCAACAAGACCGGCAGCGGCGTCAGCGCCCGCCTCCGCGTTCAGCGCGACTTCTAAGTCTCGCCTTCACCTGAACTTGAGCTACGAGCCCCGGCGCCTGCGCGCCGGGGTTTTTTCTTTCTTTCTCCCGCAGGCGGGAGAAGGGCGCCAACGATCAGCAACAAGCGCAACTTCCGTCTCCCCTTGCGGGAGAAGGTGGCGTTTGCGTCAGCAAACGTTGGATGAGGGCTTCTATCTCACCGCTTGAACGGCGCCATGCCCCTGCGGGCCAGCTCGTCGGCGCGCTCGTTCATCGGGTCTCCGGCGTGGCCGCGCACCCAGTGCCATTTGACCTGATGGCGCGCTGCGGCTTCCTCCAGCTTTTGCCAGAGTTCGACGTTTTTCACCGGCTTCTTGTCGGACGTCTTCCAGCCGTTGCGCTTCCAGCCAGCCATCCAGCCGGTGATGCCGCCGCGCACATATTGCGAATCGGTGTGCAGGTCGATCTCGCACGGGCGTTTCAGCGCCTCCAGCGCCATGATCGCCGCCGTCAGCTCCATGCGGTTGTTGGTGGTGAGCTGTTCGCCGCCGCACAGGTCTTTCTCCGTGCCGTCAAACGTCAGCACCGCCCCCCAGCCGCCGGGGCCGGGATTGCCAGAACACGCGCCGTCAGTCCAGATCGCAACCCGCCCGCTCATGTCATCAAACCATAATCGGAGGCGCCGCCAGCCTGCTGGTGAAAGCGCAATTTCTTGAGGTATTCGCCGGGATCTTTCTTCTTCACGAAGGCGCCTTCCGGCGTGTCGAGCCAGTCGATCAATCGCGTCAGCAAAAAGCGCAAAGCCGCGCCGCGCGCCAGCAAGGGCAGGCATTCGATCTCGGCCGCCTCAAGCGCGCGCACGCGCTGATAGCCACTGATCAACGCCATCCCCTTGGTGATGTTGAACGAAGAATCAGCCTCAAAACACCATGCGTTCAGGCAGATCGCCAGATCGTAGGCGTAGAAATCCTCGCATGCGAAATAAAAGTCGATCAGCCCCGAGAGTTTGCCGCCGAGAAAGAACACGTTGTCGGGAAACAAATCCGCATGAATGATCCCGCGCGGCAGATCGTGCGGCCAGTGTTGCTGCACGTGGGCCAGTTCGCTGGCCAGCGTCAGAGCCAGCCCCGGCAACACGCCGTCGGCGCGCGCCTGCGTATCCTGAAACAAGCGCGACCAGCCAGCAACGGACAGGGCGTTTTCCTGACGGAGGCCAAAGCCCTCGCTGGCTTGGTGCAGATTGGCGAGCGCTTCGCCCACGGCTGCGCAATGCTTTGCGTCCGGGCGCTTGACCGACATGCCGTCGAGAAACGTCACCAACGCTGCCGGGCGCCCGGCAAGGCGGCCCAAAGATTGGCCTTCGCGATTGCGCACGGGCAGCGGGCAGGTGACGCCGCGCGCGCTCAAATGCTCCATCAGCCCAAGGAAAAACGGCAGGCCGGATTCCACAGTGCCCTTCTCGTAGAGGGTCAGAATGTAGAAGCCTGCATCGGCGTGAATCAGGAAATTGGAATTCTGGACGCCCTCGGCTATCCCCTTGCACGACAACAAGGCGCCTACCCCATATTCAGCCAGAAAGGCTGCAAGGTCGTCGTCAGGGACTTCAGTGTAGACGGCCATGGCCCGCTCCGAGAAGCGCTTGTGTTAGCCATGCCCCGGCCCCGGGTCAAACGGGGGGATTTCGCCGCCGCGCAGAGCTAATCTGGCAGGAGCCGAATCGTCGGCTGCCGGATCGCCCCATGCTCGCCGCCTTTTCAGCCTCCGCCTGGATTTTTTGCACCATTGCAGCCTCCGCCGCACAGACGGCCCGCAACGCCACCCAGCGTGATCTCGTCAGGGCGCTTGGACCAGCGGGCGCGACCCATGTGCGCTTTCTGTTCAGCCTGCCGTTCATCGGCGCGCTGTTCGCCGTCCAGACTTTGGCGCTGGGGCTCACGCCGCCTGATATGAGCTGGAAGACGATAGCCTGGATTGCAGCGGGCGGCGGCTCACAGGCTTTGGCGACAGGATTAATGCTGGCGGCCATGCGCGAGCGCTCCTTCGTGGTCATTACGGCCTACACCAAGATCGAGCCGGTCGTGATTGCGCTTCTGGGCGCGGCGTTTTTGGGCGAAACCATGAGCCCCGCCGCCACGGCGGCCGTGTTTGTGGCCACGGCTGGCGTCCTGTTAATCTCATGGCCTGCCAAAAGCGCTGCGCACGTCGGCGCCGCATTGGGCTGGAAACCTGCTGTGCTGGGCTTGTCAGGCGGGGTGTTGTTCGCGCTGTCCGCCACGTCCTATCGCGGCGCGCTATTGGATATGGGCGATGGCTCAGCGATGATGAAAGCGACCAGTGCGCTTGTGGTTGGGCAATCGATTCAATGCGCTCTCATTCTCGCATGGCTCGCAACGTTTGACCGGCCATGCATCGGCGCCATTGCACGCGATTGGCGACGCTCTTTGTTCGCTGGCTCCATGGGGGCGCTGGCGTCGCAATTATGGCTGATGGCGTTTTCGCTCGCCAATGCGGCGGCGGTGCGCACGCTGGCCCTGATAGAGGTGCCGATGGCGCTGATCGTCACCCGGCGCGTATTCAAACAGGGAGCAAGCCTGCGCGAATATTTCGGAATGGCGCTGATATTGGGCGGAATTGTTTTGCTGTTGAACGGCTGACCGCAGCCCGCTGATCGCTCAACTGATAAACGTTTGGAAACTTATCGCAGCCTAGGCTGGAGTGCAGTTCATTTATTTGGAGTCGCGCAATGAGCGCTTTAGTTTCAACGTATCGTTATCTGGAAATGTTTCGTTATCTCAACAACACTCTGGCGCCCGCATGTGTTTTGCAGCGCCGCCTGAGCGACAGTTTCGTCGTTCGGGGCATTAAAAGACGTTACGCTACGGCAGTTAAAAACTTCTCAACGTCCGCAGCGGAACAAGAAACTACGACAGACTGGTTCAGCGGTCATGTCCCCACCTGGCTCAGCACGCTGGATTCCTGCGCCTTCAACAACCACAAGCCGATCAAGGCGCTTGAGATTGGCAGCTGGGAGGGATTGTCGAGTTTCTTCCTGTTGCAGAAATTTGATAATATAAAACTCTTCTGCGTCGATACGTGGCAGGGCTCCGACGAGCACGCCGATCCAGACCAGATCATGCAGGTTGAGCGTAATTTCGACGCCAACACAGCTAAATACGCAGACAAGGTCACCAAGTGCAAAGGCACGTCGTATTCATTCTTCGAGAAACACGACGAGACCGATTTTGATCTTATTTATATCGACG
>CAMCMI010000227.1 GCA_945875875.1 Rhizobium sp. Q54
TCAGCCGCAGCTTTGGCAGGGGGCGAAGATCGCGCGACAATTGCAGCTTCGTCTGCTCCAGATGGTTTACGTACAAATGCGCATCGCCGAACGTGTGCACGAAATCGCCCACGCCAAGCCCGCACACATGCGCCATCATATGCGTGAGGAGCGCGTAGCTGGCGATGTTGAACGGCACGCCCAGAAAACAATCGGCGGAGCGCTGATAAAGCTGGCACGAGAGCTTGCCGTCCGCCACGTAAAACTGGAACAGGCAATGGCACGGCGCCAGCGCCATCTTGTCGAGATCGCCCACGTTCCACGCCGATAAGACGAGCCGGCGCGAATCCGGGTTGCGCTGAATCTCGGCCAGCAGGCTTGCAAGCTGATCGTGCGCGCGCCCGTCGGCGCCCGTCCATGAGCGCCATTGGCGGCCATAGACAGGCCCCAGCTCGCCGTTCTCGTCCGCCCATTCGTTCCAGATGGAGACGCCGTTCTCGCGCAGATATTTGACGTTCGTATCGCCCGCAATGAACCACAGCAATTCATGCACGATGGACTTCAGGTGCAGCTTCTTGGTGGTGACGAGCGGAAAACCCTGCCCCAGATCAAACCGCATCTGGTGACCAAATACCGACAGCGTGCCGGTGCCGGTGCGGTCGGATTTATGGACGCCCTCATGGAGGACGCGATTGAGAAGCTCATGATATTGGCGCATGGGGCTTTAACTTGGCTCGGCGGAAAATGGAACTGACGCCCTCTTATAACGATTCCCTCCTCGCAGGGCAGCCCACGCAGCGCGTGGCCGAAAGGGAAAAGAAATGCTGGACATGAAGTTTGCGCAAGGTGACTGGATTTTGGTGTGTGATGGCGCCAGAGCCCTGATTTTAGAGAACATCGGGGACGAGAAATTCCCTAATCTGCGCACGAGGGAGGCTTTCGAGGAGCAGCACGGCAGCACCCGCGAGCTAGGCTCCGACGCGCCGGGGCGGGTTCATCAATCTTTCGGGAGCGCCCGCAGCGCAGTCGAGCAGACCGATTATAAGAGCCAGTCCGAGGCCGATTTTCTGGGGCGCCTGATCGCAAAGCTCGAAACCGAGGCGCCCAAGATCAAGCGTGTCCACATAGTCGCCCCACCCAAAGCGCTGGGGATTTTGCGGCAAGCCTATGGCAATGGAATGAAGGCTATTCTTGGCGAGGAAGTGGCCAAGGATCTCACAGGCATGCCGGTTCATGAAATCGAACGCCTGCTGACGGGCGGGGCGCCCGGCGCCGGCTAGGCGCGCATCAGGCTGATCGCCGCCAGCCCGACCCAGCCGGCGAAATTATAGATTGCGTGGGCCAGAAACGTCGTTTTCGCCGAGCCCGTGCGCTCGCGCAGGATCGTGAGAACGAGCCCCGGCGCAAACACGGCAACCGGATAAAGCCCAATCCCGTCCCAATGCGCGAGCGCGAAAATGATCGCGCAGGCGACAATGGCGGCGCTGGCTGACAGGCGCGCGCGCAATGCGCCGTATAGCCAGCCGCGAAAGAAAAGCTCCTCCGCCAGAGGCGCAAGGATGACGATGGCCAGAAACGACAAACTCAGCGCCAGCGCCTCGGCAGGCAAGCGCAAGTTCATCGAGATTTCAGGATATAGCAGCCGCAGCAGCGTTCCCGCCACGAGGTGATAAAGCGGAATGGCCAGCAGCCATGGCCAATAGCGCATGCGCAATTGCGGACAGGGGCCATGCCACGCCAGCAGATCGCGAAAGTTAGCCCCGCCCCACAAGCGCGCCACGACGAGAACGCCGCCAATGATTGAAGCATAAAGCATCGCCGCCAGAGCAAACAAAGCCGTTGCGCGGGCCCCTGACAGCGCGCCAAGTCGCGACAGATCGAACATGCCCGCAAGCGCGCGCACGCCCGCTTGTCCCTGCGCGCCATGGGCTATCGCAAACAACACCGCGCCAATGAGGGCGAAGCACGTCAGCGCTGTAATGGCGATCACAATGAGACTGAGCAGGAAACCAGGCAGGCCAGGCGGCTTAGTCATGAATATCTCCAGCGTGCAGCATAATCGACAACGCTGGAGATCGCATTAACGGCGCGCACTTCCTTCTCCCCTTGCGGGAGAAGGTGCGCCTTGCGTTAGCAAGGGGCGGATGAGGGGTTGGTTCGCAGCGTTCAGGCCCCCTCATCCGTCTCGCTTCGCGCTTTCTTCCTTCTCCCGCGAGGGGAGAAGGAAGAAAGCGCGGAATTTTTCTTCTCCCCCTGCGGGAGAAGGAAGAAAGCTCTCTTCGCTGCTCGCCCCTTTCAAACGCTCGTCTGCGGCACGCCCTTCCTGGCTTTCAGCGCTTCTTTGGCGCCGTCGCGGAAGTGCACTTCACGCTTCAGCAGAAGCGCGGTTGCGCGCACGGCTTGCTGCTCGGGCGAGCGGGCGGGCGGCAATTGGCCCTTGTCGCGCAGGGCCTTTGCAGCGCGCATCAATTTATGACGCGCCATGATGATGCCGTTGTCGCAACCCACGAGATTTTCCTTCGTGCGGTCGACGATCGGCCCCATGCTTTCCTGCAACGAGGCGTCCTGCGTGCCGATGCCCTCGATGCCGCTATAGGTCGTGCCTGCTTTTTGCGCCGCGCGGTCCATCAGATAATCGTTGTCCTTGTTGGCCAGCGGCATATAGGTGCCGGGAATGTATTTCACATGCACGCCCTTGCCTGCTCTCATATGGCCGACTTCAGCCTCGGTGAGCGCGCGCACGGGATGATAATCAAAGCTCCACGCCCAGCAGGCATTGTCGTCGATCGGCACCCAGAAATGGCCGTGCATCGGATAATCGCCGCGCGGGGGAACCGCTGTGTAGCAGGGCATCAGCCAGGGCGTGATGCGCCAGTAATATTGGTTATCCTCGGCCATGCGGCGGGCGCCGATGAACAGGCCGCCGTCGTTTTCAATCACCTCGAACACCGGCGACAGATCGTTCAGATTATACTTGTTGCCGCCTGCATCCTTGAACAGCGGATCGGATTTCACGTCGCCGCGATGCAGGAACGACACGTGCGAGGAATCGATGCCGCCCTCCAGCGCCTGCAACCAATTGCAATCCTGATAGCGCTTGGACATGAAGCTTTGTTCGGCAGGCACGACTGCAAATTCATAATTGGGCTCTTCGGGCTTGTTTTCAGGCTTGCCCATATAGGTCCAGATCACGCCGCCCTTCTCGATCACGGGGTAGGAAGTAACTTTGATCTTGTTTGCGTAGCCTGATTCTGCGGGCTCGGAGGGCACGTCGACGCACTGGCCGTTCACGTCGAACTTCCAGCCGTGATAGGGGCAGCGCAGGCCGCATTCCTCGTTGCGGGCGAACCAGAGCGAGGCGCCGCGATGGGGGCAGAATTCGTCGATCAGCCCGAGCTTGCCCTCGCTGTCGCGAAACGCGATCAACCGCTCAGAGAGAACCTTGACCCGCACCGGCGCGCAATCAGCCTCGGGAAGCTCTTCGGCGAGCAGGATCGGCAGCCAATAGCAGCGGAAAAGATCGCCCATCGCCGTTCCCGGCCCGGTCTGCGTCACAAGATCGTTCTGTTCTCTGCTGAGCATCGTATTGTCCTCGCCTTATTTGTTCTTCTATGTGGAACGATGTTCCGTATGAAAGAAAATAAGACGCGACAAACGCACCCGCCTTGCGCTGGATCAATTCCACCGCCTACTCGCTGCTCGCTACCAACTACTCGCCCCTCAAAACTCCCGCCTTGCGGCCCTTGTTCAGGTAATAAGCCCACAGCTTGCCGATATGAAAATCGCGCACCTCGTGCTTGTTGATTTGCACGATCTCTTCTGGCGTCAGCGGCAGCGGAGTTTTCCCCGCCTGCAAGGCCTGCATGTGGGCGCGCGCATTCTCGTCAAAATGCACGGCGTCGACCAGAATCGCGGGTACGGATTCAGCCGTCAGCACCAGCCCGTGCGCGCGCATCAGCAAAGCATGATGGGGTCCAAGATCGCGCGCCAGCGCCTCGCCCTGCGACTTCAGCTTGATGTGGCTGGGGTCGGGATGCATCGGGATGCCGCTCTCCCAGCGCACAGCGCGCGCGCGCATCAGCTGCAATTGCACGCCCTCCATCAGCGTGAACGCTATCGCCAGCTCCATGTGCGAATGCAGCACCGATTGCACGTCAGGCCGCGCGCGATAAATCTCGCCGTGGATCGGCGTCTCGATGGGCGGGCGCAGACCGGCGCCGCCCTCAAGAACATTGCCGTCAAAATCGACGATCAACAAACGCCCGGGCAAAACATCGGAACGCGGGTCAACGCCGGGCTGGATCAGATAGGCGTCCATGCCCGGCACGCGGGCGCTGACATGGCCCGAATAATCCAGCAAGTTCTCCATCACCATAAGTCGCGACGCCGCAGCCACTTCTTCCCGCAGACGGGCGATGGCGCCCGCCTGCGTTTGCGTCAAGGCATCAAGGCTCATTGGGCGGCGGGCGCGGGTTTTGCGCCGCTGGTGTTCTGCTCGACGCCGCCGATGATCTCGCCAAGACG
>CAMCMI010000228.1 GCA_945875875.1 Rhizobium sp. Q54
GATCACGTTGGGAGCGCTGGCGCGGCGACCTATCCCAACGGTTGCCATATCTGCGAGGTCGAGATCGACCCGGAGACGGGTATCACGACGATCGTGCGCTATTCGATGGTGGGGGATTTCGGCAATGTCGTGAACCCGGTCATTGTGCAGGGCCAGGTGCAGGGCGGCGTCGTGCAGGGGCTCGGCCAATGCCTGATGGAGGAAACCCATTACGGCGCCGACGGGCAATTGCTCTCGGGCTCGTTCATGGATTACGCCATGCCGCGCGCCGACCATGCGCCGCAATTTGCCTACGCCTCGCTGCCTGATCCGGCCAAGACAAATCCGCTGGGCGTCAAAGGCTGCGGGGAAGCTGGTTGCGCGGGTTCGATGACCTCGATCATGAACGCGGTGGTCGATGCTCTGTCCGAATTTGGCGTCACCCATATCGACATGCCCGCCACGCCTTTGCGGGTGTGGGAAGCGATTGAGCGGGCGCGCCGCTAACGGGACAGCGCGCTCTTGTGTGCGCTCAAAGATGCGCGCGCGGTCCAGAGAGTGCAACACCCCTGTAGTCTTTACGCTCCGCCGCCATGCGTTGCGGGTCTATATGCCGCCAGCCGTTCCGCCTCACGGTCAGGCCGGATGAGCGCAAGCCCGAAAAGGTTTGCAATTGCGACCACCAGCCCGCAAAGCGCGAAGGCGATGGCAAAGCCCTCCGCTTGAGACTCGGCGTCCTCGATCAGCGCGCCGGTGATGAATGGGGCGATGATGCCAGCCGTGCCCGCGATGGCGTTGCCAACCGACATGACGGCCGCCCGCTGTGCGACGGGCGACAATTCGCCCATGATCGCTTGCGCCGGCGCCACGATAGCGTTTGGCAATATAACGCCGAAGCAAGCGAGCGCCAGCTTTGCTCCCGCGCTTGCGGCAAACGGCAGGGCGAGTAGGCAGAGCGCGCCCGCAAGCCCCAGCGCGCAAGGCAAAATGCCGCGCGCCAAACGGCTCGAACGCCCGTTCAGCATTAATGCTTGCGAGGCCCAGCCGAGGATCAGGATCATCGCCGCCCCGCCCAGCCATGGCATCGCGCTCCACCAGCCAACGCCTGCCTCCGTTGCGCCGATGGCGGTGCGCAGATAGGAGGGAAACCAGACAATGAGCAAAGCCAGCGCCCAATAGGCCGCAAACATGGAAAACCATGCGCTCAGGATCGTGGGGTTCAGCAGCAGGCGCCGATAGGGGGCAGGTTGTTGTGGCTGCGGCGCCAGGGTTTCTGATTCGCTGTGCGATTGTTCGCCGAGCGGACCTTCCCGGCCAAGTCGCAGCCAGACCGCGGCCCAAACCAGCCCGACGACGACGAGAACGCCAAACGCCGTACGCCAGCCATAGGCGCCGATGATCCAGTTGAGCGCAGGCGCCGCGACGATGACGCCAAACGCAGAGCCCTGCGTGATGATGGCGGTCGGCAAGGTGCGGTGGTGGTCAGGAAACCATTTATAGGCGCTGTGAATCGCCAGCGGATAGGCCGGCCCCTCGCCAGCGCCCAGCAACATGCGCGAGGCCAGCAGCAGGCCAAAGCCCCCGCCAAGCGCCATCGGCAATTGCGCAAGCGACCAGACAAGGGCCAGCGTCAGCAAGACGCCGCGCGTCTCAAGCCGGTTGACGAGAAACCCGATGATGATCGCAAACACCGAAAAGCACAAAAAGAAGGCGGAGCCAACAAGCCCGAACTCGCGATGGTTCAACCCCAGATCACGCATGATAGGCCCGGCTGCGAGCCCCAGAATCGCGCGGTCTGCATAATTGATGAGCATGAAGAGGAAGAGGAGGGAGATGATGAGCCAGCGGTCGCTGTCGCGATTAGCGGACGCATTAAAAGTCGAGGCTGAGTCAGTTTTCAGCTTCCGGATCATAAAAGTCCTTCTTATCTCAATGGGGTTAGACGCGTTGGGGCGAAATCGATTTTCAATTATGCCTTACGCATTGATATTAGAATGCATTGATCTGTCGGTTTCCTTCCGCATATCAGGTGGAAGCTTACGTGGAGGCCCAAAAATAGCCTGTCTCTCTTCATTCGACGAATCGTGAAATGGGTGTTGCGAAATAATACGATGCCCAACCTTCCTATAGTCGATTTCAAAAAGCGCGAGCAACTTGATGAGTGTCGGATATGGGCGCGGATCTGTCAGCGGCTCAGCCATGAATTCTCGTCTATAAAACGGTATGTGTTCTTTCCGGACGCCCGCCATTATCAAATCAGCATCCCATTGCTTCGCCGCGAGCATGCTCAAACGAACGGTGGCATAGGGCAAGTAGCGGTGCGAACGCGCTTTTTGATAGTCGGCTGCGAGGCGTGTGATATCGACGATGCGAAAGCCGGATCTGAGTTTGTCGCTCATGATTTCGGGATAGGCGTGAAGCAGCGGAGAATTGGGCGTCTCCGGCGACAACAGATGAAGTCGAATAGACGCGCAGAGTTCACCATCGACGAGCACGCAGACGTTGACGCCGTTTGCAACATTGTCAAAGTCATCCGTCAAAATCCCGGAATCGTTACTGGCTATCGTTTGTTCGCGAAGGTTCGCTTCATAGCGGAGACGGAAAATTGCCTCTCGATCCTCACTTGAAGTCGCGCGACGATATGTGACCCGGGTTAAAAACAAACTCACATTTTGAGAAAAACTGCCGCTACGAAGAGCCGACTCATCCATAATTTGTTCACCCTTGAAACGGGTTCGTCGAGATTAAAAAGGCAGCATCTCGAAAATCGTCTTTTCGACGAAATCAATCGTTTCATTATTCAGTTCGGTTAATCGAAAAGCAACCGTAATCGTTGATCGTCGAAGCGTTATCCTGCGCTTCTCGTCATTGGACATTGCATGGCCTCGCCGTCGTCTCTCCTTGCCCGCAAGGCGCTCGTTAGCGTTCATCGATATTCGGGGGAAAGCGCTTTAGTGTTCATTTCGATTGCCATCATATTGCTGGCAGCCGAATTTTTAGGGACGACAAGGAGCCGGGCGGGAAACGAATTTCTGGCCATCGTCGTAATGATTGGGGCGATCATCAGCTCGCTCGCGTTTGCGTATTACAGAGGCCGCAGGAGCTTCCGGCAGGTCGCCGAGAAACTTCGGTTCGCAGAGCAACAGTTCGCAAAAGTGCTCAACTGCAACATCTCCGATTATCAAGGTAAATCAAACCTCATAGAGCTGACGCTCAACCACATGAATCAAGGCGTCGCCGTGATCCGGCCCGATGGACGCTTCTGGCTCTATAACAAGCGGGCGCTTGAATATGGCGGCATTGAAGATCCGCCCTTCCCCCCCACCACGCGCGCCGTGTTCGCCGAACAAATGCGCAACGAGGAATTTGGCCCCAACGGCGAATTGCTGCCCGAGGAGGTGCGCGCGTTCTTGCTGGAGGGCAAGGGGCGACCGCCGAAGTCCTACATCCGGCGCCGGCCCAATGGCACTGTGCTGGAGATTCGCAGCGATCCGATGCCGGACGGGAGCCTGATCCAGACTTACACCGACATCACCGAGCTGGCGGAAGCCAAGGAGGCGGCGGAGGCGGCGGCGCGCGCCAAGACAAATTTTCTGGCTGTCATGAGCCATGAAATCCGCACGCCGCTCAACGGCGTCATCGGGGCGGCGCAAGCGATGCGCGCCGCGCCTTTGAGCGCAGAGCAGGCTCGATATCTCGATACGATTTCCTCTTGCAGCGACGCCCTGCTGACTTTGGTCAACGATATTCTCGATTTCTCCCGGTTTGAGGCGGCCGGCGTTGGTCTGCATGAATTGCCTTGCGATCCTGCGCAGGTGCTGCGCTCGGCGTTCCTTGTCACCAAGGCCGCTGGCGAGGCCAAAGGGCTGGAGATGGCGCTGGAGGGGTTCGACGATCTGCCCCCGGTCATTCTGGCGGATGCGGCGCGCTTGCGGCAGGCTTTGATTAACCTGCTGGGAAACGCCGTGAAGTTCACAAGCGCAGGCGCCGTTGCGCTGATTGCGCAAACCTCTGGCGCGGGCCATGCGCGCCGGTTGCGCCTGAGCGTGCGCGACACCGGCATCGGCGTCGGCGCCGAGGCGCTGGGTCGGGTGTTTGAAAAATTCGAGCAGGAGAGCGCCAGCATCCAGTCGATCTATGGCGGCGCCGGGCTTGGTCTCGCTATCACCCGCACGATCATTGAAGCGATGGACGGGTGCGTTGGCGCGACAAGCCGGCAAGGCGAAGGCAGCACGTTCTGGATTGAGATCCCGCTTGTCGAGGCTGACGACGGCGGCGCGCTTGCGCAAGCAGCCGCAGAGGCGGCGCTCGCGCCTGCTGATTGCCCGCCGCAGCGCATTCTGGTGGCAGAGGACGTGGCCACCAACCAGATGGTGATCGAGGCGACGCTGAAGGCGCTCGGCCATAGCGTGGCGATCGTCGGCGACGGCGCGGCGGCGGTGGCGCGTGCGCAGGCCGAA
>CAMCMI010000229.1 GCA_945875875.1 Rhizobium sp. Q54
ACTGCACAATTATTAATCACCCCGCCCACCAAATAGCGCGCCCCTGCCCGCGTTTGAATCTCTCCCCTGTGCGCAGCAGCCGTTTTGTGGATAGAATCTTGGCATGGCAGGTGCTATGAGCCAAACGAGTTCCTCACGGGCGTCGCATGACGCGCGGGGACCGCATCGGGAGCGGTAACGGCATGAAAAAGATTGAGGCGATCATTAAGCCTTTCAAGCTGGATGAAGTGAAGGAAGCGCTGCAGGAGGCGGGACTTCACGGCATTACCGTGACCGAGGCTAAGGGCTTTGGCCGTCAGAAAGGCCATACCGAGCTGTATCGCGGCGCTGAATACGTCGTCGATTTCCTGCCCAAGGTGAAGATCGAGGTCGTCCTCAACGACGAGATGCTTGATCGCGCCGTAGAAGCCATTCGCAAGGCCGCCCAGACGGGCCGCATCGGCGATGGCAAGATATTTGTATCAAACATCGAAGGCGCGATCCGCATCAGGACCGGTGAAACCGGCCCGGACGCAATTTAACGCGCTTAAAGCTTTCTCAACCGCAGTCAGCAGACCAGAAAGGCATCGACATGAAGACCGCCCAGGACGTCCTCAAGGCGATCAAGGATAATGACGTCAAGTATGTGGACTTCCGTTTCACCGATCCGCGCGGAAAGTGGCAGCACGTCACGTTCGACATTTCTCTCGTTGACGAGGAAATCTTCTCGGAAGGCACGATGTTCGACGGTTCGTCGATCGCTGGCTGGAAGGCGATCAACGAATCCGACATGATCCTCATGCCGGACCCCACGACCGCTTGCATGGACCCCTTCTTCGCGGCGTCCACCATGGTCATCAGCTGCGACATTCTGGAGCCGTCCACGGGCGCGCCCTACAATCGCGATCCGCGCGGCATCGCCAAGAAGGCCGAGGCTTACCTGAAGTCGACCGGCATCGGCGACACTGTGTTCGTCGGTCCCGAGGCTGAATTCTTCGTGTTTGACGACGTGCGCTTCGCCGCAGAGCCCTACAACACGGGCTTTAAGCTCGATTCCATCGAATTGCCGAGCAATTCGGATATGGATTATGAGGGCGGCAACCTCGGCCACCGCGTTCGCACCAAGGGCGGCTATTTCCCGGTCCCCCCGATCGACTCGGCTCAGGACATGCGCGGCGAAATGCTTGCGGCGATGCAGTCCATGGGCGCCGTAGTCGAGAAGCACCATCACGAAGTGGCTTCCGCGCAGCACGAACTTGGTCTCAAGTTCGGCACGTTGACCACGATGGCCGACCACATGCAGGTCTACAAGTACTGCATCCATCAGGTCGCCCAGAGCTACGGCAAGACCGCGACCTTCATGCCCAAGCCCATCTTCGGCGATAACGGTTCGGGCATGCACGTCCACCAGTCGATCTGGAAAGACGGCAAGCCGATCATGGCCGGCAACAAGTATGCCGACCTGTCGCAGGAATGCCTGTGGTACATCGGCGGCATCATCAAGCATGCGAAGTCGCTCAACGCGTTCACGAACCCGTCGACGAATTCCTACAAGCGCCTGGTGCCCGGCTATGAAGCCCCCGTGCTGCTCGCCTATTCGGCGCGCAATCGCTCCGCTTCGTGCCGTATTCCGTGGACCAACAACCCGAAGGCGAAGCGCGTTGAAGTGCGCTTCCCCGATCCGACCGCCAACCCCTACCTCGCGTTCGCCGCGATGTTGATGGCTGGCCTCGACGGCATCATCAACAAGATTGATCCGGGCGCAGCCATGGACAAGGATCTCTACGACCTTCCCCCGAAGGAGCTGAAGAAGATCCCGACCGTTTGCGGCTCGCTGCGCGAGGCTCTCCAGAACCTCGACAAGGATCGCACGTTCCTGAAGGCCGGCGGCGTGTTCAACGACGACTTCATCGACAGCTATATCGAGCTGAAGATGCAGGACGTGATGCGTTTCGAAATGACCCCGCATCCGGTCGAATTCGACATGTACTATTCGGTCTGATCCTTAGACCTTTGAATACGAAAAAGCTCCGGGAAACCGGAGCTTTTTTGCTTTTGGCGTTCGCTTTTGAAGGCTGCCCGCCCGTTAGGCGGGGTCCCACTTGTCGTGCGCCTGCGCTTCGGCCACCGCAATCGCCGTCATGTTGACGATGCCGCGCGCGGTGACGGAGGGCGTGAGCACATGAGCGGGCTTGGCCGCACCCATCAGAATGGGGCCGATGGGCAAAGCGTCGGCCAGCACTTTCACGAGCTGGAATGCGATGTTCGCCGATTCAAGATTGGGCATCACCAGCACGTTGGCCTCGCCCGTAAAGCGGGAATTGGGCATCACGCGGTCGCGGATCGCCTGCGACAGGGCAGTGTCGGCCTGCATCTCGCCATCAACCGCCAGCGTCGGGTTAATCATCCGCACCAGCTCCACCGCCGCGCGCATTTTCAGCGCCGAGGCTGAATCGCTGCCGCCAAAATCGCTATCGGCCAGCAGCGCCACTTTCGGCGTCAGGCCAAAGCGGCGCACATGCTCGGCGATGCCAATGGTCATGTCCGCAATTTCGGCAGCGGTCGGGTTGGAGCGCACATGCGTATCGGCCAGGAAATACGCGCCATGCTGGGTAATCAGCATCGACAGCGCCGAGAAATCGCTGGCGCCGGGCGCAAGGCCCACGATGTCCTTGAGATAGCGCAGGCGCGTCGAGAAGCGTCCCTCCAGCCCGCAGATCAGCGCATCCGCATCGCCGCGACGCAGAGCCACCGCCCCGATCACCGTATTGTTGGTGCGCACCAGCGTGCGCGCTGCGTCCGGCGTCACGCCCTTGCGTCCCGCGACCTCGATCAGCGTCTGTACATAATCGCGATAGCGCGGATCGTCTTCAGGGTTCACCAGCTCGAAATCACGCCCCGGCTTGATTTGCAGGCCGAAACGCTCAATGCGCTTTTCCACCACGGACGGGCGACCGATGAGGATCGGCACCGCCAGCCCCTCCTCCAGCACAACTTGGGTGGCGCGCAGCACGCGCTCGTCTTCGCCGTCCGCATAGATCACACGGCGCGGATCGGACTTGGCCTGCGCAAACACTGGCTTCATCAGGAAGCCGGAGCGGAACACGAAGCGTCCGAGCTGCTCGATATAGGCGTCGAAATCTTCAATCGGCTTGCGAGCCACGCCCGTGTCCATCGCGGCCTTGGCGACGGCGGGCGCGATGCGCAGGATCAGGCGCGGATCGAACGGCGAAGGAATGAGCGAATCGGCGCCAAACAGCGGCGCCGAGCCGCCATAGGCCTGCGCCACAACGTCGGAAGGCGCCTCGCGCGCCAATTGCGCAATCGCTTCGACGGCGGCGAGCTTCATCTCTTCGTTGATGGTCGTGGCGTGAACGTCCAGCGCCCCGCGGAAGATGTAAGGGAAGCACAGGACGTTGTTGACCTGATTGGGATAATCGGACCGCCCGGTGCAGATCATCGCGTCCGGCCGCGCCGCCAGCGCTTCTTCCGGCATGATCTCGGGCGTGGGGTTTGCGAGCGCCAGAATGAGCGGGCGCGCGCCCATGCGCTTGACCATCTCAGGCTTCAAAACGCCCGCAGCCGACAGGCCTAGGAAGACGTCCGCGCCCTCGATGATGTCGCCCAGCGTGCGCGCGCTCGTCTCCTGCGCGTAAACTTCCTTCCAGCGGTCCATCAGCTGGTTGCGGCCCTTGTGGACCACGCCTTCCAGATCGCTGACGAAGATGTTCTCCCGCTTGGCGCCAAGCGCCACGAGCTGGTTGAGGCAGGCGAGAGCCGCCGCGCCAGCGCCCGAGCAGACGATTTTCACGTCGCCGATTTTCTTGCCCGCAAATTCAAGCGCGTTGCGCACGGCGGCGCCGACGATGATCGCGGTGCCGTGCTGGTCGTCGTGGAACACAGGGATCAACATGCGCGCGCGCAGCTTCTCCTCGATCTCGAAGCAATCGGGCCCCTTGATGTCCTCAAGGTTGATGCCGCCAAACGTGGGCTCCAGCGCCGCGACCGTATCAACGAACTTGTCGATGTCGCGCTGCTCGATCTCGATGTCGAACACGTCAATGCCCGCGAATTTCTTGAACAGGACCGCCTTGCCCTCCATCACAGGCTTGGACGCCAGCGGGCCGATGTCGCCAAGCCCAAGCACAGCCGTGCCGTTGGTGATGACGCCCACGAGGTTCTGGCGAATGGTGAGGTTGGCGGCTTCCGCCGGATTCTCGACGATGGCCTCGCAGGCCGCCGCAACGCCGGGCGAATAGGCCAGCGCCAGATCGCGCTGATTGCCCAGCGGCTTGGTGGCCTGAATTTCCAGTTTCCCGGGTTTGGGCAAGCGATGATAGACGAGCGCGCCCGTGCGCAGGTCTTCAGACATTTTGACGGCCATGAACTTCCCCCGACCGCGCAGCGCGCGAGCCAAAATTGCAGCCGCTATAAAGGACGGCGCGCGCCTCTCGCACAA
>CAMCMI010000230.1 GCA_945875875.1 Rhizobium sp. Q54
AAGGCACGGAAATGGTGATGCCGGGCGACAACATTTCGATGGAAGTGGCGCTGATTGTGCCGATCGCCATGGAAGAAAAGCTGCGCTTCGCCATTCGTGAAGGCGGTCGCACCGTCGGCGCAGGCGTCGTCGCGTCCATCATTGAGTAACAAGCAAGTGCAAGCTGCTTGAGAAGGGGAGCCTCAACAGGCTCCCCTTTTTTATGAGCGCAGAATGCGCCGCGCCTGTGTGATGAACAGTGCGCCAATCACAAGCGGCGCCAGCAGGATATAAAACGCCTGCGCAATCGCCACCGGCACAAGCGGCAGTAGAAAGGCGAGGCTGGCGATCTGTTTTTCTCCGCGCAGGAGACCCGTTCTCGCACCTTCTCCCGCCAGCCAAAGCAACGGGATCGCCAGCAGCATTAGATCGTAGCGCAGCATGAACGGCGTGCACAGCATGACGCCCGTAACCATCAGCGCGTCAAGGCTGCGGGTGCTGTTCGTTCGGCGGCTCACGTAGATCAGCGTGACGCAAACCGCTGCGCTCACGATAGCCTGCGCGATATAGGCCGCGTTCACGGAAGCGCCGACGATGCGCAGCATGGCGAACACGCTTTGCATTTTCTCGTTGCCAATAAAATTCTCGTTCAGCGCCGCATGCGCCTGCGGCATGATTACGAAATAGGCCCGCCAGACTTCCGCGCCAAAGATCGCCAGAGAGGCCAATATGAAAGCAACAGCGCTTGCGCCTGCGGCTAAAATCGCCCGCCAGTTTCCGGTGACGATCAACAACAGCGGTATCAGCAGCCCAAATTGCGGCTTGAAGACAAGTGCGCCAAACAGCGCCCCCGCCAGCAGCGGCCTTCGCTCAAGCGCCATAATCCCGCCTGCCATGAGGGCTGTGGTGAGGAAGGCGTTTTGGCCATGAAACACGTTCATCGTGAACGCGGGAAATGCGATGAGAGCCAGCAGGCGTTCGCCCATGCTCATGGGCGCCCATCGCGCAAGGGCGACAAAGCAAGCGAGCGCACTTGCCGCCAGCCATCCCGTCAGCGCCGCGTAATAGGGCAAAAGCGCGAGCGGCAGGCAAAGCAAAAGAAATATCGGCGGATAGAAGAACGCGAAATGACCTTCGAGGCCCGGGAATATCAACTTCTGCGCAGCCTTGTGCAGAACCTGATTGTAGACATCGAGCGAATGACCCGCGAGCGCCATTTTGGACGCCGTGTAAAAGCTCAGAAAATCTGTTCCAATTTCGGGTTGCTTACCACTTTCGACAACGGCGCTCCATGTCATCATCGTCGGGATCGGGTTAATCGTCAGGTTTGCAATCGCCAGAAGCAAAATAGCGCGCATCGCCATTTGTCTGTCGAACGGCCGATCCTTTTGCAGGGCTGCCTTCAGACGGCTCCGCCAAGAACCTCCGCTCACGCGCGCCACACAAATTTCGTGCTCACCGCATAATTCCACACCGCGCCCATCAGAACGCCCGCGAGGCCCGCGACAATCCATGTTTGCTCGCGCTCGAACATCCACGTGGCAACGCCGATGTTGGCGACCGCGCTGATCGAGCATATGGCTGAGAACATCAACAGGCCGCGCACCCAGCGCCAACCGCGCAAGCGCGAGGCGCGATAGGTGAGGCTGTTATTGAGCGCAAAATTTGAGACGATGGAGATGAGCGTCGCGCACGTCTGCGCCGCGACAAACGCCGCGCCCGCCTGCATGGCTACGTAAAGAACCGCCAGATGGACGATGAGGCCCGAAACGCCAACCAGTGCGAAACCGACAAAGCTGACAGGCAGCGTTCCGCCGGTGATCTTGTTGAGGATCAGCCCAAGAAAATCGAGCGCCACTTTTGCGTCGAGTTTTGATTCTCCGCCGTGGCGTTCGCGGAAGGAATAGCCGACCTCCTGCACGCGCAGGGAAGGGCCAGCGGTCGCCAGTATATCGGCGAGAATCTTGAAGCCGTCCGTGCACAGTTTTGGGACCAGTTCGTCGGCGATATCGCGGCGGATCATGAAAAACCCGCTCATCGTATCGCGTACGTCGGTGCGCAGCGCGAGGCGCGAGAGGCGCGCCGCTGTCGCGCTGATCCATTGCCGGGCGCGTCCGAAGCCGCTGGCGGCGTCGCCGCCCTCCACCAATCGGCTGCCGATCACAAGATCCGAGGCGCCCTCGCGCAGCGCTTCCAGCATTTGCGGCAAAATGGTTTCGTCATGCTGAAGGTCGCCGTCCATCACTGCCACATAGGGCGAAGAGGACGACAGCATGCCCTCGATGCAGGCGCCCGATAGCCCCCTGCGTCCGATGCGGCGCAGGCAGCGAATACGTGGATCGCGGCGGGCCATGCTTTTGGCCACGGCATGGGTGCCGTCGGGGCTGTCGTCGTCGACGATCACCATCTCCCAGCCTGTCTCGCCCAAGACCTGATCGAGCCGCTTGGCGAGCAGGCGGATGTTGGTCCGCTCGTTATAGGTGGGAACGACAATCGTCAGGAGCGTCGGGATACGGTGGGCGAGCGCGGAAGGCGTGCGCGCAGCCATCGCCAATTGAACGAGCGACATCGGAATTTCTCTTGAAAATGATTTGTGGAAAAGAGTGACGCAACGCCCAAAACAATGACTGCAGTATCGCTTGCGTTGTGTTGACGAAGACTTAAGAGCGGGGTTGTGGTTTTCGCTTGCAAAACGCCTTGCCTTTTGGCATGAACGCGCGGCGTACCTGCGGGTGCGCAGAGCTAGGGGCTTAGCTCAGCTGGTTAGAGCGTCGGTCTCCAAAACCGAAGGTCGAGAGTTCGAATCCCTCAGCCCCTGCCATTTTTCTTGAGCGTTCAGTTTGGCCGTCATCCCGGTGAAGGTCGGGATCCACGGCAGGTTACCAGCCTGCGGCCTGTCCTAGATGGCCGCCTTCGCGACCATGACGCGCTTGGGACCTGTGCGCCTGTACCGCAATCCAAACCTACCTGCACGTCACCAGCACGGTAAAATCTTTCGCCGCCTCGGCAATGGTCGCAGGATCAAGCGCCTGCGTCTTGCGCGTCTCAACCGGCGCGATTCCGTTGCTCTCGAGAAAATTCAGCGCGATGGTGGATTTGATGGCGAAGTTCACGTTCTGGATCATGTCGCCCGTCACGCGCGCCGCCGTCACCACGTTCAGCTTGGAGACGATCACGCCCGCGACATTGCCGAACTGGTCCAGCAGCGGCCCACCGCTATTGCCGACCTGAACCGGGGTCGAGATTTGAAGGTGGCGGGTGTCATCGCTCAATCCGGCTGTCGCGGTGATGTTGCCGATGGTGAAATTGCCCGAGGTCGAGAGCATGCCCACCAGCGGGAAGCCGAAGGCGTAGACGCTTTCCCCAATGCGCGGGCGGGTGGTGAAGGCGGGCAGGGCGCTGGCTTTCAGGTTGGTGCGAAGGAGCGCGAGATCGTTGGCGGCGTCGCGGGCGACGAGAGTCGCGGGCGTCTTCTCCCCGCCAGCGAAGCTGATTTCGAAGGTTTTGCAGCTGTTCACCACGTGATGGTTGGTCATCACATGGCCGTCTTTCGAAACGAAAAAGCCTGTCCCGCTACTGCCTGCCGATTCGCGCTGCGGCGCAGGCGCCTCTCGCACCGGGGCTGCACGCGAGGGATCGGTGCGGGCTGCTATCAGCTGTTTCTGACATTCAATGGTCGAACCCAGCGCCGCTTTGCTGCCACTCAAGGACAGGCGAGCCATTTCAACTGTGCCGATGCTCACCCAAACGCCGCCAGCCGCCGCGAAATCGCTCAGGAACTGAGCCTTCAGGCCACGCGCGACAAAACCCTTGGCGCTGCGACGCTGAAAGCCGGTAAACTGGCCCCGCCAATTGCCCTGGCCGCGCGTGCGCATCTGTAATTGATAGGATTGCCCGGGCGTAATCGCGCTCCAGCTTTCGTTGGTGAAGGCGAGAACGGTCTCGCCAGTGCGGTCAAATCCGATCCAGACCGTGGTTCCGTCTTTGTAGCTGACGGCGGCGAGACAGCCGCCAGCATCGCTTTCGCCGACGAGCCAGCCGGAGGGGCGGGCGAAGACTTTGTCGATGGAAAGAGTCGGGACGGCTTGCGCGAGCGCTTGCACGGAGGCGCATAAAAGCGCACCCGCCGCGATAGCGCCCAAAACGACGCCGCGTCCTATCGGGCTCCCTGATCCTTGAGTGCTCACGCGATTACCCGACAAACGCCAAACCGGCGCAAAGCCTAGGAATACGCTGCGGGCAAGTCAATGAAGTGGGGCATCAATCTGGCAAAGTTACATACGCGAAAAGCGAACCAGTTCGGCGCCGCTGGAATCGCGCAGGACAAGTCGCCCGTTGGACGTCGCCTCGTAGCGGACGGCTTTGCCCAATGCCGCGAGAAACTTGCCCTCCTGATCCATGATCGCGGGCGGGCACGCCATGCGGGTGGTCGCAAGCATGCCGATCTTCACGGC
>CAMCMI010000231.1 GCA_945875875.1 Rhizobium sp. Q54
GTTTGGGCGATGATCGAGACCGCGTCCGGCGTGCTCAACGCGGCTGAAATCGCCGCCAGCTCGCATCGCTCGCGCCTGCGCGCGATGGTGATCGGCGCCAACGATCTTGTGCGCGAAACACGCATCGAGCCCGGACCGGGGCGCGCCAATCTGACGCCATGGCTGCTGCAAATTCTGCTCGCCGCCCGCGCTTATGGGCTCGATGTTTTTGACAGCGTCTACAATGATTTTTCCGATTCTGCAGGCTTTGCCGCGCAATGCGCGCAGGCTCACGCGCTGGGCTTTGACGGCAAAACGCTGATCCATCCAAACCAGATTGCGGCTTGCAATGGCGCCTTCACGCCGCAGGCGGACGAAATCGCATGGGCGCGCGCCGTGATCGCCGCCTTTGAAGCGCCCGAAAACGCAGGCAAAGGCGCCATCGCGTTGAACGGGGCCATGGTTGAGCGCCTGCATCTGGACTCTGCCCTTCGGGTGAGGGCGCTGGCGGATTATCTGGACGCCGGGGACGGCGATCAGGGGCTTTGAAACAAGTCGGACGAAAGAACTTGAGCGAAAGAGTTTCGCAATTGTGCGGGGTCGCTTATGCTGGAGTTGAATTCGTCAGGGCAAGATTGACCAGAATACGGAACGAGCGGACATGAATGACGCGCAAAATCCTGAAGGCCAAAATCCCGGAGCCCGCGATTCTAAAGACAAATCCGCCTCAACGAGGCCGACGCCCAACCGCGACCGGCGCCGCACGCCGCCGCTGATCGAGGGCGAGGCTGAAATCGTAGCCCCCGGGGCGCCGATTGAGCCAGCAGGCCAGACCAGACAAGAATCATCTCCCAACCAAGCGCCCGAAGCGGCGCCAAGCAGCCACGCGCCCGAAGCGGCGCCCGGCAACCAAGCGCCGCTAAACGCGGAGGCCCGGACTTCAGACATTCCAGCAACAGATTCGCCAGCAACAGATTCGCCGACCAAAGACCCGTCCGCAAAACGCAGCGAGCTGCCTCTCCTTGCCGGCGTCGCTGCGGCCTCTGCGCTTGTCGCCGGGGCGGCGTTCTGGGCGTTCCTGCCCGGCGATGCGGGCGAGGGACAGGTCAGCGCGACCAATGCAGGGGCGCTCGCCATTCTGGGAACGCGCGTTGACGCCCTTGAGCGCGAGACGCGGGGGGCGGAGACGCGCAATAGCGCCGCCCTCGTCAGCCTGCGCGAGCAATTGACGAAAGATCTTGCAGCAAACGATCTTGTAACCAAGAACCTCGCAGCCAGAGAGCCTGCAAGCGCAGACGCCAAGGCCGCGCTCGCCAACGTGGCCGCGCTCGCCAAACGGGTGGATGCCGTGGAGGGCGCGCTCGCGGCCGCCGGGCGAACGACCTCCGGCGACTCTCCCAAAACCGAAACCCGCGTCAATGCCGAACCCGCAACGCCAGCAATCGATCTGGCGCCGCTGGAGGCGCGCTTGGCTTTGATTGAGAAAAGCGCCGCCCAATTGGCCGACCGCCTGAAGCCCATTGAGGACAAGATCGAGCCCTTGCCCGGCGCGCTGACCGATTTGCGCGCCGCTCTGACCGCCGACGGCGCCAGCGCCAGAACCGGCGCGGACCAGGCGCAGGCGGCGGCCAAATCGGCGGCCCTCGTCGTGGTCGCCCAATCCATCGCCGCCGCCATTGACGCGGGCCAGCCTTACAAGCCGGCGCTGGAGGCGCTGGGCGCGCTCAAGGCCCCGCCCGCCATCGTCGATGCCTTGCGCCCGGCGGCTGGAGGCGCGCCAAACCTCGCGAGCCTTGTCAGCAGCTTTGCCAAGGTCGAGCGGGCGCTGTTTGCTCCGCCCGCCCCGCCGGAGGGCGCCAATCTGCTCGAACGCCTGACCCGCAGCGCCAGCGCGCTGGTGCGGGTGCGCCCGGCGAGCGATCCGGAAGGCGATTCGCCCGCCGATCACGCGGCCCGCATCGAGCGGGCGCTTGCAAGCGGCGACGGCGCCGCCGCGCTCGCCCAATGGGAGCGTCTGCCGGACGCCGCCAAAGCCGCCAGCGCCGATTGGGCCAAGGCCCTTCGCGCCCGCACATCCGCGCAGGAAGCCGCGCGCGCCCTTTTATCCGACGCCATGGCGCGTCTCGCCCGCTCCCAGAGCTGAAAGTCCAGCGGTTATGATTCGCATTCTGCTCTTTCTGGCCGCGCTTGCGGCGCTCGCCCTCGGCTTCTCATGGATCGCGGACCAGCCCGGCGGGTTGGCGCTGACGGTGGCGGGCTATCGCTACGAGACCAGCCTGGTGGCTGCGCTGGGCTTTGGCCTGCTGGCTCTCGTTGCGGCGATGTTGACGTGGAGCCTCGCGCGTTTCGTGTTCCGCATTCCCACGCTGATGTCGTTCGCCTCGCGCATGCGCCGCCGCAACAAGGGTTTTGCAGCCCTGACGCGGGGCATGATGGCGGCTGGCGCGGGCGATATGAAGGCAGCCGCCAAAGCCTCGCGCGAGGCTGAACGACTGATCGGGGAGGAGCCGCTGACGCTGCTGCTGGCCGCCCAGTCGGCGCAATTGTCCGGCGACAGGGCGCGTGCGACGCGCCTGTTCCAGCGCATGATTGAGCAATCGAAGGGCGCAGAAAGCGCCGCCATGCGGCTTCTGGGTCTGCGCGGCTTGCATGTGGAGGCGCTGCGCCGGGGCGACGATGAGGCCGCTTACGAATACGCAAGGCTGGCCCACGAGTCCGCGCCGGCTGCATGGGCCGGACAGGCGATGCTTGAACGCTGCGACATGGCCGACGACTGGGCCGGCGCGCTGGCGGTGGTGGAGACAAACGCCGCCCGCAAGACGATTGACGCAGCCACCGCCCGGCGCCAGCGCGCCGTGCTGAAAACCGCCATCGCCCTGCGCCTGCAGGATCGTGATCTTGTGGAGGCTTTGGCGCTGGCGCGCGAGGCTATCCGCCTCGCGCCCGGGCTTGTGCCCGCCAACGCGCTGGCCGGGCAATTGCTGTCGCGCAAGGGTGATTTGCGCCGCGCCTCCAAACTGCTGGAGCGAGCGTGGCGCGCGGGCCCCCACCCCGATCTCGCCCGCGCCTATATCGA
Source organism: Rhizobium sp. Q54 (assembly GCA_945875875.1). Lineage (GTDB taxonomy): Bacteria > Pseudomonadota > Alphaproteobacteria > Rhizobiales > Beijerinckiaceae > Terripilifer. The sequence goes on from CAMCMI010000231.1 coordinate 3,056, forward strand.
CGTGCGGCAAGGCGATTCGGCCAGCGACTGGCTGGCCCGCGCCAAAGTGCTGGCCCGTCTTGCGCCCGGCGAGAGCGAAAGCGCGCTGGTTCTGGCGCGCGCAGCTCTGGAGGCGCGCGATTTCAAGCTGGCGCGACAGGCGATGTCGGACGTGTTCAACAATGGCCGCCGCCCCACCGCCCGCATGTGCCTGACCATGGCCGACATTGAGGAGACCGAGCACGGCCCCTCGGGACGGATGCGCGAATGGCTGGCGCGCGCCGCCCGCGCCGCCCGCGATCCGGTGTGGATCGCCGACGGGATCGTGTCCGACGAATGGTTGCCCGCCTCCCCGCTCAACGGACGGCTGGACGCGTTCAAATGGGAGGTTCCGGTTGAGCGGATCGGCCACCGGCAGGACGAGGCGGCGCCGCCGATTTTCTCGCCGATAGAGCCGGAGCTTGCCCCCGCCGCCGGGCCCGTCCCGTTGGAGCTGGAGCCATTGGAGCTGGCCCCGCCGGAGGTTGTCGTCATCGCGCAGGAGACGCCGCCAGCCGCGGAGGAGCCCGCTCAAGCGCCCGAGCTTGCGCAAAAACTTGCGCCAGAAATTGCTATCGAGGAAAAGCCCGCCGCCGAACAGGCGCCGGTTATTGCGGCAGGTTTGACGAATGCGCCCGCGCCCGGCAGCGAGCCTGCCCCCGCGCGGCTGGTCTCTCTCAAATCCCTGCCCAAAGGCCTCGTCACCGCACCCGACGATCCCGGCCCCGACGCGCCCGATCCGCTGGCGCCGCCGCAAACCCCGCCGCCGCCCCGCCGCTAGGGGCGGGATTTTCATGATGCAGCGTCTTTGCAACCCACAAGGTCGCACTATCCACACTGTCGCCTCTTGCAAGCTCTGTGTCTTGCAAGCTCTGTGTCTTGCAAAGCCGCCCGCCAGCGTCTATGAAAAATTCCGTTGAACGCACAGCGTCCAGCGAGCCGCTTTAGCTCAGTTGGTAGAGCACGTCATTCGTAATGACGGGGTCAGGTGTTCGAGTCACCTAAGCGGCACCAGTAAAATCAATCACTTACGCGAAACCGCCCCTCTGAAACGCCCCCAAAATACCATAAACGGATTATGAACGTATTTCATTTGTTCACTATTCGTTTTATACTTCTCCCGCTAGGGTTGGGCTTGAGTATGGGGCGGGGCGATGGATGGGGCTGTTTCAGATCTGAAACCAGGAAATAATCGCAAAGAAAAACAAGAGCTAGATAGTCGCTCCTTCAAGGACGGCGCTATCTACCTCTTCAGGCGAGCCGATTACAAAAAACCCACTTGGTTCTGCAGGGTCAAAGTCCCCAACGCCAAGGGCTACGTCAGCTGCTCAACCAAGACCA
>CAMCMI010000232.1 GCA_945875875.1 Rhizobium sp. Q54
GCGCTGGCTCCGGCAGGCGAGCCTTGGCGGTCTCGCCCGATCCAATCAGAGAGGGGCGTTCGGCCGCAAACGTGACTTCAAGCTCGCGCGAGCCCGACATGGCGCGCATGCACCCGGCGACGGCGCGCTTGAAAGGCTCCTGCGGGGCTTCGCTCTTGCCGGCGGGCTTACGGTTTGATGGCGTTGACATGCTGAAACATAACCCGTGGGCGCAAGGAGGCAAGAGCCGGGAGAAAAGCAACCCCTCATCCGTCACGCATTGCGTGACACCTTCTCCCGCAAGGAGAGAAGGAAGAAAGAGGCGCCGATGCTGATCGTGCGCGCCCTTCTCCTCTTGCGGGAGAAGGTGGCGTTTGCGTCAGCAAACGACGGATGGGGGGCTGGCCCCCGCACGCCTTAAGTCAACGCCAGATTGACGAGGCTTTCGGGCAATTCCTCGCCGAAGGCGCGCTGGTAGAACTCGGCGACGAGGGAGCGTTCCAGTTCGTCGCACTTGTTCAGGAAGGTCAGGCGGAAGGCAAAGCCGACGTCGCGGAAGATTTCGGCGTTCTCGGCCCAGGTGATCACTGTGCGCGGGCTCATCACGGTCGACAGATCGCCGGCGATGAAGGCGTTGCGGGTGAGATCGGCCACGCGCACCATCTTGTTGATGACGTCCCGGCCTTCCTTGGTCTGGAAATGCTTGGCTTTGGCCGAAACAATGTCCACTTCCATGTCGTGCGCCAGATAATTCAGCGTGGTGACGATGGACCAGCGGTCCATCTGCGCCTGATTGATCTGTTGCGTGCCGTGATAGAGGCCCGACGTGTCGCCAAGGCCAACCGTATTGGCGGTGGCGAACAGGCGGAAAGCGGGGTGGGGACGCAGAACGCGGCTCTGGTCGAGTAAAGTCAGGCGGCCCGAGGATTCGAGCACGCGCTGAATCACGAACATCACGTCCGGGCGGCCCGCATCATATTCGTCGAACACCAGCGCCATGTTGCGCTGATAGGCCCACGGCAGAATGCCGTCGCGAAATTCCGTGATTTGCTTGCCTTCCTTCAGGACGATGGCGTCCTTGCCGACAAGGTCGATACGCGAGACGTGGCTGTCGAGATTGATTCGCACGCACGGCCAGTTGAGGCGGGCGGCGACCTGCTCGATATGGGTCGATTTGCCGGTGCCGTGGTAGCCGGTGACGATGACGCGGCGGTTGCGCGCAAAGCCCGCCAGAATCGCCAGAGTGGTGGGGCGATCGAAGATGTAATCCCGATCAAGATCGGGCACATGTTCGCTGCTGGCGGAATAGGCGGGCACTTCCATGTCGGAATCGATGCCGAAAACCTCGCGAACCGACACTTTTACGTCGGGCATTCCATTAGGCGTTCCTGGAGCCTGCGCAGTCGCGGTTTGCATTCGTCCTCCACGCCCTGCCATTTTCTGGGTCGGGCAAGCTGATGGCCTTTCGGCCGATGGCGCGAAGCCCCCCAAAGGGTCTCCCCCCAAAGGCCTCCACACGCGGGTTAATCCGGCTCAGGCGAGCCGGGCTGTACGCAAGTGTTTATAGGCCTGAATGATCTCGCGCAATTTCTCCTCGCGCGATCGGTCGCCGCCGTTGGCGTCCGGGTGCAGGCGTTTCACAAGTTCCTTGTAGCGCGCCCGGATGGCGGCCGGATCTGCGCTGGCGTCCAGTCCCAGAGTGTCCAACGCTTTGGCTGAGGCGACGCCGTGGCGGGGCGGGCTCGGGGCGGCCCGGCCAGCCTTGGCCCGGGCGCGCGCGCGCATCGGGCCCAGCGGATCGATGAAAGGCTCGGAATCGGACCCGTCTTCGCGATAGCCCTTCTCGCCGCGCTTGACGCCCATGGTCCAGGTGGGGCGGTGGCCGATGATCGCCTCTTTTTGGTAGGCGGCCAGATCGTCGTCCGTCATCCCATTGAAATAATTGTAGGATTGATTGTAGGCGCGGACATGCTCAAGGCAAAAGCAAAAATATTGCCCCTCCCTGTTGCGGCCCTTGGGAGCGCGAAACTCGCCCGCCTGCGCGCAGCCGGGATGGTCGCAGCCATTGGCGCGCACCACGGGCTGTTCCGGGGGATTGGCTTTAACGCGTATGCGGTCAAATAAAGGCGAATTCAGATTCATGATTGTACTCTAGGCAGCCGCCCGGGCCTCGGCAAGGCGCCGTTTTAGCGCAGGCTCGTTTAAAGCTTCGTGCGTGTAAAGCTTCGTGCTTGTCGGCGCCCGCGCGCACGGGCATGGTGGCCGCAGTCCGGGCGCTGAACGTCCGCCCTCTTGTGCGCAGGCAGATTGAACATGAGCGTTAAAGAGATCATAGCCGCCAAACTCGAGGCCGCGCTGACGCTCGTCTCCCTCGACGTGATCGACGAATCGCACCAGCATGCGGGCCATATGTTGCACCCGGGCGGGGTGGAGCCGCGCGGCGAAACCCATTTCAGGGTGAAGGTGCAATCGCCCGCTTTCACAGGCAAGAGCCGGATCGAGCGTCACCGCATGATCAACGCCCTGCTGGCGCAGGAGCTGGCCGACGGCGTGCACGCGCTGGCGATCGTGGCGAGGGCGCCAGGCGAATAGCGGCGCCTCCCGCGAACCGCGCCTCAAGGCAGCCTCCCAAACTCTTGCCTCCCAAACTCTTGCGTCCCTCGCTCTTTCGTGGTCGAAAAGAGAGAACGAAGAGCCAAAGGCTCCGTACCAGGGAGGAAAAATGTCCATTTTCAATCTTCGCGCCGCGCTTGTCGCAAGTTCGATAGCAAGCTCGCTGGCAGCTTTTGCGACGCCCGCCCTCGCCGATCCGGTGGAGGATTTCTACAAGGGCAAAAACCTGAATTTTCTTGTCGGCGTCAGCGCAGGCGGCGGCTACGACCTCGATCTGCGTATGGTCGCGCGCCACATCGTTAAATATATCCCCGGCAAGCCGACGGCCGTGCCGCAAAACATGACCGGCGCCACCGGACTTGTGATGGCCAATTACGTCTACCGCGTCGCCCCGCGCGACGGCACGACGATTGCGCTGATCCAGAATGGATTGCCGACGTTTCAGGCGGTGGGCAAGGACGGCGTGCAATTCGACGCCCGCCAATTGCAATGGATCGGCTCGCTGGCCCCCACCGTCGAGACCATGCTGACGTGGAAAGCGACCGGCGTTACCACCGTTGAGGACGCCAAAAAGCGTGAAGTGATCGCCGGCTCCAATGGCGCCTCGGGCATCACCTACATGTATCCTTTGATGATGAACGAGATGCTGGGCACAAAATTCAAAATGGTGACCGGCTATCCAGGCTCGGGCGCGTTGAATCTTGCCATTGAGCGCGGCGAGGTCGAGGCGCGCAACAATTCCTGGTCCAGCGTCAAATCGAGCAAGCCCGACTGGCTGCGCGACGACAAGATCAGCATCCTCGTCTATTCCGGGCCGAGGCAGGCTGATCTGCCAGGCGTGCCCAATCTCGACGATTTGATCCAGGATCCTGACAATCGACTGGTCTCGCGCGTGGTGACGGCGGGCAATCGCCTCGGTCGCCCGTTCGCCTTTGCGCCCGACGTGCCGATTGAGCGCGTGAATGCGGTGCGCGCCGCGTTTGTGAAAATGCTCGACGATCCCGACTTCAAGAAAGAAGCCGCCGCTGTGAAGTCGGAAATCCAGCATGTCGATCATTTGGCCTTGAAGCAGGTGATCGACGAGCTGTTCGCCGTGCCCGAGCCGCTCAAGGTGCGGGCGCGGAAATATTTCAACTGAGGACAAGGGGCTCCGTAAACCTACGGAGCCCCTGTTTCGGCGCCGCCGCGCTTTTCAGCCCTCCCGGCCCGTGTCATAGACGCATCATAACGGGCGCAAAGCCCGTAGCGGAGGACGCGCGACATGGACGACAAGGCCAAAGCCAAGAGAGCCCCGATTCAGGATTTGCGCGAGTTTCTCGCCCGCGTCGAAGAGATCGGCGAGCTGGCGCGCATTGACGCCGCCGTCAGCCGCGACGAGGAAATGTCGGCCATCGCTTATCTTCTCGCCAAGCAAAAGCCCTCCCCGGCGGCGCTTTTCAGCAATATAGAAGGCTTTGAGAAAAACCCCATCGCCGCCCGCCATCTCTGGGGACCGTACGGCCCCAGCGTGCGCCGCATGGCGCTCTCGCTTGAAGAGGACCCCGAGACGCCGACGGTGGAGCTGATCCGCCGCACCAAGGACAAGCTGAAGCAGCGTACCCTGCCGCGCGAAGTCACCGCCGAGCAGGCGCCAATCTACGAGAACTCCCTCTACGGCACAGACATTGATCTTGACCTGCTGCCGATCCCCAAACATTGGCCCCGCGACGGCGGGCGCTATGCGGGCACCTGCGACGCCGTGATTACGAAAGATCCCGAGACCGG
>CAMCMI010000233.1 GCA_945875875.1 Rhizobium sp. Q54
CTCATCCTCATCTCACGATGAAAATGTGTGGTGTACTTGAATAAACGTGACCGTCAGATGTCTCGTCCGACAATCCCCCGAAAAGGATATGTCCGCAAGGACATCCGCCGTCCACGTCTCTCTTTCTTCCGATTTAAATGTCAAACAGCAAAGATCTCGACCACCGCCATCCATCAAACAGCCTTTCGGCCAGTAAGGACAACTTGAACGGACGCAACACCAAAACCTCAGTCTTGGCGCCGGTCCGATGTGTATTCGATATCCTGAATACTTAGAGCCTACCGGTAATAGTTGAAAGCGACAAGCGCTTTCGTTTCCCGGTCGGGCGCTGCAACCGGCATCGGCTGCAACAAGGTCGTATTTAGAGACCCCCCTTCCCTTTGGCAAGCCGAAAATGTTCCGCGCCTAAACTTTTCTGCGCTTTGTGGAAAACCCGCGCGTTCGAGGCCACAATGCCTCTGTCGGCTCTGGCGGTTCGCAAGTTGCGTCTTCGCTTCGAGCTCCAATCCCCTTCTGGATGTCAGCCTCATGCCTTTCTCCAAAGCCTACGTCCCGGACCCGCGTCACCTTCAATTGGGGGCCTCTTTTTATGATCTTGTGGCTGCTGCTGACTTCCCCGCCCGCATTCTGCGCTTTCGCAATCAGAATTGGGCCGAGCGTTTGGGGCTCGGGGACCTGAGTTCGTCCGAATGGCTCGCCCATTTTGGCGGGTTCACCCCCCTGCCCGGCAATCATCCGCAACCTTTGGCCCTGCGCTATCATGGGCATCAGTTCCGCTCCTATAATCCGGAGCTGGGGGACGGGCGCGGCTTTCTGTTTGCACAAATGCGCGACGATCAAGGCCGGCTCCTCGATCTGGGCACGAAGGGGAGCGGGCAAACGCCATGGTCCCGCCGGGGCGATGGACGGCTCACTCTCAAGGGAGGCGTGCGCGAGGCGCTGGCGACCGAAATGCTGGAAGCTTTGGGCGTCAACACGTCCAAGACCTTCTCGCTTATAGAGACAGGCGAGCAATTGGTGCGCGGCGACGAGCCCTCCCCCACCCGCTCCAGCGTGCTCGTTCGCCTCAACCATTCACATATTCGCATCGGCAGCTTTCAGCGGCTGCTGTTTCTGCGTGAGCGCGACAATCTCGAAAAGCTGATGGATTACGCCATCAGGACTTATATGCCGCACGTCTGGCGCGAGGACCGGGGAGAGCGCGCAATCGGCTTCCTGACCGAAACGGCGCAAAGCGTTGCACGGACCGGGGCGCAATGGACGGCGGCAGGCTTCGTCCACGGCGTTCTCAATACTGACAACATCAACATCACCGGCGAGAGCTTTGATTATGGGCCATGGCGGTTTTTGCCAGTGCTCGACAACAGCTTCACCGCTGCCTATTTCGACGAGACGGGTCTCTATGCTTATGGACGCCAACCACAAGCCTTGATGTGGAACCTCGCCCGGCTGGCCGAATGTCTCACGCCATTTGCTGACGTTGCGGCGCTTCAGGAGGCTCTGGGAGCGTTCGAACCCGCGTTCGACACCGCTTTTATAGCCGCCGTTCATCGCCGGCTTGGGCTGAAGCTGGAGCCTGATGCGGTCTGCGCGCAATTACCGGATGCGATCTGGGCTTTTCTGGAGGCCAGTAAAGCGCCGTTCGAGCGCTTCTTCTTTGACTGGTATGGCGGCGGAATAAGCGCTCCCCGCGCAGACAACAGTCCCTCGGCGGAATTTTACGCGCGCGAAGACTTTGCGCCCGTGCGCGCGCTGCTGGAGGCAAGCTCCCCTGTTGATCCTGCACGACTGGAGCATGCATTCTTCAAGAGCGCTCCCTGCACGCTTCTGATCGACGACGTGGAAGCGATCTGGGCGCCCATCGCGGAGCGCGACGACTGGTCGGCCTTTGAGCAAAAGATCAACGACATCCGAGCCATGGGAAAGCTGTTTGAGGCAAAAAGCTCCTAACGAGGAACTTGGCTATCGGAACTCCGGTTACAATCGCGCGTTGGGCGAAAAGGGAGGGTTATCCTTCCACGCGCTGAACATGCGCGGCAAACGCCAGCCCAACCGGATACACATGCACAAGACACATCATGCGGACGCAAACGACGTCTGCGAGCAGCGCCCCCGCGTGCTGATCTGCGAAGATGATCCCATTCTGGCCTGTGACCTCGAACTACAATTGGAAGACCTTGGCTTCGAACCCATCGGCCCATTCGCCACGCAGGCCGATGCGATCCGCGCCTTGCGCAGCGCTGTCCCGGAAGCCGCCGTTATAGATGTCGAGCTGGCCGACGGCGCCTGCACGAGATTAGCGGGAATTTTGCGCGACAAGGGCGTGTTGACGATCGTGGTTTCGGGGTTGCGGGTCTCGTCTCCCCCGCCGGAATTCGCCGGGGCCGCCTGGCTGCTGAAGCCCCTCCCCTATGATGCGCTCGCCCGGCAATTGGAGCGTGTGACAGGCCGCAAAGAGCCTTCTCCAACGTTCGCGCCGGTTACAGAAAGCCAAACAAGAGCAGCAGCAGAATAATGGGAATAGGGATCCCGATCAGCCAGAGAAGCCCGCCTTTAAACATGCAAACCTCCTGAAATCTGCCCGCGAAAGGCTCTACAGAGGACTAATCAGATGAGCGGCGCCTTGTTCCGAATCGCGAACGCGCGCTTATAGGAGCTCACACAGGAGTCCAGAATGGCCAAGAAGCCCGCCGCGCGCGCCGAATTCGTCCTCTTCGACGTTATCTATGAAGACGGAAGCCAGCGCTCAAACCGCCGCGTGCCCGCCAACATCCTCGGCGGCCTCGACGCCGACGAGCCCGCGCGCACCATTATCGAAGAACAAGACCGCGACATCGCCGCCAAATCCGGCCAGCCGCCATTGCGGATCAAGACGCTGAAAAGAGCTGGCGCGGGGAAGAAGTGAGTGAGGGAGTAGCGAGTAGAAGAGACCCCTCATCCGTCACGCGTTGCGTGCCACCTTCTCCCGCAAGGGGAGAAGGAAGAGCACGATCAGCATCGACGCTACTTCTTTCTTCCTTCTCCCCTTGCGGGAGAAGATGGCGTTTGCGTCTACTCCCTAATCGCTACTCCCCGCTCACCCTCTTCAATCGATACAGCCCGACGTCAATCGCGCCTGTTCTGAAACCTGCTTCGCAATAGCACAGGTAATAATCCCACAGCTTGCGGAAGCGCGGATCGAATCCGAGCGCGGCGACGGAAGGCCAGGCGCGGTGGAAGCGGCGGCGCCATTCAGCGAGGGTTGCGGAATAGCTTTCGGCGAACGTTTCGCTGGAAACGATCTCCAGGCCTGCGCTAGCGGCCTGCGCCTGCATGATGGATTTGGTCGGCAGCATCCCGCCGGGGAAGACGTAATGCTGGATGAAATCGGTCGCGCGGCGATAGTCTTCAAAGCGCTCGTCGGCAATCGTGATGACCTGCAACACGGCTTGCCCGCCGTCGTTCAGGCGGTCATGGATCGCGCTGAAATAGGCGGGCCAGTATTTCTCGCCAACGGCTTCGATCATCTCAATCGAAACGATCCGGTCAAAGCCGCCGCGCACGTCGCGGTAATCCTGCAGGCGCAGATCGACGCTGCCGCTCAGACCCTCGTTAGCCATGCGTTGTTGCGCCAGCGCCAATTGCGAGGGCGACAAAGTGAGGCCGGTGACATGGGCGCCCTTGCGGGCCAACGCGGCCGCCAGCGCGCCCCAGCCGCAGCCGATTTCGAGCACGCGTTCACCGCCCTTCAGCTCCAGCAATTGCGCGATGCGTTCGATCTTGCGTGTCTGGGCTTCCTCCAGCGTTTCGCGCGCGCCGGGCTCATAGAGCGCCGACGAATAGGTCATGCTGTCGTCGAGCCAGAGGCGATAGAATTCATTGCCGAGATCGTAATGGGCCTCGATGTTGCGGCGGCTGCCGCGCCTCGTGTTTGAGCGGGCGCTATGGCGAACGCGCTTGAGCCAGCGTAAAGGCGCGCGGCCATTGATGGAGCCTTCAAGAGCCGAATTGCGCGCGGCAAGCTCAATGACCGCCGTCAGGTCAGGCGTCGACCAGTCGCCATCCATATAGCTTTCGGCAAAGCCGATATGGCCGCCGAGCAAAAGGCGGCGCACCGCACGCCATTTGTGCAGCAGGACATGGGCGTGCGGCCCCGGGTTTGGCCCTGCGAAAAAAATGCGCGCATTGGCGGGCGTGTGCATTTCAATGCGTCCGAACTGGACGCGCCGCAGCACGCGCGAGACCAGAGCCGCCAGCGCCGCCTCCAGCCCACGCGGCGCCGAAGCTGCGCCCCGCGTTCCTTCATCGGTGTTCATCGACATGAGTATCGCCTCAGGATTCCGTGCGCGGGATGTTGGTGACGGGG
>CAMCMI010000234.1 GCA_945875875.1 Rhizobium sp. Q54
TGGCCGAGCCCATCGTCAATTTCAGCTATGCCTCGCCCTCGCGACATAGCGCCGCCACTGCGCCGTTTCCCGATCTGGACGCTATCGAGCGCGCCGCCGGCGCCCGTGAAGAACATCGTGCCAGGCTTCTTCAGTTTCAAATGTTCATATGTGATCGGGCCTTCCTTGATGACGATGTCGTCCTCACCCTTCAATTCATTGAGACAATGCGTCACCCACGCCGGGTTGATAGGCGTCTCATGCCGCGCCTTCTCAAGATTGGCCGCCCAGCGTTCGCGCTGCGTCGCGCGGCGCTCGGCAAGCCGCTTGCGGCGGGCCTCAACGCGATCACGCGCGCCTGCAAGCCGGGTCTCCAGCGCATGGGTCAACGCAGCCATAGCCGGCGCCAGTGCGCCCGTGATCGAAAGATCCGACGGGAAGCCGCGCAACGGATAATTGGTGAACAGCGGGTCGATGCCAAAATGGATGATCTTTGCGTCCGCGCGTGGCGCCTTCTTGTTGGGAATCCACGGCACGTCCGCTTCCAGCACGAGAATTACGTCTGCATCGCCAAGAAAAGGATCGGGCTCGTAGCCCAGATGCATCGGATGGTCGCTATCGAGCGCCACATAACGCGGCTTGCGCTGCGTAACAGGAATGGCGAACAATTCCGCCAATGCAGCCAGACGCGCAGGCTCATCGCGATCGCGCCCGCAGCTTGCGGTGATAATCAGCGGGTTCTCGGCCTTTGCGATGATGTCGGCGGCGCGCTCGATAGCATCCAGATCGGGAAACGGCGCAGTGGCGGCGCTATGTCGCGAGGGCGAGGCATAGCTGAAATTGACGATGGGCTCGGCCAGCACTTCGCGCGGCAGCGACAGATAAACCGGCCCCTTGGGTTCGGTCATGGCGAGGTTGATCGCGCGGTCGACGGCGGCCTCAAGCGTCTGCGAATTGCGGACTTCGTAATCCCATTTCACGATCTCGCGCACCATCGCGCCCTGATCGCGCATTTCCTGCGGCCAGTGAATTTCGCCCGAGCGCCCGCCCGGCACATTGCCTTCTTCGCTATAGGGCGTGCGCCCGGAGGTGAAGATCACTGGCAGATTGCCGCGCCACGCGTTGATGAGCCCGCACATGGAATTGGCGGTGCCGACGTTGACGTGGACCATCACCAATTGCGGGCGCCCGCTCTGCAAATAATGCCCCAAAGCCATATGCACCGCGACGTTCTCATGCGGCACGACGATGGGCTTGGGAACCTGGCGCCCCTGCGCCTCGAACTTGGCCAGAGCCTCAATCAGCGGCGCGAAATCCGTGCCCGCATTGGCGAACAGAAACTCGATGCCGCGATCCACCAGCAGCTCAATATAGGCGTCGGCAATGGTGCCGGATTCAATTGTGTTGACGGCCAAGTGCGTATCCTCCGCGGATGTTTGTTGCATCTTGGCTACCTCAGGCGCGGGGGGATGACAATGGTGGGGGTGCGTCATGGTCGCGAAGGCGGCCATCCACGGCAGGCCGCGAGCTCGCGCCCTGCCGCAGATGCCGGCCTTCGCCGGGATGACGTTGAGAGATTGGATTATTTACTGCCGCAGCCAAAGTTTCCCAACCACACCGCCCTCGGCCCAATGTCGCCCACGCTGGCGCAGCCGGTGAAGCCCATTGTGGTCTCCATTTCCTTTTGCAGCAGCGACAGCGCATGCAGCGCGCCAGCCTGTCCGGCGAGCGACAGGCCGTAGAGCGCGGGGCGACCGGAGAGCACAAGATCGGCCCCCAAAGCCAGCGCCTTCACGATGTCGCCGCCGCGGCGGATGCCCGAATCCAGAATAATCTTCGTCTTGCCCGCAACTTCCGCAGCAATCTCCGGCAGCACCTGAATCGGCGCTACGGCGCTATCGAGATTGCGGCCGCCGTGGTTGGAGATCACGATGCCGTCGAGCCCCTCGCTCACGGCGCGGGCGGCGTCCTCGGGCAGGTGTACGCCTTTGATGATCAGCGGCCCTTTCCATATGTCGCGCAGGCGCTTCACGTCGTCCCACGTCAGATCGTCGCCGCGCAGATTGGAAGCGGCGTTTTGCTTGCCGCCAGGCGCGGCCATGCGGCTGTGGGCGCCGGGCGGATAATGGGCGAGTTTTGGCATGCCTCCCGCCAGCAGATAGGGCAGGATTACCCCCGCCAACCAGCGCGGATGCAGCGACATATCCACCAAGGAGCGCACTGAAGGCACATAAGGCACGCTGAACGAATTGCGGCGATTGTATTCGCGGATCGGCGGCACGGGCGTGTCCACGGTCAGGATCAGCGCCTCAAATCCCGCATCCCGGGCACGCTGCACAAGCTTGTAGGACAGCTCGCGATCTCGCCACATATAAAGCTGAAACCATTTGCGAACCCCCTCCACTGCAGCGATCTTTTCAATCGAGGTGACGGAGGGCGTGGCCAGCGTGAACGGCACGCCAGCGATGGCGGCGGCGCGCGCCAGCTCGATTTCGCCCTCGTGCCAGCACAGGCCCGCGACGCCTGTGGGCGCAATCGCAAGCGGCATGGCGAGCGGCTTGCCAAACAGGCTGGATGCGGTGCTGCGTTGCGACACGTCCACCAGCACCTTGTTGCGCAGCTTGATGGCCCGGAAAGCCTCGCGATTGCCGCTCAGCGACAGCTCGTCCTCCGAGCCGCGGTCAAAAAACTCGAAAACTCCGCGCGGCAGACGCTTTCGAGAGGCCTCACGCAGATCGGCGACGTTGAGGCAGCGCTCAAGAATGCGATTTCTGGCCGCAATTGGCGCCGCTGACACATCTGCACGATTTGCCTGCGCGCCCGCCAAAATCGCCGGACCTGTCATGGCTTAAGCTCCCGTCTTTTCGTTTTCGTTTCTTGCCCGCCCATCATAGCGGCTGGAGACCTTGCGCCACAAGCTCGGCGCTTTTCTCTCAAAGGGGAAAAGTAAAGCGTGCGCGGCGGGCGATTCGGTATTATCGAAGAAAAATGAGCTTGATCTCCTCGACGGATGAGCTGGCGCAGGCCTGCGCGCGGTTCGCTAAACATGCATTCGTGACGGTGGATACGGAGTTCCTTCGGGAAACGACGTTCTGGCCGAAGGTATGCGTCATTCAAATCGCTTCCGACGAAGAGGCGATTGCGGTCGACGCTCTCGCCGAAGAGCTGGACCTTGCGCCTTTCTTCGAGCTGATGGCCAATCAATCCGTGGTCAAGGTGTTCCACGCCGCCCGGCAGGACGTGGAAATCATGTGGCATCTGGCCAAGATGATTCCCGCCCCGATGTTCGACACGCAGGTCGCCGCCATGGTGTGCGGCTTTGGCGATCAGGTCTCCTACGGCGAGCTGGCGCAATCGCTCTGCCGCGTCACCATCGACAAATCTTCCCGCTTCACCGATTGGTCGCGCCGCCCGCTGTCGCAGGACCAGATCACCTATGCGCTGGCCGACGTCACCCATTTGCGCGACGTCTACCGCGCGCTGCTCGCCAAGCTGCAGGAGAGCGGGCGGCTCGAATGGCTGGGCGACGAGATGCAATCGCTGATCGCGCCCGCGACCTACGAACAGCATCCCGACAACGCTTGGGAGCGCCATCGCCACCGCGCCCGCAAGCCGCGCGATCTGGCCGTGCTGATGGAGCTGGCCGCCTGGCGCGAACGCGAGGCGCAATTGCGCGACGTGCCGCGCTCGCGCGTGTTGAAAGACGACGTGATGGTGGAGGTGGCGCTCGCCGCCCCGCGCACGCCCGACGCTTTGGCCAATCTGCGCTCATTCCCGCGCGGCATGGAGCGCGCCCGCGCCGGCGCCGACATTCTGGCCGCTATCGAGCACGGGCTCGCTCGCGATCCCAAGACCCTGCCCAAGATCGAGCGCGACAAGCGTTCGGGCGGCAACACCGGCGCCACGGTCGAATTGCTGAAAGTGCTGCTGCGACAGGTGAGCGAGCGCCATGGCGTCGCCGCCAAGATGATCGCGACCGTCGACGATCTGGAGGCGATAGCCTCAGACGATGCAGCGGACGTGGCCGCCATGCGCGGCTGGCGTCGCGATATTTTCGGCGTTAAAGCGCTGGAGCTGAAGCGCGGCAAGCTGGCGCTGACGGGTGAGCGCGGCCGCGTGATTACGCTGGAATGGCAGGACGCGCCGGGCAGCGCCTCCGCCGACATGCAGACGGTGAATGGCGTGCAGTCGGAAGCGCAATTCGCTTAGGGCGTCCGACGCGCCGCTTTGGACCGCGGGCTTCCAGCCCGCATTCTTTGCGACGCTGCTTGCAAGACCGTTGTCTGTCACACTTCATCAACCACATCGAGGACACGTCATGG
>CAMCMI010000235.1 GCA_945875875.1 Rhizobium sp. Q54
ATTTGATCGCCGTTTTGGACTTGATCCCTATCTCGACTGGGTCGCCAAAGAAGGCATTCCGGTTACTGAAAACTATGGCATCGACCTGTTTGAAGTTGAGACTGGCATGTGGCCGCGTTTCGGCGTCAAGGGCGCCGCCGTCCATCTGATCGGGCGCGGCGATTTCACCAACATGTTCCTGCTCGACATTCCTGCGGGTGGTTCGACCACGCCGCAGCGCCATCTTTATGAGGACGTCTATTACGTGCTCGAAGGCACTGGTTCGACGCAGGTTGAGTTTGACGATGGCACCAAGCGCTCATTTGAATGGGGTCCGAAAAGCCTGTTCGCGATTCCGCTGAACGCAAAGCATCGCCACTTCAACGGCTCGGGCCGCGAGCGCGCTCTGCTTGTCACCACGACCGACATGCCGCTGGTGATGAACACGTTCCACAATGAGAAGTTTATCTTCGACAACAATTTCGACTTCAACGAGCGCGCCGGAAAGCAATCCTGGTACGCGGGCGAAGGCGATCTCATTGCGGTGCGTCCCGGCAACCACATGTGGGAGACGAATTTCGTGCCCGACCTTGCGGCGATTCAGCTCAAGGAATGGGGCGATCGCGGCGCCGGCGGCACCAACATCATGTTCGTTCTGGCCGATGGCACGATGCACGCGCATATTTCGGAAATGCCGGTGGGCACGTACAAGAAGGGCCATCGCCATGGTCCCGGCTTCCACGTCATGTGCGTGACCGGCCACGGCTATTCGATGCTCTGGTTCGACAAGGATCAGGATTTCATGCGCCTCGACTGGAAGCACGGCGTCGTATTCCCGCCCGCCGATCAGCAATTCCACCAGCACTTCAACACCAGCCAGAACCCGGCGCGGTACCTTGCCACCGGCACCGGCGGCCTGCGTTACCCGCTGACGTTCGCCCAGCGCCGCTCGCTGCTCGGCGTCAAGCCGGGCGAGAAGGGGGCGGTCTCCACCTCCATCAAGGAAGGCGGCGATCAGTACGAGTACGAGGATCAGGACGCCCGGATTCATCGCATCTGGCTGGATGAGATGAAGAAGAACGGCGTGCAGCCGAAAATGGAGAAGTGGTTCCCCGGGCAGGTGTGAGGGGGGCGCCCCTTTGGACTGCGGGCGGCCTCGCCCGCATTCTTTGCCGCCTCATCGATTGAAGCGCAATGTTCCAATTACGTCATGGCGGCGACGGCCGCCATCCACGGCAGGCCGCGCGCTCGTTGCCTGCCGTGGGTCTATCTCCCGGCCTTCGCCGGGATGACCTTGGAGCCCCCACCTTGCCCGCGCCCCGCATGAGGCCTAGGTAAGCCACGTCGGGGCTTTCCCGGGGTAGAGCGCGAACATGCCCGCACCATTCTTGAGACTTGGCGTCAACATCGACCACGTGGCCACGGTGCGCAATGCGCGCGGGGGGGCGCATCCTGATCCTGTGCGGGCGGCGCTGCTGGCCATTGAGGCTGGCGCCGACGGCATCACCGCCCATTTGCGCGAGGACCGGCGCCATATCCGTGACGAGGACATGGCGCGGCTCCAGCGCGCGATCTCGAAGCCGCTCAATTTTGAAATGGCCGCCACCGACGAAATGGTCGCCATCGCCCTGCATACGCGCCCGCACGCCTCGTGCCTTGTGCCCGAGAAGCGCAGCGAGCGCACGACCGAGGGCGGGCTCGACGTGATCGGCGGCCACGATCATCTGAAAATCATCGCGACCGAGCTAAAGCGGGCAGGGGTTCGCGTGTCGCTGTTCATCGAACCCTCGATGGAGGCGCTCGACGCCGCTTTGTCCATCGGCGCGCCCATCGTGGAGCTGCACACCGGTTCCTGGTGCGATGCGCTGTTCCATGGCGAAGCCGAGAAGGCCGATCATGAATTTGGCCGCATTCGCGTGGCCGCCGCCCGCGCCTATGAGCTGGGCATTGAATGCCACGCCGGACACGGGCTGGATTTTGACACCGCCCGCAAGATCGCCAGCCTGCCGCAAATCGTCGAGCTGAACATCGGGCATTTCCTGATGGGCGAGGCGATATTCATCGGCCTGCCCAGGGCGCTGGCGCAAATGCGCGCGGCGATGGACGAGGGGCGCCAACATGCGGGCTAATTCGTGATCGTCGGCATAGGCGCCGATTTGGTCGATATCCGCCGCATTGAGGCCGTTCTCGCGCGCTTTGGCGACCGCTTTGTCGAGCGCTGCTTTACGGACGTCGAGCGCGCCAAATCCGAGCAGCGCAAGGAGCGCGCGGCCTCTTACGCCAAGAGGTTCGCGGCGAAGGAAGCCTGCTCCAAGGCGCTTGGCACCGGCGTGAAGATGGGAATCGGCTGGCGCGAGATGGGGGTGGTCAACCTGCCAAGCGGTCGTCCGACGCTGGAGCTGACCGGCAAGGCGGCGCTTTTGCTGGCCGCAATGGCGCCGGAGGGCATGCGCGTCGTGGCTCATCTGACGATTACCGACGATTATCCGCTGGCGCAGGCTTTCGTTGTGCTTGAGGCGCTGCCGCTTTAGCTTTGTCACGCGCCCCTTAACGCAGCCCTTGGCGTCTTGGCCTGTGGATTGTATACGACGCAGGTCGATGGACTGGCGACAAGCTCCCGAATGAGGGCGCTTTCTGGCTCGGGACCGGGCACATCTGGCAGGCGCAGGAAGGCGGACACGTGGCTAAGAAGTCTGAAGAAGGCTTGGGCGAGACCATCAAGGTCATCATTCAGGCGCTGCTGATCGCGCTTGTCGTGCGCACGCTGCTGTTCCAGCCGTTCAACATTCCCTCGGGCTCTCTGATTCCCACGTTGCTGATCGGGGATTATCTGTTCGTCTCCAAGTACAGCTACGGCTATTCCAATTTTTCGATACCGTTCGCGCCGGACATTTTCAACGGTCGCATCCTCTCATCCGATCCCAAGCGCGGCGACATTGCCGTGTTCAAACTGCCGCGCGACGGCTCGACCGATTACATCAAGCGAGTCGTCGGCCTGCCGGGCGACAAAGTGCAGCTGATCGAGGGTCGCCTTTTCATCAACGGGCAAGTCACCGAGCGCGAGCGCGTGGCCAGCATCCGCACCCGCGACGCCTTCGGGCGCGAGGCGGAGGTGCCGACCTATCGCGAGACGCTGCCGGGCGGCGTCAGCTACCAGATCATCGAGCGCGACGGAGATCGCGGCTTTTACGATAACACGTCCGTTTATGAAGTACCCGAGGGCCATTATTTCATGATGGGCGACAATCGCGATAATTCTACAGATTCGCGCGTCGCCTCAGTGGATCAGGGCGTGGGCTACGTACCGCTGGAGAATTTTGTTGGGCGCGCGGAGTTGGTTTTCTTCTCGGTCGAAGAGGGCGAAAGCGTCTGGCAATTCTGGCGCTGGCCCGTCAGCCTCCGGTGGAGCCGCCTGTTCACCCCGGTCCGCTGAGATGGGCAAAAAGCCGAAGCCGGACATCGCCGCGCTCGAAGAGCGGATCGGCCACCGGTTCGGCGACGCGACGCTGATCGAGCGCGCGCTCACTCATGTGAGCGCGGTGCCCGCGCGCGGCGCCCGGTTCGACAGCTATCAGCGGCTGGAGTTTCTCGGCGACCGCGTGCTTGGCCTCGCAGTGTCCGATCTGCTCTACGCAGCTTTCCCCAAAGCGGCGGAGGGCGAACTCTCGCAGCGGCTGGCGGAGCTGGTGCGCAAGGAAACCTGCGCGGACGTCGCCAACGAATGGGGCGTGGGTGACCATGTGCGCCTTGGCGGCGGCGAAGCGCAAACAGGCGGCGCGAAAAAGGTCGCAATCCTTGGCGACGTGTGCGAATCCATTGTCGGAGCGGTTTTTCTGGACGCTGGTTTTGAGGCGGTGCGCGCTCTGGTGCAACGCAGCTGGAGCGAGCGGATGCTGAAGCCGCGCCGTCCGTTGCGCGATCCAAAGACGGCGTTGCAGGAATGGGCGCAGGCGCGCGGACTGGAGACGCCGGTCTATCGCGAGGCGGGACGCTCTGGCCCCGCCCATGCGCCGAAGTTCGTGATTGAGGTTGAAATTTCCGGGTTTGCGCCGACGCAGGCTGAGGGCGCCTCCAAGCGCCTCGCCGAACAAGCGGCGGCGCGGACCTTCATGACGCGCGAAGGCGTTGTCGATAGCAACAAGGAGCGTGGACCATCGTGACGCAAGCCCATCAAACCCGCTGCGGCTTTGTCGCGCTCATCGGCGCGCCCAACGCCGGCAAGTCGACGCTGCTCAATGCGCTGGTCGGGGCGAAAGTCTCCATCGTGTCGCGCAAAGTGCA
>CAMCMI010000236.1 GCA_945875875.1 Rhizobium sp. Q54
TGGCGCCTATGTCGCCGCCTCCGTCGCGGGCTCCATTCTGGCGCTCGGCGCGGCTCTCTTTTTGGTGCGAGGCCTTTCGTGAACGCCAGACAACCGGCCAAAACCGGCAAACCTGCAAAACCTGAACCGACAAAAGCACCCGCCGAGCAGACCGGCGGCGCGCAAAGCAGCCCGGTGCAGACGTTGCCCGTGAGCGAGGACGAGGACGGCATGCGGCTCGACCGCTGGTTCCGTCGGCGTTTTCCGATGATGGGCCTGTCGCACCTCAACAAGATTTGCCGCAAGGGCGAAGTGCGCGTGGACGGCAAGCGGGTTGAAGGCTCCGACCGCCTGAAGGCTGGCGCGCTGGTGCGCGTGCCGCCGATGAAGCTGGAGGTTGAGGCGCCCGCCGTCAAGCGCGCGCCGGAAGCCAGCCCGCAGGACGTGAAGCTTATCCGCCAGATCACGCTGTTTGAAGACCGCAAGCTGATGGTGCTGAACAAGCCCTATGGGCTGGCCGTGCAGGGCGGCTCTGGCACCACGCGCCATATCGACGGCATATTGCAGGGCATGGCGGAGGAAATGGGCGAGCGCCCGGTGCTGGTGCATCGTCTTGATCGCGACACCTCCGGCGTGCTGCTGATCGCCAAGACTCGCAAGATGGCGGCTGACCTTGGCGAGATTTTCCGCTCGCGTCAGGCCCGCAAGATTTATTGGGCGGTGGTGAAGGGCGTTCCGCGCCCGCCGCAGGGCCGCATCTCGCTGTTTCTGGCCAAGGGCGCCGCGATGGGCGACGACCGCGCGGCGGGGCGCAAGCCTGTCGGGGAGCGCGCCTCCGGCCAGCGCATTGATCCGGAGAAAATGCGCATCGCCAAACATGGCGAAGTGGATGCGCAGCATTCGATCACCTATTACGCCACGGTCGATAAATTGGCGCCGCGCCTGACGTGGCTGTCGATGAAGCCAGTCACTGGCCGCACCCATCAATTGCGCGCCCATGCAGAAGCCATTGGCCACCCGATCATAGGCGATCCCAAATATCGCGGCGACATGGCCGAGAACGATCCGCGCCGCACCGATCCTTTGCGCAACATCCCCTCCGAGATCGAGCACAAGCTGCATCTGCTGGCGCGCCGGTTGATGATCCCCAATCCCTCCGGCGGCATGCTCGACGTGACCGCGCCGCTGCCCCCGCACATGAAGAACACGTTCGATCTGCTGGGCTTTGACGAGAAGCAATACGATCCGATCATGGATGCGCCCGAGGAATAGCTCCATCTCATGCAGCTCATCATTTTCGATGTCGATGGCACGCTGGTCGATAGCCAGAACTACATTTGCGAAGCCCAGCGCCGCGCATTCGTCGCGCACGGCCTGACGCCGCCTGATCGCGCCAAAATGCTCTCCATCGTCGGCCTCTCGCTGGTGCGCGCGTTCGAAGTGCTGGCGCCGGACGCGCCCGCCGAGAGCCTTGCGCAGGCCTACAAGGATTCGTGGGCCGATATGAAGGGCAAGCCCGAATGGGACGATCCGCTGTTTCCCGGCGCGCGCGAAACCATTGAGGCATTGGCGGCGCGCGACGATGTGCTGCTGGGAATAGCCACGGGAAAATCGCGCAAGGGCGTCAACAATCTGTTCGATAAAACCGGATGGGAGAAGCACTTCTGCACCATCCAGACCTCGGACCTGCACCCCTCCAAGCCCGCGCCCGACATGGTGCTGGCCGCGTTGAGCGAGACCGGCGCCGCGCCTCATGCCGCGATGATGATCGGCGATTCCACTTACGACATGGAAATGGCTTGCAGCGCAGGCGTGAAAGCGATTGGCGTTGCGTGGGGCTATCACGCGCCCGACTTGCTGACCGGCGCCGGCGCTTCATATATCGCGCAGGATTATTCAGCTCTCGCGCAAATGCTCAGGTGACGACATGATTGATGACCTCGCCAAAGATCTTCTGCCCGTGCATGGCGAGGGTATCGACCCGCGCGAACTCGCCCGCCGCGACATGCAAAAGAGCCTGCCAAACCGCTTCTACAAGCACGCGGCCTTTGAGCGCGACGGCGCAGGCTTTGCGTTGAAGCTCGACGGCAAAAGCGCCCGCACGCCGGGCCGCAATCCGCTTGCCGTGCATGACGAAAAGCTCGCGCATGCGTTGGCGGCGGAATGGAACGCGCAGGACAAGGTGATTGACCCCGCGACCATGCCGCTCACCCGGTTGCTGCACTCGGCGCTCGACGGCGTGGCGCGCGAGATGGAGAGCGTGGCGCAGGACATGGCCAAATATGCCGGTTCCGATTTGCTGTGCTATCGCGCGCCCGATCCAGCCAGCCTTGCCGCCGAACAGGCCGCCGCATGGGACCCGGTTTTGAACTGGATGCGCGACGCTCATGGCGCGCGGTTCGCGCTGACGGAAGGCGTGATGTTTGTTGAGCAAAGCGCTGAGGCCGTCGCCTGCGTGCGCCGCGCAATAGACGCGATGGCGGGATCGAATGAGGACGCGCCGTTGAAGCTGGCGTCCCTCCACGTCATGACGACGTTGACCGGCTCTGCGCTCTTGTCGCTGGCTGTCGCCTCGCGATTTATGAGCGCGCAGGCCGCATGGAACGCCGCCCACGTGGACGAGGATTTTCAGGCCCGCCATTGGGGTGAGGATGCCGACGCCGCCGCCCGCAAAGCGCGCCGCTGGTGCGAAATGGAAGTTGCGGCCAGCGTGTGGGGATAGGGCGCGGTCCATGGACTGCGGGCACGCTTGCCATCTCATCTGCAACACCCCGACGCGTCATGGCCGGGCTTGACCCGGCCATCCAGTCTCGATCACTGGCGTTGGCGCTTGGATGGACGGGTTGATCCCCGGATCAAGTCCGGGGACGTCCATGACGGCATTAGATGTGCGCTTGATCGCCTTGCTGTGCGCCTTGCAGAAGCATCCAGGCGCAAGCCCGCTCACTTCCCGCAGCTAGTCTGCGGCAGCATTTCAAGCTTCGTCAGTTCGCCCTTGAGCTGGAAGCTGCCGTAATCGAGCACGAGGTCGCTGGAGACGCCGTTTTCCCACATCTGGAACGACATCAGATAGACGGGCGGCGAGTCTGGTTTGGCGACGTCGAAATAGCTCACTTTCACCGGCCAGCGGCGCATGTCGCGCATGGCGGGGGCGTCTTTCGTGGGATCACCAAGCGCCTCGCTGGTCGGGCGGCCGATCACGCTAAGCGTGTAGTAAACTTTCTGACCCTCGCTCGTCCCGTCATAAAGCTTGGTCGAATAGGTGACTTGCCCGGCGCGGGCGGCTTCAATCGCGCGGATCATCATGTCGGTGGGAAACAGCGCGTCGTGATCGGTGTCGGCCTTCGTGATGGTGGGGCGGCGCAGCGCGATGGACAGCGAGCCGTCGCCCGAACGTGAGGCCACGCCCTCCGTAATCTCGGGCGCGCCGCGCGCAGAGCCGCTTTCAACGCGGAAATTCAGGGTTCCGTGGTCAGCGCTTTCAAACGAGGTCGAGCGCATTCGCGTGGAGACGCTCTCGCCCTCCGGCGATGTCATCTCCGTCGCCTGACGAAAATTCGTGGTGTAACCCTCGCAGGCCGAGCCGGAGAAATCATAGGCGATGCGCCCGCTCGCCCCCACGGGCGCCGACGCCTCCCCGGATGTCTTGAGCAGGCTCAATTCATAAAGCGCGCGATGGGGCGCCATGGCCGGGCGGGGCGAGGCGCTCTGGGCGAAAGCGGCGCCGCCAAGCAACACGCCTGCAATGGCGGGCGCAAGCTGTGCGAATCGTCTGAAACTTCCACGCGTCAAAAACATGCAATCTCTCCGGCTGATTTCGATCATATAGGTATTCGAAATGGCGAAATCAGGATTGGACGAAAATAGGGTTTTGCGAAAGTAGTGTTTGGCGGCAACGATAGAGGCGGCATAATCGCTGCACCCAGTTAACGGACCTTGCCATGGCCAGCATCGAATCCCGCCTGAAAGAGCTTGGAATCATTTTGCCCAAGCCCGCCGCGCCTGTGGCCAATTATGCGCCCGCCCTCATCACCGGCAATCTGCTGTTCGTCTCGGGCCAATTGCCGTTTGATGCGGACGGCAAGATCGCGCCGGGCCATATCGGCAAGCTGGGGCTCGATCTTTTCAACGAGGCGGGGCAGGAGGCGGCGCGCGTGTGCGCCATCAATTTGCTGGCGCAGGCGAAGGCGGCTTTGGGCAGCCTGTCGCGCATCACGCGCTGCGTGCG
>CAMCMI010000237.1 GCA_945875875.1 Rhizobium sp. Q54
CCGGGCCAGCCCGGCGGCGTCGCCTATGCGCAAAAGGCGTTCAGCGAATTCGACCGCAACAGCGACGGCGCCATTGCAGCGTCCGAGTTCCTGAAGGTTTTCGCCACTCTGGAGATCACCAAAGACCGCGCGCCGCCCGGCTCCAGCGGAATCGCGCCGACCTATTACCTGCGCCCGACGTTGTTCGACGTGACGCTGTTCCCCTCTTACGGGCGCAATTACGCTATCAGCCTCTATCAGGCGCAAGCCATGCTCGGCGCTTTGGACGGCGACGGCGACAATTCCGTATCTCTTGCCGAAATGACCGCCCACGCCGCCGGGCCTACGCCGCCCGATCCAGACGACGCCGTTCCGCCGGCCGAAGAGATCGGGCCGCCACAGGAGCGCGCCGCCGATCTGATGGCGCAATATGACCTGCAGAAGAAAGGCTATATCGACGTTGGCGACGTCGTATCGGTCTGGCTCGCCAATCCTGAGCTTGGCGCCATTGCGGATGCGGGCAACGTGATCGACGCCTGGGACATCGACCGCGACGGCGCCGTGACGCTGGAGGAAGTCGAGCGCGGCTTTACCGCCATGGACGCAGCCGACGCGGTGCTGGCGCGCTTTGGCGATGAGCAGGGCTTTCTGAGCCTCAATCTCGCGCCAGAAGCGGTCGCCGAGCTGGGCGTGCCCGCCGAAACGCTCGCCGGTTGGGATAAAAACGCCGACGCCCTACTCTCGCGGCGCGAGCTGATCGAGGGCTTGCGCTTGCAGATGGCGCCGCCCGCCGGGCTTGACGACATGGACGCGCAGACGCTCGCCGCCGCCCTTCTCGCCCGCTATGACGTGGACGGATCAGCCGCGATCAACCAGAGCGAATTTGCCAGCCTGATCGGCGATTTTGGCATTGCAGCCGAGGATGCGGGCGCCTATTTCGCCGACTGGGACGACGACGGCGACGGCGCCATCACCGGCGAGGAATTGCGCGCAGGCATCGACATGATCCAAAAGGCACGCAAAATCGTCGCCGATTACGATGTCGGCGGCAAAGGCTGGTTCGACGTGAGCGACATTCAGGCCGCGATAGACGCCAATCCGGCCGAACCTGACGCGCCGACTGCCGCTGAAATCATGGCCTGGTGGGACCTCGACGCCGACGGCAAGGTGGACGTTCGCGAACTCATCACCGGCCTCTATGCTGGCGGATCGGTGAAAGACGGCCCGGAGACGGAGGCGACGTCAGACACCGCCTGAGGCAGCGAGGACAGCATGAACAAGCGTGGGTACATCGTCTTCATGGTTTTGCTGGTGCTGCTGATCGTGCTGCAGGAAATGTTCGGCCCCGCCCCGCGCATAACGATCTGGGAGGTCTGGGAGCGAATTACGGGGTGAGGCTGGGGGAATGGTGGGCGGTGACGGTCTCGAACCGCCGACATCCTGCGTGTAAAGCAGGCGCTCTACCAACTGAGCTAACCGCCCAAGGGACTGAAATCACGGGCCTTGTTTTGCGAAGGCGCCGCGCGTCAAATCGCTTGCCTGCGCGTTCTAGCCGGTCAGGCCCGCGCCCGCAAGTTGCATCGCTTCGTCTTTGGCGCTGCGGCGCGCGTCCGCATCATTGACCGCGTTGCGAATGAGCGCCAGCGCGTCATGCAGCACCTCTATGCCTGCCCCGCGCTTGACGGCCTCGGTCGCCAGATGCCGGCGCCACAGGCGCGCGCCGGGCATACCGTTGAACATGCCCAGCATGTGGCGCGTAATATCGGCCAGACGCACGCCCTCGGCCAGACGCGCCGCGATATAGGCTTCATAGGCTTCAACGACCGCAAACTGATCGGCGGCGGGCGCCTCATGACCAAACAAAGCCGGATCGACGCCAAGCAGCAGCGCGGGATCGTGATAGGCGGCGCGCCCGACCATCACGCCGTCAAGAGCGCTCAATTGACCGGCGATTGCGGCCATGTCCGTAAAGCCGCCGTTGATGCTGATCGGAAGATCGGAAAAATCGCGCTTGAGCTGATGCACCAGCGGATAATCGAGCGGCGGCACGTCGCGGTTTTCCTTGGGGCTCAGCCCTTGCAGCCACGCCTTGCGCGCATGGACGATCAAAGCATCGACGCCGGCGTCCACGCAGGCCTGCGCCATCGCCCAAAGCGCCTCGCGCGGCTCCTGATCGTCCACGCCGATCCGGCACTTCACCGTCACCGGCACGCTCACGACAGCCTTCATCGCCGCCACGCACTCGCCCACGAGCTGCGGCGAGCGCATAAGGCAGGCGCCAAACGCCCCGTTCTGCACGCGGTCCGAGGGACAGCCGCAATTGAGGTTGATCTCGTCATAGCCGTAATCAGCGCCAATGCCTGCGCATTGCGCCAGCGCTTTTGGCTCGCTGCCGCCCAATTGCAACGCGACCGGATGCTCAATTGAATTGAAGCCAAGCAGACGCTCACGAGGCCCAAACAGGATCGCGCCGGTCGTCACCATCTCAGTGTAAAGCAGCGCGCGCGCGGAAAAATGACGATGGAGGGCTCGGCAATGCCGATCCGACCAGTCCATCATCGGCGCAACGCTGAAGCGCATGCTATTGAGAGTGCTCATCTGATCTTTCAATGCGAAGATGGACCGCGGGCTTCCAGCCCGCAAGCGGACCGAAGGTCCGCCTGCCCGGCAACCCTCAATGCGTGTGATCGTCTTCGTCCGGCGGCGGCCCCATGGCCTCGCGCATGGCGAGCGGGTACGCAGATTTCAGCGCATCCACCTGCTGCCCGCCAGCTTGCGGGGAGAGAGCGGCCACATCAGCGAGCAGCTTGTCCACGGTCGCCTTCGTCAACAGCCCGTGCAACACCAACGTAGAAAGCACGTTGGCTAACGTGGCGTTCAGCGCCTCCACGCGCGCTTCAAGCTGCGCGATTTTTTCTTGTGGCGAATCCATAGCGGCTTCCCTGTTTGCAAACATGCCCTGCATATAGGGCATGCGGCGCGCGCGAGCTATCCGCCTGCGAAGGGATAGGCTGCAAAAGCGCCTGCGATCGCGGCCACAAACAGCGTACAATCGTGTAGGCCAAGCATGGTCCTGTCAGGCGCGGCCTCTTGATGCAGCCAGATCGTGGCACCGCTTGTGGCGAGCGACCAACCAATCGCCACCAGCACAAGCGCCGCCGTGAAGCCCACCTTTTCGCCAGCTGCCATGAATATCAAAAGCGCGACCACGATCAGCGACAATCCGGCGCCCGCTATCTTCCGCGCGCTCACGCGCCCGGCAAGCGACCCAAGCAGCAAGGACGGCGCATACATCGCTACGACATGCCACGCAATTGCGCCCATGACTCCAGCAGCGCCGATACCGCAACCGATCATGGCGAACGGCGCCGCCAGCATCAGCAGGCTCATGGCGAACCACGCCAGCGCGGCGATAAACGTCGGCGCAAACATCGCGGGTAAATCACTCGCAGGCAGAGCCTGAAGCGGCGTCGCCACCGGCAATCGACGGGATGAGAATGCAGCCAGACACAACGCAACAAATTGCGCCGCGCCCGCCGCCAAAGCCGCGCCGACGTAAAGCGAGGCTGAAAAACTTGCGGCATAATCGGCGATTGCAGGCCCTCCAAAACCCGCAAGAGAGCCTGCGCCAAATACAAAGCTGATGGCCAGAAAACGCTGCGCCGCAGTCACGCCTAACGCCGCTTCATGGCGATAGAACAGGCTGAACCCCTGCGCCACACCCATCCAGAAAGAGCCCAGCAACAAAGGCAGAAATGCATTAGCCGACAGAGACCACGCCATCAACAAAGCGCCAGCGATACCATGCGAGGCGCCAAGCGCGAAGGACACGCGCCGACCAAAAGCATCAAGCAGAAACGAGGCTGGAAAGGTCGCACCAGCAGCCCCAAGCAGCATCGCGATCAACGGCGCGACGGCAAAAGAAGGCGTTGGCGCAAGCAGCAATCCCGCGAGCGGAGCCAACCCAAGCACGAGAGATTGCGACAACACGGACACCGCAAAACCGCCTGCAAGAGAAAGCAATCCACGCCATTCCCCCGCGACCGGCGCGCCGGCGGGACAAAAGCAAGACAGCCTGCCAGCACGCGCAAACACACGCTCCGCCGAACTCATTTCTGAATGTCCTCATCAGACAGGATGCGCCACGCGGGGCCTTCCATGTCTTCATATTGACCAGCGCGCAGCGACCACAGGAAAAATGCAAGCCATGTCGCGCCCAAGAGAAGC
>CAMCMI010000238.1 GCA_945875875.1 Rhizobium sp. Q54
GCTTGCATGTTGGCTTCGCAAGCGCTCAACCTGTCCGGCTCCCCATGCGGGCTGGAAGCCCGCGGTCCAAAGAGGCTCCAAACGTCAGCAGCACGAACACTCAAACCCTTCCTCGATAATCAGCGCATCGCGCATCCACGAGGGGGGCAGATCGTCCTCGACAACGTCCACGATCGGTTTGAAAATCTTGTAATGGCGGCGCTTTTCGTCAGCCATCCAGAAGGCGATCACCGTTTCCAGCGGCGGGCAGCCGGGCAGCGCGCATTCGATTTCCGCGGCGCTCACCACGTCGTCCTCGCCGAGCTTGAAGCGTGCGCGCACCCATTCCTTCACCCGGCGCGTAGCGGCGCGGTGGCCTGCGCCCCTGCGGGAGGGGCCTAGCGCATAAGGACTTGGTTCTGCGTCCAGCTTCAAGATTGCGCCCTTCGACGGCTAACGGATGAAATTCGCGTAGATCAAACTGGCCGCGATATAAATCGCTCCGAGTCCGAGCAGTATCGGGGGAATCCATAACAAGAGATCAAGCTCGCGCTTCAGCCGCGCCATGGCCGTATCGCGCGCGGCATCCTTGCGCGGCTTCAGAAGGCCCATACGCGTCAGCATAATGCGCGCGAAAAGGCCCACAGCCGCTGCGCCCAAAATCATGACAAACAGTTTGGTCATCGCGCCTCAACCAACTCGGGCTCACGATGTGCTTGTGGCAGGCGGGCGGGCAAAAGGCGAGCGCCCTTTGCGGCGTCGCCTGAAGCGCCGACGTCAATCCACCGGCAGAAGCGCCGTCGTCCCCTCATCCAATTGCATGTCGAACACCGTGAGCACCGCCGCCGTGGAGGCGTAATTGCCCATCAGCGCCGCCAGATCGACAAGCCTGCGCACGCCGAAGCGGGCCAGCGCCTTTGCATAGGTCTGCGACGACAGCTTGCGGGCGCCAAACGTCTCGCGTCCCAATTGCACAATCAGCGCATCTTCAGCGTCGATCCCCTCCAGCGGAAGGCGATGCTTGATGGCGTCGATCGTGGCCTGCGGCACGCCGACCTGCAACGCCACCGGCTCATGCGCGGCCCATTCAAACCGGCTGTCGCATTCGCGCGCAGTGATGAGAATGGCGACCTCGCGCTCACGCTCGCTGAAGCCCGCCTCAAAGCGCAGATAGCGCCCGACGGGCCGGTTGGCCTTGCAGAGAATTGGCGAATGCAACTGGATCCCCGCTGGCCCCTTGAGGCCCCGAATCGTGCCGCCAGTGGGATCGGCGCTGCGGTCGAACACAAGCTTTCCGGCATCGTCGAGATCCTCACGGCGAGGCAAAGGCAAGCGGCAACGCGATTCGGAATCAATGTCGTCCGGCAGCATATCCATCCCCTGTTTCGTTTCTTGTGAGGCCAATCATTGCGGAGAGAAGGCAGCGAGACAAGCGATCTTTAAACCGCAGGCATCCAGACTGCATCTTTCTGGCCGCAGCGTTCTGGGCCCAAGATCAGCACACGCGCTTTGTACTACCGGCGCCCCATGCGGGTTGGAAACCCGCGGTCCGAAGCATAAAAAAGCCCCGTCAGAGAACGACGGGGCCTGATAAGTCGCGGACTTTGTCCGATTTTGTTTCCTCCCCAGACTTCAACGCAACCCCGGACTTCCCGGCGGGGATATCACGGAGCTGCGCGCCTGATATGTAGAGATTGCGCTGGTATTTGACCTGCGTCAACCCGCCTCTAAAGCCCAGCTTGACCTTTGAACGGAATGGCTTAAACGAACAGGTGCGGTGGGCACGCCCGCCGTAAATGCCCTCCGAAGGCAAAGGCCAGAGGTTCGAATCCTCTCGGGTGCGCCAATACTTTCAATGACTTAGGATGTTTTCTCCCGGGGCTATTATTGTGCTAGCTACCACATAGCTACCAACAATTCATTCCACACGCGCTTACGGGGGGCTGTCCTCAGCGTTGCAAGGGTGGCCCTCCGCCCCAATCGAGCAATCCCGAGTTTCTCAACCACCGTCTCTTCGCCGAAAACCGGTCGCGCGCGTGCGCGCGGAGTGTTCGGAAATTGCCGGTTCCCGACATCAGCCGACCATCGCCGCTAACCTGAACTTTTTTCACATAACCTCGCCCCCGGCGTCGGCTCCGCGAACAATATGACCCCATGGACCAACAGAGCCTGCTCTATTCGGGCGTCATTAGGCGCGCTGGTCGGCCGCCTATCATGTTTGCGCTCCCAGAAACGTACAGCCCGCTCATCAACGCCTAACGCGGCGCCAAGCGTGCGCTGTGTAAGGCCAACCAAGACGCGGGCAGCGCGTAACTGCGACCGGTGACAAGTGACCTGCCACGGGTCCCTTGGGCCTTTTCCTAGGTAGTGCGGATCGCGGTCCTCGGACCACGGACCCCTAAGTTCGGGGGAGAGCCTCAATGAGTCAGCCTTTACACAGTTTCTCCCTGTGGCTGAGCAATTTTTATTATTTTCTATCAAACAAATAGGCCGCTACTGCGAGGGGTCGTTGACCCGGCTTTCACACGCATGGGCCATCTAAAGGGAAGGGCGGTCGCCCATTCCTCACTACGATATAACCCCCTAAGCTAGAGGCGTTATGCTGGCCCTCTGCGTGACACCAATAAGCTTCCTCAATCATAAACTAATACAACGACCTGACCACTCCTGGAGCTGGCTAACATCAGGAGCAGTATTAGATCCTAGGACTTCAACAAGGTCACGGAACTGAGCTGATTTTGGAACTAGACATACTTTTAAATACGATTTTTGCTTGTTTGCGATTTTTTGCCTGCTCTGAACTAACGCCTTGCGTCGGATTGCTTGAGAGTAGACGGATTAATTGTAGAGCTTGCGGGCAAATTCGAGAGCCTCTGGCGACGTGGCGAAGATGCCCCGAACAATCTTTGCGAGGTCCTCGCCCGTGGTCGGATCAATGTCCAGGTTGGTCTTTTTGGCGAAGGCTAGGAACTCGGAGTCGGCCATGGCTGTATCGAAAGCGCGCCGCAACGCGGCGGCTCGGTCCGCCGGAACGCCAGGCGGACCGACGAACGGCCGCGTCGCCGTGTCGGAGAGGGTCAGAAATGTAACCGCCTCGGACATGCCCACCGGCAAGGCCGCCTCGTGGATGAGCGGGACGGAAGCAATCCGCTTGTCGCGCTGGCCTGCGAACTGCGTCAGCACATTCACGAAACTGCGTGTGATCCAGTCCGGCTTAGTCACCTCGACAACGCCCCAGCCAGTGCACATACCGTCCACCTCGCCGCGCTCCATGGCCAGGGCAATGTCGTTGGTCGAAGGATAGCCTGTCACCACCTGCACGTTGTCGCCGAAAATGTGTTTTAGGATCACGCCATAGATAGTGCCGCTGCCCTGCCCTGTCGCGCCAATGGACGCCTTTTTTGTTTTTAAGTCTTCAAGCCGCGCCAGCCCTACGCCGGTACGAAACATGCAGACCTTGGTGTCTGACGACATGTTGCCGATCCAGGTGAGCGAGGTGAAATCCAGCTTCACCTTGCCGGGTTCAAGTGCCGACATGGCGATGAGCGTCGGGTTGAAGGCACCGATGACGCTGCCATCGCGCGCCGCCGCAGTCGCCACATGCCGAAGCGCCGTCAGGCTGCTGGCACCGGGCATATTGCGAATGACGATCTGCGGCGCGCCGGGCACGTTCTTGGCCAGGAAGGGCGCGAGCGCGCGCGCATAGGTGTCGTAGCCTCCGCCTGTTCCGTAACCGACGATAAGATCGATGGTGCGGCCTTTGTAGAACGCCACAACGCTCTGATCCGCGCACGCTGGCGTAATGGCGCCCATCAGAATGGCCAGAGCAGACGCACTCATCAGCCCCCGAAATTCCATCGGCCACCTCCTCAACTCTTTATCCGATAGTCCCCAGGTGAACGCTGGCTCAATGACAAGTTTGCCCGGATTTGTGATTTTCGACAAGGCCGTGCCGAAGCGCCAGCCCCTATGAGGTGAGGTGATCGGATCGTTATGTTAGTTGACGATTTGGTTTCCAGCTAACGCTGGGTTGGCCGGTGAAGCTGCTTTGGTTTGCGCAGCCGACCACTGTCGGACCTCTGGTGCAAGCGGTTGATAACTCGGCGATGATTGCGGCATAGAGTTCTACTGTGAACATCCTTCCAGCCTCCCATGCCATTCATTGGCATCAAGACGGACTAACAGGACCGGTATACTTTTTCGCCGCCATCAAAAGGCG
>CAMCMI010000239.1 GCA_945875875.1 Rhizobium sp. Q54
ATCGGCGTAGGTATCGCCCTGCGGCGCATGCAAAACATAATGCACGCTCTTCATGGCGGCGCAGATGCGCATGGCGCCAATGTGGGGCGGGCCTTCATAAGTCCAGAGGGTGAGCTGCATCTCAGACCTCCAGCAATTGGCGGCGCACAAGCGGGCGCGCAAAAAGCTCGGCGAGATCGGACGCCTGCTCATAGCCCTGCACGGGCGTGAACACGAGTTCGATCGACCATTTGGTCGTGAAGCCTTCAGCCTCAAGCGGATTGGCGAGGCCAAGGCCGCAAACGGTGAGATCCGGGGCCGCCTTCCGGCAGCGATCAAGCTGCAGATCGACGTCCTGCCCCTCGACGATCAAAACGTCCTGCGGCAGAGCGGCAAGCTCATCCGCCAAATGACGACGATGCAGATAGGGCACGCCGATTTCCAATATTGTCATGCCCAGTTCGCGTGACAGAAAGCGCGCCATCGGCGCTTCCAGTTGCGAATCCGGAAAAAAGAAAATTGACTTGCCGGAAAGCTGTTCGCGCCTGCGCTCCAAGCTTTTCTCTGCGCGGGCGCGCGGGATCGCAACGGCTGCTTCAAAGCGCTCGCTGGTGATTCCAAACGCATCGGCAGCGGCTTTCAGCCATCCGGTCGTCCCCTCCGCGCCAAGCGGGAAGAGCGCGGGAAGATGCTGCGCGCCAAGCGCTTCGAGCGCGCGCGCGGTGTCTGCCAGAAACGGCTGGGCCAATAGAAAACGCGTATTGGGGCCGATGGCGGGCATGTCGGCGGCATGCCGCGCGGGCAGAAAGTCGACGCGCTCAATGCCCATTTGCGCGAACAGGCGACGAAACTGATCCTCCACCGCATCCGCCAGCGCGCCCACAACCAGCAACGAGGCTGGTTGATCTGCGCCAGCGCGCGGCGATTGCGGAACAAGCGCCGCAAGGCAGGCGTCTTCGCCCTGCGTAAACGTGGTCTCGATGCCGCTGCCCGAATAGGACAACACGCGCACGCGCGGCAGCATCACCTGCGAAAGTCGCTGGGCGGCGCGTGAAAGATCAAGCTTGATGACTTCCGACGGGCACGAGCCGACGAGGAACAGGAGCTTGATGTCGGGACGGCGCTCGATGAGGCGCGTGACGACGCGGTCGAGCTCCTCGTTCATGTCAGCGAGCCCGGCCAGATCGCGCTCGTCGATGATGGCGGTGGCGAATCGCGGCTCGGCGAAAATCATCACGCCCGCAGCCGACTGGATCAGATGGGCGCAGGTGCGTGAGCCGACCACCAGGAAGAACGCATCCTGTATTTTGCGATGCAGCCAGACGATTCCGGTGAGGCCGCAGAAAACTTCGCGCTGTCCGCGCTCCTGGACGATTTTCAGCTCGGGCGGCGAGGCGCAGGACGATACAGCCAGACCAGCGTTCATCTGGCGCCCTCCGCCAGCGTAAGCGCAGCGTCAAGCCGGGCGCTGCGAAGCTTGAGTACAAACTGTCCGGCGTTGATTACATACGAAGCGTAAGCTGCAAGCGCCAGCAGCATTTGTTGACGCTCGGTCAATGCGCCCGTGAACAGCGCGACCAGATAGGCTGTGTGGAGCGCCAGCACGAGCATGCTCACCACGTCCTCCCAGAAGAAGGCGGGGGCGAACAGATAGCGGCCAAACACCTCGCGCTCCCAGATCGCGCCTGTGATCATGATGAGGTAGAGCGTCAAGGTCTTGATAATGATGGAGATGCTGGCGGCGTAAAAGCCTTCGCCATTGAAGAGGAAGCGCAGCACGAGGGCGAGGCTGACCAGAAAAACGAGAAATTGCAGCGGCGCCAGAACACCTTGCACAAGGGTCCAGACCGATCCGTCGCGGCGGGTGCGCTCTTCTGCTGTGTAAAGTCCGGTCCGGGACGTGCGCGCCAACTCGGCCATGTTCCCCCCTGTATGGCAATATCGAGAGGCTAGTTCACGACTATATGACTGTCAATTTAATTTGACGTCTAGACAGCCTTACACTACAAGTTTAGACGTATTGCACGGCTAGCGCTCAGGTGCTTAGATCAGCCGATGCTCGTCGTTTACGGGAAGCAGACAGGCGGCGGTCGCCTTGCAGCTTGATCCCGGGGCGGTGGGCGTCGAGTTCGGACCAAAAGGAACCGGACATTGGGGGGGATGGCTTATGGCGCATCTCGATAAGAACGCGCAGGGTATTTACTCCGACGATTCAGGCGAAGGCGGCCTCAGCAATTCATTTCTCGGTGAAATGCGGGATATGACCTTTGCTATGCCCCCGGATCCAGCCAACACTACGCTGGCGGGCATCGTCGAAGCTGAAATCATTCCGAGGCTGCTCCTCGTCAACAAAGCGCGGGTCTTTAACGCAGCCCCAAATTCCGTCGCCAAACGGGAAACCATCTCGGCTGAAGACGTGGAAGCGTTTTGCGAAATCGTACGCTCCCGGCAGATCGACGAGATTGACGCTTTCGTGTCCTCCATTTGCGCCAGAGGCGTAGACACGGACAGCGTAATGCTGAACCTGCTTGCGCCCACCGCGCGCCTGCTTGGGCGGATGTGGGAGCGCGACGAAAGCGATTTCGCAACCGTCACCATCAGCCTGTGCCGCTTGCAGCAGGCCTTGCGCAAGATCGCGGGCCAGCATGGACAATCGACCAGTCCTGTGAAGCCTCCACACCGAATCCTGCTGGCGACATCTCCGGGCGACCAGCACAATTTTGGACTGTTGATCGTCGATGAGTTCCTGCATCGCGCAGGCTGGGACGTGTGTTCTTTGCCAGCAGCAACGGGTGCCGACATCGAACGCAGGGTCAAACGCGAAACTTTCGAAATCGCTGGACTTTCTTTAAGTCAGGAGGCATTGCTTCCAGACATTGAATCATTGATCGCTAATATTCGGCGCGTCTTGCTAAACCCGAAAATTGCGATCATGGTTGGAGGTTGCGTTTTCGCCGAACGCCCGGATCTCGTCGCCAAGGTTGGAGCCGACGCTCTGGCTCTGGACGGCAGGGACGCCGTGGCGCAAGCAGAAAAGCTTGTGGTCGCCCTTCAAGATTCGACTGGGCTGAAAGCTAACGAGAAGGCCATATGATTCATCCGGGCCGTTTCCTTTGCGTCACGCACTCCTGCTTCGTTGCGGGGGAAATCTCTTGACCCATTTTTACGCGCCCGAAAAATCTATCGGCGCAATGGATGCAAACAGCGCCGCGCGTTTGCTGGTCGCGGCCTCCGACATTACCCTCGTTCTCGACGATAAAGGCGTCATCCGCGATTTTGCGGTTGGCGGCGAAAGCTTCACGAAGGACCGCGAATGGCTCGGCCAGAAATGGATCGAGACGGTCACGGTCGAAAGCCGCCCCAAGGTCGAGGAAATGCTGCGCGAGGCGCAGAATAACTCGATCGCGCGCTCGCGTGAGATCAATCATCGCCTGAGCAGCGGGCTGGATTTACCGATCCGCTATTCTGCGTTCCAAATCGGCAAAAGCGGACGCGTGCTCGCGCTTGGCCGCGATCTGCGCATGATCAGCCAGCTCCAGCAGCGGCTGATGGAGGCGCAGCGCACGACGGAACATGAATTCCTGCGTCTGCGCAGCGCCGAAACCCGCTACCGCATTCTGTTCCAGATGTCTGAAGAAGCGGTCATCATTGTTGATGCGCACTCACTCAGAACAGTGGACGCCAACCCGGCCGCCGCCGCG
The DNA here is from genome assembly GCA_945875875.1 of Rhizobium sp. Q54. Taxonomy (GTDB): domain Bacteria; phylum Pseudomonadota; class Alphaproteobacteria; order Rhizobiales; family Beijerinckiaceae; genus Terripilifer. The sequence goes on from CAMCMI010000239.1 coordinate 3,681, forward strand.
CTGATCGAGACCACCTCCGGCAAGCTGGTCGGGCGCCCCTTGAGCGACATTTTTGACGTCTCGGCGCGCGTTGCGATGGAGGGGCAGCTTGAAAGCATCCGCACCATCGGGCGCATCGAAGCCGTGCGGGGCCGTCTTGCAAGTCAGCGTGAATGCTGGATGTCCGCCTCCTTCTTCCGCCATGACGACGGCGCGCAAATTCTCATCCGCCTGACGCCTGTGCTCGATAGCGCCGCGACACGGATTCCGGCTGTGAAAACGCAGGTTCTGCGCGTGATCGAGAGTTTGCCGGACGCCTTTCTGGTGGTCGATCAGGATCGCAAGGTTCTGGACGCAAACACCTCTTTCCTTGAGATCGCCGAGCTTTCCTCGCTGTCGCAAGCACGCGGCCAGCCGCTTGATCGCTGGCTGGGGCGCTCAAACGTTGACGTGAACGTGCTGTTCTCGAACCTGCGCGATCATGGCTCGGTGCGCGATTTCACAACCATCAT
>CAMCMI010000240.1 GCA_945875875.1 Rhizobium sp. Q54
GGCGTGCGCGTCGATCCGCGTAATTACAATTGGGTCGGCAGCATGAACAGCGAGATCGGCCTCGTGCTGGCGTGGAAGGATGCGCCATTCCGCACCTTCAAGGACGTGCAGGAGCGCGAGTTCGTGGTGGGCGGCAGCGGTCCCACGTCTGGCAACGTCGTGTTCCCGCTCGTACTCAGCCGTGTTGTGGGCGCCAAATACAAAATCATTTCCGGTTATCGCAGCACTGGCGATATTGCATTGGCGATGGAGCGCGGTGAGGTGCAGGGCACCAGCAGCTATCATTATTCCAGCATGGTCACCAACAAGCCAAACTGGATTCGCGACCGGGAAGTGTTTCCGCTGGCGCAGCTTTCGCTCATCAAGCATCCTCTGTTTCCGGACGTTCCCAACGTGCAGGATCTGGCGCGCAACGATGAGGAACTGCAAATCCTCAGCCTGATCTTCGCACGCCAGAGCATGGGCCGCCCTTACATGCTGCCGCCAAAGACGCCCGCCAACGTCGTCAAAATCATGCGCACTGCGTTTAATGCGGCGATGAAAGATCCTGAGCTTCAGGCTGAAGCCAAGAGGCGCGTTCTTGATCTCACGCTGCCGATGACGGGCGAAGAAATCCATAACTTGATCGACAAGCTCTATGCGTATCCGCAGGCTGTCATCGACAAGGCCGTGGTCGTCAGCGACACCACAAGCATCGCCAAGAAATAAGTGCACAGACGCTTTAAAAAGGGAGAGAACGTCATGAAAAAGACTATGCTTGCTGCTGCGTTTGTTTTCGCAGGATTATCTGGTGCGCAGGCGCAAACGGCGATCAACATGATCGGCTTTGGCGGCGGCACCAATCTGCCGGTCTGGTCGGCGATTGATCGCGGGTTCTTCGAGAAGGAGGGCCTGAAGGTCACGCTCGACCGCACGCACGGATCGAAAGAGCAGATCCGCGATTTGATGGCGAACAAATATCAGTTCGCCACAACCGCCTTCGACAACATCGTCGCCCACACCGAAGGGCAGGGTAGCGCGCAATATGATAATTTCGATCTCGTGGCCATTGGCGGCGTGCATTCGGGCCTGAACAGCGTGGTCAGCGGTCCCAACATCAAGATGTTTGCTGACATCAAGGGCGGCATTCTGGCGGTGGATTCGCCCTCGTCAGGATATGCGACTGTTCTCTACCAGATCCTGAAAAACAAAGGGATACTGAAGGACAGGGATTTTACGCTGGTCTCGGTTGGCGGCACCGGCGCGCGCGTCAAGGCGCTGCAAGAGGGCAAGGCTGGCATGGCGATCATCTCGTCGCCCGAGGACATGCAGCTCAAGCGTGAAGGCTTCAACATTCTGGCCGACGCAGCCGTTGAAATCGGCGCCTATCAGGGCAGCGTTTATGCCACGCGCAAGAGCTATATCAAGACCAACGAGAAGGAAGTGCGAGCCTTCGCACGCGCCATGATCGCAGCTCATGACTTTGTGTTCACAGACAAGGCCGGGGCAATGGATGTGCTGCAAAAGCGCATCAAGAACCTCACCAAAGAGGGCGCCGAGGACATGCACACGCGCCTGACCGGGCCGGGTGGCCTGAACCCGAAAGCTGCGGTGAACGAGAAGGGCGTCGATGTCGTGCTCGAATTGCGCAGCATCTATGGACAAGACAAGGCACCGAAGACTTCCGCCGCCAAGTACATGGATCTGACGCATCAAAAAGCGGCGACAGGCGGCAAGTAACGGGCGGTAACGAACAGCGCGCATAAAATCAGGAGCGACGATCTATGATTGAAGTCAAACGCCTCGCCCATGCGACGTTTTCAACGCCCGACCTGCAAAAGCAGCTTGATTACTGGACCCATGTGATGGGGCTGCAAATCGTTGGGCGAGAGGGCAAGCGCGCCTTTCTCGCCACAAAGCTCGGTCTTGAATCCGTGTGCCTTGAAGAGAGCGATCGGGCTGATCTGGAGCGCATTGCGTTTCAGGTTGCGCCCGGCTCCGATCTTGGCGAGCTTGCGCGCAAGCTTGTCGAGGCGGGCGTGAAGGCTGATCGTCGCTCCGACATTTCTCCCGGCGTTCGTGACGCCATCGTGTTCCACGATCCCAAGGGCACGCTGGTGGAAGTGTTCGCAGAATATGAGTTCCAGAAGATTGATTTGTCCGAGGGCGGCGTCAATCCGCTGAAGATCGGGCACGTCGCCTCGCGCGTGCAGGACGTGCAGAAATGCGCGGCTTTCTATCGCGACATTCTGGGCTTTCGCGAGTCAGACTGGATGGGCGATCATTTCGTGTTCATGCGTTGCGGGACCGATCATCACACGGTGAACTTCGTGCGCTACGAGACTGCGCGCCTGCATCACGTTGCCTTCGAGGTGAAGGACTGGGCGGAGATCCATCGTACCTGCGAAGTGCTTGCCAGAAATAAAGTCCAGCTCGTCTGGGGTCCGTTGCGTCATGTCGTGGGGCACAACATCGCCGCCTATCATCGCAATTCCGATGAGCTTCGCATCGAGACGTATTGCGAGATGGACAAGATGAGCGATGAATCGCTCGGCTATTGGGACCCGCGTCCATGGCATGAGGAAATGCCGCTGCGGCCAAAGGTCTGGCCGAAGGATACATGGCGCAGCGCATGGGGCTTTGGCTCGTTCGGGACGTTCCCCGGTTATCCGTAATCTATAAAGACAGGGAGGACGACATGACACGCTCCACACTTCTGCGCAGCCTTTTGTTGACAAGCGTATGCTTCAGCGCCGTCGCAGCAAACGCCCAGAGCGAGGGCTATTATAAAGGCAAGCCGTTTATCATCGCAGTTGGCGGGACGGCAGGAGGCGGCATCGACATAGGCGCGCGCATGATGTCGCGCTACATGGGCAAATATCTACCGGGCGAGCCAAACGTGCAGGTGCAATTGATGCCTGGCGCCGGCGGCGTTCGCCTTGTCGAGCATCTCTTTCAAATAGCGCCAAAAGACGGATCTTTTATCGGCGCCTTTGCGACGGGTCCGCTTGTTGAACCGCTGATTTCGAGCCGTGAAGTCAAATATAAAATGAGCGACTTCACCGCGATTGGCGCGCTGGAAAAGGACGTGAGTTTCTGCACCACCTGGCACACGTCGCCGATCAAAACTATCGAGGACGTGAAGAAAACCGAGACCACAGTGGCGGGCACCGGAGCGGCGTCGTCGACCGATATTTTCCCGCTTGCGCTCAACGCCACGCTCGGCACAAGGTTCAAGCTGATCTCGGGCTATGTCGGCACGCAGGAAACCATCATGGCCATCGAGCGCGGCGAAACGGATGGGCGCTGCGGCTGGGGCTGGTCGAGCCTGCGCTCCTCCAAGCCGGACTGGATTCGCGACAAGAAGCTGAATTTCCTGGTGCAGCTCGGGCTTGAGAAGCATCCCGACGCCATGGACGTTCCGCTGGTTCTGGACCTGATCCCCGATCAGGCCGGCAAGCAGCTGATGCGCGTGCTGGTGGCCCCGCAAAACATCACGCGGCCCTATCTGGCGCCTCCAGGCGTGCCGGCTGATCGCGCCAGAGACGTGCGCGGCGCGTTCATGGGCGCTTTGAAAGACCCGGCGCTCGTGGCCGAGTTTGAAAAGGTGATGGGCGAGCCCCCGTCGCCGACATCGGGCGAGGACATGCAGAAACTGCTGGTTGATCTGGATTCAACCCCGCCGGAAGTGGTCGCTAAATTGAGGGCTATCCTCAAGCCCGCGTCAAAGTAGACGTAGCTGGCGATCTGGACCGCGGGCTGCCAGCCCGTGGTCCAAAGCGGGCGCTTCAGCGCGAAGATGCCCGCGAGTAAGGCCGCGGTCCAAAGCCTTGGCTTGCCGTGAGCCGTTTGCGCCCCTACAAGTCGCGCCATTCCGCTGGCGCTTTGCTCGCCGGCCCCTTCTGCTTTGGCGGTCGAGAATGAAATCCGGCGTCTTCCAGCTTCATAACAAGGCCGACTGGTATGCAGCCAGTCACCGGCGTGCTTGTACGCTGTTGGCGCTGGTGTGCCTTGTGCTGTTTCTGCCGGGCTTCTTCTCGCTCCAGCCGATGGATCGCGACGAG
>CAMCMI010000241.1 GCA_945875875.1 Rhizobium sp. Q54
CTTGCAGCGGCGTTAAAAAGTGCGTCGTTCAGCCACGGCAAAGGCGCAGGCGCATCCCCGCCTAGCGCGGACGCAAGCGGCGCAAACAGCCCGGCGAGCAGCACCACGGCGGCGGCCGCCGCGCTCCAGGTGAGCCCGCCCACACCGCCGGGAACGACCATGGAAAGGATAACGAGACTCGCCACGGCGAGAGCGGCCTCGCGCGAGAGCCTGATCATTTGGACCAGCGCGTCGGCGGCCCCTTGCAATCCCGCCAGCGCGACCAGGGCTGCGGTGAGCGCGCACAGAAGGGCCGCTATCTGGCGCACGCCGGAATTGGCGAATCGTCCGGCGATAAGATCTGCAATGGAATAGGCGCCGGTTTTGCGCATCAATGGCCCGCTGGCGCCAGCGGCGAGCGCGAATCCGGCGCCAAAGCCGACCAGGATCGCCATCGGCGCCGCCTGCGCAGAAGAGAGCGCAACTTGCGGCGGCAGAAACGGGAGCAGCAGCGCGACGCCGAGGGCGGCGACGGCAAGCGCTGAATATTGCGACGGGATTGCTTTTTGGCCAACGTAGAAGCGCGACATGCGCATGGTTTGCGTCATCAGGCCAATGGTCGCCAGTCCCGCAAACGTCACGATTGGGACGAGCAATTCGACCACGGGACCTGGCCCGCCGATGACGTCCACAAGAGCCACGAGCCCGATAGCGAGCGCAAACGCCGCCATGGCGAACGCTGCTCGTCCTTCCAGCGGCGCGCTGTTTTGCGAGTCTGGCCCTTGCGATGCGCTCAAAGGATTCTCCTGCCGCATGTCGGCAATTGTCACAGGACGCCTCGCTACAGGACGCCCTGACTACAGGACGCCTTGCGCAGGCCGCCCGGAACGACAAGAATAGCAATGCGTCGATAAAAGCAAAGGCGAGCCCATATTCTGAGGCGGCCTTTCGACGTTGGAGGGGCGTGTTTTGAGCCAATCAACAACTATTGTGATCGCAGACGATCATCCGCTGGTGCGCGGCGCGTTGCGTGAGGCCGTGGCTGGGGCTGTTAAGGGGGCGCGCATTCTGGAATGCGGCGACCTTGAGCAATTGAGCGCAACGCTTTCGCAAGCGCCTGACGCCGATCTTGTTTTGCTGGATCTGTCCATGCCGGGCGTGCGCGGCTTTTCGGGGCTGATGTATTTGCGCGCGCAGCATCCCGACGTTCCCGTGGTTGTCGTCTCGGGCAATGAGGATCGCACGGTCATTCGGCGCTGCATTGATTTTGGCGCATCGGGATATATCCCGAAAACCACTGACATCGAGGACATGCGCACCGGCATTCGCGCCGTGCTCGAAGGGCGCACCTCGACGCCGCCCGACGTCGATCTTGCGGCGCCCGCCGATAAAGAAACTGTGGATATCGTGCGCCGTCTCGCCTCCCTCACGCCCCAGCAGGTGCGGGTGCTGATGATGCTGTCCGAGGGACTGCTCAACAAGCAGATCGCCTATGAGCTCACCGTTTCGGAAGCAACGGTAAAGGCGCATGTGTCGGCGATCTTGCAGAAACTTGGCGTCGACAGCCGCACGCAGGCGGTGATCGCCGCCTCCAAGATTGAGGCCGGACAGTGGAAGGGCGCAAACGCCGGCGAGTCTGCGCCGGGCTAAAAGGGAACTTAAACCTCCGCCGTGTTTTCGCCGTGTCTGCGGCGCATTGAGTTTGTGTCGCACCTTGTGGAGGCGGATATGAAGCGGCTTGCAAACTCTTTCGCGATTTTCACGCTGGCGCTCGCCTTTTTCACGCTGGCGCTCGCCTTACAAACCGGCGCTGCGCGTTTGCATGCGCAAGAGAGCGTACAGGAGCCGCCGCGCGACGGGCGATTCTCCATGCAGCCCACGGCGGATGGCTTTGTCCGGCTGGATACGCGCACCGGCGTCGTATCCCATTGCACCGCCTCAAAACAGGGCGTGCAATGCAGGGCGGGAGCCGACGAACGCGCGGCGCTCGACGCTGAGATCGAGCGGCTGGCCAAAGACAACTCGGACTTGCGCGCAAAGCTCGCGGCGGCTACCGGTCAGGCGCCGTCCGCACGGCTCCGCAATGCGTTGCCGACCGACGAGGAGGTCAACCGCGCTATCGGCTGGATGGAATCCTTCATGCGGCGGATGATGCGCGTGATGCGGGACGAGACTCCGCCGGGCGAGCGGCTCTAGCAGCCGCGTTCAACAAATCAGAAAGCAGCGGTCATGACTGAACGACTTGATGCAAATGGCCCGCAAGACTCGCGTCCGAAGGGTTGGGAGGATGCGCGCTGGCAAGAATCCAGCCAGAGCGCGCGCGCTCAGGCGACGCCCGGAGAGCCTGCACTGGAGCGCTTTCTCGGCGGCTCGCCGCTGGCGGTGATGGTGCGGCTGATCGTGATTTCGTTGATCGTCGGTGCTTTGCTGATGTGGCTTGATATTCACCCGGCGGATATTTTCCGATCCGTCGAGCGCTTCTTCCATCGCATCTGGATGATGGGTTTTGACGCGGTTCGCGAAGTGCTGGCCTATATATTGGCTGGCGCCGTGATCGTGCTGCCGATCTGGTTCGCGCTGCGGCTGTTGAACTTTCGTAAATAGGGCGGATGTGGGCGGCTCAGGACGGGCCAATCATGCCGCCCATTGGCCCGCTTTGCGTCCGATCACCGCCGACAAATCGGCCAGGCCTTCGGCCTCCAGCTGCTGCGCCAATCCCTTGTTGATCTCGGCCACAAGGTTCGGACCATGATAAACAAGCGCCGAATAAAGCTGGATCAGCGAGGCGCCCGCCTCAAGCTTCGAGAACGCGGTCTCCGCATCCTGCACGCCGCCGACTCCAACGAGCGGGAATTGTCCTTCCACGCGCTGATACGTTTGCGCCAGAACGCGGGTTGAGGCTGCAAACAAAGGCTTGCCCGACAGCCCGCCGCTCTCGCGCGCTTGCGGCGAGATCAACAGCGGCGAGCGTGCGATTGTGGTGTTGGAGACGATCATGCCGTCAATGCCGCGCGCGCGGGATACGGCCACGATGTCGTCAAGTTCAGCCTCGTCAAGATCGGGCGCGATTTTCAGGAGCACCGGCTTGCGGCCATAGCGTTCGTGCGAACGATCGCGGGCGTCGAGCACGCGCGCCAGCAAATCGTCGAGCGCCGCCGCCTGTTGCAGATCCCGCAGGCCCGGCGTGTTGGGCGAGGAAATGTTGATCGCGAAATAGCTCGCCACATCCGCAAACGCAGCGATGCCCGATACGTAATCGGCGCCGCGATCAAACGCGTCCTTGTTGGCGCCGACGTTGACGCCAATAATGCCCTTTGGGCCAGCACGTTTGCGCAAGCGGTCATGCACCACCTCGTGCCCCTCGCTGTTGAAGCCGAAGCGGTTGACGACCGCCTCGTCCTCCACCAGCCGGAACAGGCGCGGACGCGGATTGCCCGGTTGGGGCGCCGGCGTCACGGTGCCGATTTCCACAAAGCCGAATCCAAGCCGCAGCAGGGCGCCAGGCACGTCTGCGCCTTTGTCAAAGCCAGCCGCCATGCCGACGGGATTGGGAAACCGCAGGCCAAACACATTTGAGGCGAGCCGCTCGTCGGCGGGCGCGGCTGCGGGCAGGGGCGTCAAACGCAGCGCCTTGATGGTGGCCGCGTGCGCGTCCTCCGGGTCCATCGCGAACAGGAACGGGCGCGACAGCGCGCCAAGAAAACGCATCATGACGTCAGGCCTTCAAAATCATGCGAGCCGTCTGCGCGAAGCGGCAGGGGCCTTGCCCACAATATTTCGTCCGTGAGAAACGGCCGGTAGAGATGAGGAAATAATTGCCCGCCGCGCGAGGGCTCCCATTTCAGCGCCTCTCCCAGAAGGGCTTCTTCAAGCGCGATCAGCAGCAGCCCGTCGCGCCCGGCAAAATGCTTTGCCGCCGTTTCCTGCGCCTGCTCGGCCGTTGAGAAATGTATGTAGCCGTCAGCCAGATCAATGGGCGCGCCGTCGAATTGTCCGCTGGCGAGCGC
>CAMCMI010000242.1 GCA_945875875.1 Rhizobium sp. Q54
TAGCTTGAGCGAAAGCTTGATAGAATTCCGGTCGGCGAAATCCGTACTGAGCCCTCGTTCGGTGGCGCTGGTGGGGGCGTCCGAGCGCGGACGCTGGCCGCGCGACATTTATATGTCCAGCAGCGAGCTTGGGTTCGAAGGGCCTTTCTATCTCATCAATCCAAAACAAACCGAAATCTACGGCAAGCCAGCTTATCCAAGCTTGCGCGATACGCCCGGGCCTGTGGAGCATGCAATCATTATCGTGCCGGCGCCCGCAGTTATGGACGTGCTGGCCGACGCACATGCATCCGGCGTTAAATCGGCCACCATTTATGCGGGCGGCATGGGAGATGGCGACAGCCCGGCCTCTATCGAACGTGGCGAGCATTTGCGCAGCTTCATCGCACGCACAGGAATGCGGATCGCGGGCCCAAATTGCATGGGAGCCTTTAGTTTCCGAGAAAAATTGTTCGCTTATCCAAACCGCCTCGTCAGCGCAATGCCTGGAGGAAGCGTGGCGTGCGTGTTTCAGTCGGGCGGCACGTTGCAGTTTTTCATGCGCACCGGGGGGATACGGGGCCTGCGTTTTTCTTATGGTATTTCGTCGGGCAATGAAATTGACCTAGATCTTGCCGATTACCTGAACTATCTGGTCGACGATGAAGCGACCCGGCAGATCGTTCTTTTCATTGAAGGCATCCGGCGACCGGACGCGTTCATGGCGGCCGCGGGCCGGGCGCTGGTTTTCGGCAAAACAATTCTGGCGATAAAGACGGGAGCCACGAGCGCCTCAGCAAGTGCTGCTGCATCCCACACGGGCGCAATAGCTGGTGATTACCAGTCATATCTGGCTATGTGTGATCGCTATGGCATCGTCAATTGCCAAACGCTCGATGATCTCGTTGAGACAACGCTAGCGTTCCAGAACGGGCGCAAACCAAAAGGCCCGCGCGTTGGATGGGTGACAACATCGGGCGGCACGGTCGATCTGCTTTATGATTACGTGGAGGCGCAGAAGACGCCTCTGGGGGCGTTCACGCAAGAAACAACCGAAAAGCTGAAGCCCTATATGCAAGAGGGAATAAATCCAAAAAACCCTCTCGACTCAGGCATTCCCTCGACCATCAAAAACGCTGCCGATCAATGCGCCATCGTGGCCGCAGATCCCAATATCGACATGGTAGTCTGGGCAAATCAATTGCCTGCGCGCAGCGATATGTGGGTCGGGCAAGAATGTTTACGCGCCATGCGCGATGCAACCGACAAGCCTGTGCTGGGTTGCTCGCGCATGTCCTACCAACTTGGACCCGATGCATTGGACGTTCAGGAGAGAGCTGGAATTACGTTCCTTCAACGCCTGCCCGAAACATGTCGGGCGCTAAATGCGCTGTGGTTTCATGCTGAGCGCGCGGGCAAAGCCCCTGCAATTCCGCCGATCGCGGGCCCGAGCGATCTTCACCCGTCAAATCTCGATGCAAAGCTGGCCGAATTTCAGCTGTATGGTCCGCGCAGTCGCGTCGCCGCCGACGCCCGGTCAGCGGCAGACGCAGCAGCTCATGAGATAGGCTTTCCAGTTGTACTCAAAGTGCGCTCACCGGATATCTCGCACAAGACGGAGGCCAACGGGGTCGCGCTGGACTTGCGTTCGCAAGCCGACGTGCTCGCTGCTGCGCACGCTATTGCAGCCTCCGCGCAAGCGGCCGTTCCAGGCGCAAAGATCGAAGGCTATCTTGTCCAAAAAATGGCGCAGGGCGTTGAGGTAGCCATAGGCGTGCATGAAGATCCACTTTATGGCCCCGTGCTGCTGATAGGGGCTGGCGGGGTGCTAGTGGAATTAATGCATGACGTTGAAGTCATTCTCCTGCCAACTTCAACTGAAGAAATAGAACGCCGCCTGTCGCGCCTGAAACTCGACAAGCTTCTCACAGGATTCCGTGGTCGACCAAACGCAGACCGCGACGCACTCATTCAGGCAACCCTCAGCCTGGGGCAGTTCTACCTCAACCACCGCGCCGCAATCGCGGGCATAGAAATCAACCCTCTCATGGTCGCTCAAAAAGCTGCCGGCGTCTGCGCCGTCGACGTAAGGGTGGTCTGGAGAGACCAAAATGTCCAAAATCAAACTCCCAAAGGAAAGCCATAATGGACTTCTCCCTACCAGACGAATTTAGGATGCTGAAGGATCAGATGCGTCGGTTCGTTAACACGCAGATCATCCCCCATGAGCGAGAAAGCCTTGAAGATTGTGATGAACTGAAGCCCGAATGGAAAAAAAAGTTCGTTGCCGGAGCAAAAGAACTTGGCATCTGGATGCTGGAAGTGCCTGAGGAATATGGAGGCGTCGGACTAAGTCTGGTCGGACGCGCTGTTGTCTGGCAGGAGCTTGCGCGCACCATTGGCCTGCCCTCGCGCGGTGAAACAATCACTGGCCCAACGGTACGTCACATTCTTTACAGCCTCACTGGAGAGATGAAGGAGAAATATCTTCTGCCGGTGCTGCGCGGCGAGAAGCGCAGCTGCTTTGCGCAGACCGAACCTGACGCGGGATCCGATCCGGGCGGCATGCGCACGACCGCTGTACGCGAGGGAGACCATTACGTCATCAATGGAACGAAGCGCTATATCAGCGGCGCCGACAAAGCTAATTTCATGCAGCTGATGGCCGCCACAGATCGCAGCAAGGGCTCGCACGGAGGCATTTCGTGCTTCATAGTTGACATGAACACCCCTGGTGTAAAGCTCGGCACCAGATACCAGACGATGATGGGCGATGCTCCGTGGGAGATCGTGCTGGACAATGTACGTATCCCTGTCAGCCACCGCGTGGGCGATGAAGGGGATGGCTTCAAGCTTGCGCAGAAATGGCTAGGCGCGGGGCGCGTCAAGCATGGCGCACGAGCGCTTGGCGTTGCAGAGCGTTGCCTCGAACTTGCGACCTCATACGCCAAACAGCGCGAAACATTTGGCAAGCTTCTTTCTGAACGGCAAGGCATTCAATGGAAACTTGCCGATATTTATATTGAGCTGGAGGCCGCACGCCTGTTGGTGTTTCAGGCTGCGAGCAAACTCGACGCCGGGGAGGACGCCCGTACGGACGCCTACGTATGCAAATATTTTGCAGATGAAATGGCGTTCCGCGCGGCCGATGTCTGCATGCAAATTCATGGCGGAATGGGCCTGATGACTGACCTGCCTATTGAAAAAATGTGGCGCCAGCAAAGAAGCTACCGTATCACTGAGGGTGCTAGCGAAGTCATGCAAATGGTTATCGCACGTCATGTCCTTAAAACTTACGGCTGACGCCTCAGGCTTGGCGCCGTCATCGGAGGCATGAGTTAACAGGGAAGAGGCGATCGCAACGATCGCCTCCAGACCCGGCCAACCAGACAGCCGATTACGACGATCTGCGCCACAGCATCTTTGTGAAATTTTCGAGGAATGTGCCTTTGACCATCGCAACCTCCTTGCCTCTGGAGAAAAGATGGCGACTGCAAACCCGTACAGGCGTCATGCAAAAGGGCGGCCGGGAGAGCCGCTTTTTGCGTGTTCGTTTGCGCTCTGATCAGCGCTCCAAGCCGGAAATCGTGTCATAGACGTTGCAGGCGATGCCAGTGGCTTCATGCCGTCCTGGCCGTTGGCCTGGGCAATGGCTAACATCTGCTGGGTGAGGCCAACGAAGGGCATCAACAAAAGGGTACGCTTTACGATAAACTCGAAAAGTCCTTTAAAATGGTGGACCTCTTACCACGCTTTGCTATCCAGATCTTTACGGCCAGCGCCCATCTACCCTGCGTCGATTATACCGATCTTTCTGAAACGTCATGCCCGCGATCGTCGAGGCCGCGCCAATGGCGACGGATCTTATTTGCTCCGGGAGAGTTCCGCATGAAGTTCGGGCAGAGCCTTGAACAAGTCGGCGACCAGTCCATAATCGGCAATTTGGAAAATCG
>CAMCMI010000243.1 GCA_945875875.1 Rhizobium sp. Q54
CGCTTGATCTTCAGACGCGAGCCCTCGCCGAGGTTCCGGTTGAAGCTCTCGCCATAATTGCCGACGTGCTTGACGATGCGGAAGCCCCAGTCAGGCGTCAACCCGAGCGCCTTGCCATAATCGCCTTCAACGCCCAGCAAGCGCCGGACTTCCGGAACGGTGGACTTCAAACGCTCATCGACGTTGGCTTTGGTAATGCCGAGCTCTTCAGCATTCAGCATCACGAAATGCGCCCATTTCACGAGGTTGAACCATTGGTCGTCGCCCTGGCGAACAGCCGGCCCGAGCGGCTCTTTGGAGATGACTTCCGGCAGGACCAGATGCTCATCCGCGTTCGTCAGCTTGATGCGCTCGCTGTAGAGGCCCGACTGGTCGGTGGTGTAGGCGTCGCAACGGCCCGAATCATAGGCCTTGATCGCCTCGTTGGCGGTCGCGAAGGCCACGACTTCATACTTCATATTATTGCTGCGGAAATAATCCGCCAGATTCAGCTCGGTCGTGGTGCCCTGCTGCACGCAGACGGAGGCCCCCGAAAGCTCCATCGCCGACGACACATTGAGCTTCTTGCGCACCATGAAGCCCTGCCCGTCGTAATAATTCACGCCGGTCCAGAGCAGGCCCAGATCGGCCTCACGCGATTGCGTCCAGGTGCCGTTGCGCGAAAGCACGTCGATCTCGCCCGATTGAAGCGCGGTGAAGCGGTCCTTGGCGGTCAGCGGTACGAACTTGATTTTGTTGGGGTCGTTGAAGATTGCCGCGGAGATGGCGCGGCAGACGTCTACGTCGATGCCGGTCCAGTTACCCTTGTCATCAGGCAAAGCAAAGCCCGCAAGGCCGGTGTTGGTGCCGCAAGACAGGGTGCCTCGCGCCTTCACCTGCTCAAGTGTCCGCGACGTCTTGTCGCCCGATTGTGCGGCTGCAAGGCCCGTTAGACCAAGCGTCGTAGCGGCCGCGAGCGCAAAGCCCATAGAACTGGCGCGAACTTTCATTGACCCCTCCAAAATAACCCATCCGCATCTTGCGGAAGCCGTCACCGGGATTATCCCGTTGCCCCTATCACACATGCAAGACCGGACTGCGGTCAAGCAAATGTTTGCGCCATACCGCAAACTAAGGCTTCAGCACGCTTATTTCTGAGGCGCCCATGCCCTTGACGGACCCGGCGCCCGCCCGCACGGTGCCATTTTACCCAATTGAGGCGCCGCATGGGCAATTCCGATTCTGAGAGCCGCAGGGCGCTACGTTCCCGCACAAAGCTTGTCTACGCGGGACGTTCTCCCGATGAGCAGTTCGGCTTCGTCAACACGCCGATTTATCGCGGATCAACGGTGCTTTATCCCAATGCTGCGGCGTTGCGGGCCAATTCTCCGCGCTACACCTACGGCACCAAGGGCACGCCGACGACGCAAGCGCTGGAATCGGCCTGGAGCGAGCTGGCGGGCGCAGCCGGAACGGTACTCGCGCCCACCGGGCTGGCGGCCGTCACCATCGCGCTAATGACAGCGCTGAGCGCGGGCGACCATTTGCTGGCCACCGATTCCGCCTACCAACCCTCGCGCCGGTTTTCGAACGGCTATCTCAAGCGCATGAATATTGAGACGACATGGTACGATCCGGCCATCGGCGCGGGCATCGAGGCGCTGATACGCCCCAACACGAGGGCGATTCTGGTTGAGGCACCGGGCTCGCAGAGTTTTGAAATGCAGGACGTGCCCGCAATTTCAGCGGTAGCGTGCAAGCATGACGTCTGCGTCATCATGGACAACACATGGGCGACGCCGCTGTTTTTCCCGCCGCACGAGCGCGGCGTCGATCTAGCGGTGGAGGCGGGCACGAAATATCTGTCGGGCCATTCCGATCTGATGATCGGGATGGTGTCGGCCAACGACAAATGGAACGAAAAGCTGCGCGAGACCTACGATCTCTTCGCCATGTGCGCGGGGCCGGAGGATTGCTTTCTGGCCCTGCGCGGCCTGCGCACGATGGAGCTGCGCCTGCGCGAGGCCGAGCGTCAGGGGCTGGAAATGGCGCATTGGTTCGCCGCCCGCCCCGAAGTGCGCGACGTGCTGCACCCTGCACTGCCCACCCATGCGGGCCACGAGATCTGGAAGCGGGATTTTCTGGGCTCGAGCGGGCTGTTCTCGATCATCCTCAACCCGGTCTCGGAACAGGCGGTCGATGCGTTCCTCGATGCGCTGAACCTGTTCGGCATGGGCTATTCATGGGGCGGCTATGAAAGCCTCGTCATCCCGTTCGAATGCAAAAGCTACCGCACCGCCACGACATGGGCGCCCGGCGGGCCTGCTTTGCGATTCCAGATCGGGCTGGAGGACGTCGCCGATTTGCAGGACGATCTCGATCAGGCGTTCGCGATCATGCGGGCGAAAGCCTGAAGGGCTTCATTACGCCCCGTCCTTCTCCTTGCGGATCAGCATGAGATTGCGCGCGTAGATGAACATGCCGAGCCCCTGGCCAAGGATAAACACCGGATCGGCGCGATAGAGCGCGTAGATCAGCAGCAGCGCGCCGCCACCCAGCGAGAAGAACCAGAACGCCAGCGGAATCACGCTGCGCCCGGCCTTTTCGCTGGCGATCCATTGCACGAGAAACCGCGCGGTGAAGAGCCCCTGCCCCAGAAAGCCAAGGATCACCCAGCCGTCCCACGAGACGACGAAGACCTTGTGCAAATAGCCGCCGACAATCTGCGAAAGATCAACCAGCATTGTTTGCGCTCCCGTTAGCCTCGCTGGACACAACCACAGGCGCGCGCTTGCGGCGGTTGATGAGCCAGCGCACGCCAACAAGATCGACGAGGCCGACCCAGAGCCGGTCGAAGAAGCCGTAATTGGACACGCCGGTCAGTCGCGGGCGGTCGATCACGTCCACATAGCCGAGGCTATAGCCCTCACGCTGCATGAGCGCGGGCATGAAGCGATGCAAAGCGTCGAAATAGGGCAGCGCCAGATAAGCCTCGCGGCGGAAGCATTTCAGCCCGCAGCCGGTGTCGCGCGTGCCGTCCTTCAGCATGAAGCGGCGCACGTTATTGGCCACGCGCGATTGAAAGCGCTTGAAGCCGGTGTCCTTGCGCCCCACCCGCTGCCCCTGCACGAGGCCGTAGCCGGGGCCGCTGGCCTCCAGCAAAGCCGCCATGGCGGGGATGAAAGCCGGATCGTTCTGGCCGTCGCCGTCGAGCGTACAAACAATGGCGCCGCGCGCTGCGCGCACGCCCGTGCGCACCGCCGCCGATTGGCCGCAGGAGTCGCGATGGGCGACGACGCGCAGATGCGGGCGGGTAGCGGCGAGCCGCGCCAGCTCGGCGCCGGTGTCGTCGGTCGAGCCGTCGTTGACGTAGACGATCTCAAACGGGCCAACGCTTGCGAGCGCAGCTTCGATCTCGCCGATGAGCGGCGCCAAATTGCCGGTCTCGTTGCGCACCGGCACGACTACGGAGATGCGCGGAGAAACACCGAATTTCGAATCGTCCAGTTGAGCTGAAGAAGTCATGACGCCAGTTTACCTGATTTGCCTGCAAGAGCCGGAGCTATTTTGCCAGCCGCCTTGACCAGAATATGTCCGCCCGCGAGCCTGAACGCGATGCCGCGCGCAGCAAACGCCCGCCGCACCAGCACCGCCGACAGCCAGCCGATCGCCGCCCCGGCTATCACATCGGACGCGTAATGGGCGCCCACGACCACCCGCGAGATCGCGACCAGAATGGCCAGAGTCAGCAACGCCCAGCGCAGGCGCGGCAAAAAATAGCCTAAAGCCACAGCGCAGGCGAAGGCCGTGATCGCGTGGCCCGAGGGAAAGCTTGCATAGACCGACGGAAAACCGGGAATGACGAAGTGAAACTCGCCAAACTGATCATACATGCGCGGCCGGGCGCGGCCGATGATGCGTTTGAGAACCTGCGAGACGATGCCGGAAAACGC
>CAMCMI010000244.1 GCA_945875875.1 Rhizobium sp. Q54
ACGCCGACATCAGCCGCCCCGCCACATCTCTACGACCGACCGCCAGAACGGCGGCCGTTCAAGCCCGGATGCCGCCACGAGGCGCCCGCCAGCCAAAGCCAATGGCGGCGCCAGACTGGACGCGGCCTCATCGTTCAGGACGCCATAGGGTCGATAAACCACCATGTTATTGGCCTCCGCCTCGCCGACGCGCCTCGTCAACGCGTCGTAGGCCTCGCCAAACAGCGGCGGACGGTGAACCGGGTCATGAGCATCGGTCGCGACCACATGCACGATCCCCTCGTCAAGCATGCGCTCGGCCCAATAGCGCGGCCTCACACCGAAGCGTCCGGCGATCGAGCCGGCCGTAATCTGCATCCAGACGCCAGACTGAAACAGTCGCTTGATGAGATCGTAATTGCGATCAATCCACGTCAAGCGCTCCGGATGCGTGAAAACAGGCACGTAACCTGCCGACATCAAATCAAAGACGAGCGCCTCAAGACGCGGCGGCGCAACATGATGAGGCGTCTCCAGCAGCACATAACGTGAACCGTTGAGCGACAGGGCCAACCCGGAGCGCAGGCGCGCTACAAGATCGGGGGCGACATGAACGTCGGCGCCAGCCACCACCTGCAAGCAGATGCCCGCATTTTCTATCTCCGCCTGAAGAGCCTCGACGCGCGCGCGCACGTCAGGCCCTTCATTGTCGTATACGCCCGGCGTCATGTGCGGCGTGCAGGCAACCACAGTCACGCCCTCTGTGGCGGCGATGCGCGCCATCTCCAGCGACTGACCCACATCCCTGGAGCCGTCGTCAATGCCCGGCAACAAATGACAATGCAGATCGATCAAGTCGCCACCTCAAATAATGAATATTGGAATAATTGGTTAAGCTCATGAAGTCAATAAAGTTCAGCTCAAGAATCTCTGTCAGTCGGCATATTCAAAAATGCAGCGCCAAGGCTTGAAGGCAAAGGCTTCAGGAGGACAACCCGGTTGTGAAGCCTCCGTTTCGCACAAGTAAGATGCGATGATCTGCTGAAAAAGAAAAAATCTTGAGCTTATCCACAATTGGCCCAACCGCCCCGTATGGACTTAACCACTGGACATGCTAAGTAAAATTCCATGAAAACAGCGCTCATCACCGGTATTACAGGGCAAGACGGGTCGTATCTGGCGCGGCTGCTCCTTGACAAAGGCTACAAGGTTTTCGGCGTCAAACGCCGCTCCTCAAGCCTCAACACGCAACGCATCGACGACATTTACGAGGACGTCCATCAAACGGACGCCCGTCTCGTGCTGCATTACGGCGACATGACGGACGCGACAAACATCATTCGCATCGTGCAGGAAACGCAGCCGGACGAGATTTATAATCTCGCCGCCCAAAGCCATGTGCAGGTCAGTTTCGAGACGCCCGAATACACCGCTAATTCAGACGCCCTTGGCGTGCTTCGCATGCTTGAGGCGATGCGGATTCTCGGGCTGAACAAAACCCGGTTTTACCAGGCCTCGACGTCGGAATTGTACGGCAAGGTTCAGGAAACGCCACAGAGCGAGCGCACGCCGTTCTATCCGCGCAGCCCCTATGCGGCGGCAAAACTCTACGCCTACTGGATCGTGGTAAACTACCGCGAAGCCTATGGGATGCACGCCTCAAACGGCATTCTGTTCAATCACGAAAGCCCGGTGCGCGGCGAGACGTTTGTCACCCGCAAGATCACGCGCGCCGTCGCCGCCATCCATTACGGCATTCAGGACCGGATCTATCTCGGCAATCTCGACGCCAAGCGCGATTGGGGCCATGCGCGCGATTTCGTCGAAGGCATGTGGCGCATGTTGCAACAGGACGAGCCGGACGATTACGTGCTCGCCACGGGAATCACCCGCTCGGTGCGCGAATTCGTCGAGCTCTCCTTCGCCCACACCGGCGTCAAGATCGACTGGCGCGGCGAAGGCGTTGAAGAAAAGGGCTATGATGCCGCCAACGGGCGTCTGCTCGTTGAGGTTGATCCGCGTTATTTCCGCCCGACGGAAGTCGATCTTCTGCTCGGCGACCCGACCAAAGCGCGCACAAAGCTGGGTTGGGCCGCAACCAGCACGCTCGATGATCTCGTCGCAGAGATGATGCAAAGCGATCTGATCGAAATGGAGAAGGCGGCGCGCGCGAAATGAACCCGAGCCCTCTCGATCAAAGCCCCTTCGACCTGCGCGGCAAGCGCGTCTATGTGGCGGGCCACAACGGCATGGTCGGAAGGGCGCTCGTGCGCCAGCTTGCGCATGAGGATTGCGAGATCGTTACAGCCTCCCGCGCGGAGCTGGACTTGTGCGATCAGGCTGGCGTGCAGCGGTTTTTCAGCGACCGCAAGCCGCAGGTCGTCATCATGGCCGCTGCAAAAGTGGGCGGCATCTACGCCAACGATACGCGACCGGGCGATTTTCTCTATGACAATCTTGTGATGCAGACCAACGTCATCGGCGCGGCCCTTGCGCAGGGCGTCGAGAAGCTGACGTTTCTGGGCTCGTCGTGCATCTACCCGCGCCTCGCGCCGCAGCCGATGCGCGAAGAAGCGCTGCTCGCTGGCCCGCTTGAGCCAACCAACGAATGGTATGCGATTGCAAAGATCGCAGGCGTCAAAATGTGTCAGGCGTTCCGGCGCCAGCACGGCGTCGATTTCATCAGCGCCATGCCGACAAATCTCTACGGCCCGTTTGATAATTTCGACCTCTCCTCGTCGCATGTCCTGCCAGCGCTGATGGCCAAGGCGCATCAGGCGAAGGTTGCGGGCGCGCCGCTTCTCCCCGTCTGGGGGTCTGGCGCGCCGTTACGCGAATTTATGCACGTGGACGATTGCGCACGCGCGATCCTGTTCCTGACGCGCAATTATTCCGGCGAATCGCACATCAACGTCGGCTCGGGCGAGGAAGTCTCAATCCGCGAGCTGGCGCAAACCATCGCCAAAGCAATCGGGCTTGAGGCCGAACTGAGCTTTGACGCCAACAAGCCCGACGGGGCGCCGCGCAAGTTGATGGATTCAAGTCGGCTGCTAGCGATGGGCTGGCGCCCGCAGGTCACGCTCGACCAGGGCCTGTCCTCGACCTACGAATGGTTCCTTGAGAACGTCGCAGCTTGAGTTAACCTTAAAGAAAACCGCTCAATGGCCGTCCTTAGTAATGAGGATGGTGATACATGCGCATGTTTCAAATCGACCAGTTCAGCGAACACGCACTTGATGCTCTGCTGCAGGGCGTTATCTACGACGCCACGCGCGAGGAGCGCATCATGATGCTGTTCGGCATTCTTGATAATTTGTTGAAGCGCGCATCGCTGGCCAGCCCTGACGAGCGGCTTGAGTGCGTTCATCTGGCGGTGGACGTCGTCAACTTCCTGAAGTGCAATCTGGGCGTTCACAAAGACCCGCTCTTCAATTCCGCCTACAAGAGGTTCTACACGACGATCCACCGCAAGGTCATCGACGCCAACAAGAATGGCGTCGGCGAGGAATTCGAAGCGATCCGCGCCTCGGTCGCCAAGCTCACGAGCCCGCCGTTCTCAAAGGCGTTCTTCTCGAACCTCACGCGCGAGGTCGCCATCGACGACGACGAAATCCTCCGCTTCCTGCTGTCGCCGAACGCCAAAAGCGCCGTACTTTCCGCTCGCTCCTGCTCGTCAGCACGCTCCGCCCAGCAGGTCTGAACTCACGCTGTACCGGCATAAAATTTGCTGACGCTTTGCCGCAAGGCGAGGCAAATGGTTGATTTTGCAAGTAACATTCTGAAAATGATAACGCCGGGCCAGCCCGGCGGCGTCGCCTATGCGCAAAAGGCGTTCAGCGAATTCGACCGCAACAGCGACGGCGCCATTGCAGCGTCCGAGTTCCTGAAGGTTTTCGCCACTCTGGAGATCACCAAAGACCGCGCGCCGCCCGGCTCCAGCGG
>CAMCMI010000245.1 GCA_945875875.1 Rhizobium sp. Q54
TTCTGGGGCCGGCGGCACCGAGAGCTGCGATTGGGCGCGGATGCTGGCGCGCATGTACGCCCGCTGGGGTGAGCGCCGGAAGTTCACCGTCGAGCTGATTGAAGAGACGCCCGGCGACGAGGCGGGCCTGAAGTCCGCAACGCTGATGATCAAGGGCCACAACGCGCATGGCTGGATGAAGACGGAATCGGGCGTGCATCGGCTCGTGCGTATTTCGCCGTTTGACTCGAACGCGCGTCGCCACACCAGCTTTGCGTCGGTCTGGGTTTATCCCGTGATCGACGACCGCATTCAGATCGACGTCAACGAATCCGACTGTCGCATCGACACTTATCGCGCGTCGGGCGCTGGCGGACAGCACGTCAACAAGACCGATTCAGCGGTGCGCATCACGCATATCCCGACCGGCATCGTAGTCGCGAGCCAGCAGCAGCGCTCGCAGCACAAGAACCGTGCGCAGGCGTGGGACATGCTGCGCGCCCGCCTGTACGAGCGCGAACTTGAAATCCGCGAGGCCGAGAAGAACGCCGCCGCCGCGTCCAAAACCGAGATCGGCTGGGGCCACCAGATCCGCTCTTACGTGTTGCAGCCGTATCAAATGGTGAAAGACCTGCGCACCGGCTTCACGTCCGGCACGCCCGACGACGTGCTCGACGGCGACCTCGACGAATTCATGCAAGCCTCGCTCGCCCAACGCATCAGCGGCGCCGGGCCGGACCATGTGGACGACGTGGACTAGGCTCACCGCCGCGCCGCAAACCACACGCCTGTCAGGATCAGCGCGCAGCCTGCTACGTGGAAGAACTGCAGGCTCTCGCCCAGCAAAGTGGTTGCCAGCACCGCGCCGTAAAACGGGATGAGGTGCAGGAACGCGCCGCCGCGCGCGGCCCCTAAATTTTCCACGCCGCGATTCCAGAATACATAGGCGAGCGCGCCGGAAAATAAGGTGATGTAGCCGAGCACGCCCAGCGTTAGCCAGTCGAATTTGAACGTGAATCCGCTCGCGTGCTCCATCGCTGCAAACGGTATCAGCGATGCGCCGGAAATCACCGCCAGCATGAACGTGAACGACATCTGGTGAATGGCGGGCCGCGTGCGCAGGAACACGCTGTAGATCGCCCAAACGCCCATATTGGCGAGCAGGATCACGTCGCCCTTGTTAAAGGTGAATGTTGCGAAAGTCCCCGCATCGCCGCGACTGACGATCACCATCACGCCGACGAACGACAATGCCACGCCCACAAGGTTGAGCGGGCCGATGCGCTCCTTGAAGAACAGCGCGCCGCCCGCCACGATAATGGCTGGCGCAAACGAATTGAAGATCGATGCGTTGAGCGCGCTCGTATGCTGCAGCGCTATAAATTGCAGGCTCGAAAACGTCGCGCCGCCGAGCAGGCTGAGAGCGAGAATCCTGCGCCAGCCTTTGGCGATCTGCGGCCAGTCGGCGCGCACATGTTGCGATACGAACGGCCAAAGCAAAGCCGCCGCCAGCAGCCAGCGCAGGCTGGCAAGACTCACGGGCGGCACATGCCCGGCGCCTGCGCGGCCTGCGATGTGATTGCCGCTCCAGAGCAGGCCGGCCAGCGCCAGCATCAGAAAAGGATTGTTGAACGCGCGGCTTGCGAGCGATGCGGGTTTTGTCAGAATGGTCTGCTCCGGCATCGGCTCGCGCTCCGTGGTGCGCCTGTCTTGCGCCGGTTCGCGGCCATTGGCAATCGCCCTAGTTCTGCGCGAACAGGCGCGCCCCGGCGCGCAGGAAGCGCATGGGATCGACGGGTTCGTCGTCGATGCGCACTTCGTAGTGCAGATGCGGGCCTGTCGAGCGACCGGTCGAGCCAAGGCGGCCGATCATTGCGCCGGCCGGGATGAACTGGCCTTCTTTGACCAGCAGGGCGGAGAGATGCGCATAGCGCGTCGTCATGCCGCCGCCGTGGTCGATTTCAACCATCAATTCATAGCCGCCGTTGGAGCCCGAACTCGTCACCAGCCCGGCGCCGGTCGCGCGCACAATGGCGCCGTGAGCCTCGCGAAAATCGACGCCCGAATGATAGGCCATGCGGCCCAGAAAAGGGTCTCTGCGCGGGCCGAAGTTTGACGTGGTTTCAGCGCTTGCAGGCAGGGGACTGCCCAGCGGCGCATCCGCAATGGCCCGGCGCAAACGGTCGGCTATGCGCACGTCCTCCTGCAGGCGCGAGACTTCGCGCTCGAACGTCGAGCCGTCGGGATTGAGCCTGAAGGGCACGAACGGCCCGCCCATCGCCTTTGCGCCGCCGCGCACAAGCTTTGCGTCCTTTGCCACAAAGCGGTCCGCATGCACGCCCAGTTCTGCAAAAGCGGCGCGCAGGCGCAGCGATTCCTGACGCGCAACATTGGCCACGGTCTCAAGCGTTCGCACCTGCAAGGCGTCTATGTTCTCGATAGATTGTGCCACATGCGACAGGCGCATGTTTGCGGGCAAATAGGGCATGGAGAGATCGGCGCCGCGCTGCGTGCTGGAGCCGCGCAGCGGGACAAATTCCATTGCGTCAGGCACAGGCTTTGACGGCATGGTTTTGGCGGGCGCTTATTGAGCGGGATCTGCATCAGCTTGCGCATTTGCAGAAGGGGGCTGGCGCGCAGCGTTTGCCGCAGGCGGTGCAAAGCTGGGGGCGCCGCCTGCGACCGCCGGGCTGCGCAGTTTTCCCGCCTTGGCGGCGCCGGGCTCAGTGCGCGCGACGTTTTGCCGGGGCGCTTCGGGCGCGCGCGGATCGTTGACGCCAGCGCTTTGGGCCAGCGCCGCCACCATGGTGGAGCGGCTTTCCAATTGCGCCTGACGCGACAAAAGCTCCTGCACCTGGCCTTCAAGCGTATCGCGATCCAGCAATTGGCGACTGGCCAGTCTGTCGATGTGCGAACGCATAGTGTCTATGCGCTCCTCATAGGCCGATTGCATGTCGCTCTGGCGCTGCATTAGGCCCAGAAAAATCTCGTCGCGAAACAGCAGTGCGCTTGCCGACGCTATGCCTGCAATCGCGAGGACGGGGATGATGAGGATCAGGGTCCAGAACGCCCACGGCTCAAAAGCTGCGCGGGACTCGTCGCCGTAGCGCGAGATGCTGACCACATATTCAGGCCCGTAACCGGGCGAACGCGAACGCAAAGACATGAACTAAAATCCCTGAAGCCGGGCGCTGCGGCGCCCGACATGAACAGGGATCAGTAGAACCGATTAAGGTTAATCGCTTCTAAAGCCGCGCTAAAGTTATTTGATGTCTTGAGCGGCCTTCAGCACTTCTTCCGCGTGACCGGCGACTTTCACCTTCGGCCAGATGCGGGCGATCTTGCCGGCGCCGTCAATCAGTACGGTGGTGCGCTCGACGCCCATATAGGTCTTGCCGTACATGCTCTTTTCTTTCCACACGTCGTAGGCCTCAAGCATTTCCTTGCTCTCGTCGGCGAGCAGGATGATGTCGAGTTCGTGCTTCTTGCAGAACTTCTCGTGGCTGGCCACGGAATCGGGCGAGACGCCGATCACTTCGGCGCCTGCGGCTTTGAACTTCGCCTTCATCGAGGTGAAGTCGATCGCCTCGGTCGTGCAGCCGGGGGTGTCGTCCTTGGGGTAGAAATAGAGCACGACTTTCTTGCCCTTCAGGGACGCGAGCGAAACCGTGCCGCCGCCGTCGCGGGGCAGGTCAAACGCGGGGGCAGGGGCGCCTTCCACAAGTTTGGCGGTCATTCAGCCTTCCTTTCGTCTTAAACAGAAGCCATGAGCAATATACGCACGGGCTAAAGCCCGGACCAATGTTTTATAGTGTGTACGAATCGGCGCCGCCCGTTCTCTGTGCTGCTTTGTGCTCGATCCCGAGGTGTTTTTGATCGACCGACCGCCCGATCATTCGACGCCCGAGGGCGCAGACGCT
>CAMCMI010000246.1 GCA_945875875.1 Rhizobium sp. Q54
TCTTCGGTGATGATTCCGGCGCGGGCGAATTCATATTGCGTGACGTATTTGGCGCCCTCGCCCGACAGCGGATTGGTGTTGGCCGGGCAGGCGGGCACCAGCTTGTCGCCGGAGGCGTCGCCATTGTCCTCGGGCTTGATCGAGCGGCCCGTATAGGGCTTGAAGCCGCGACGGGCGATCCAGGGCTCGCGCACGCGCGGCAGGCCTTTGGCCAGATCGATTCGGGCGTCAACCTCCGTATAGGGGCCGGAGGCGTCATAGACGTAAAGCTCCGGCTCGGCGGGATCGGACAGCAAAATCTGGCGCAGCGGCACATGCACGTCGTTCCAGCCAGTGGGGGTGGCGTAGACCTTGCGCGAGCCGGTCAGCGGACCGGTGGTCACGGTTTCGGGAACAAGCGAATTGCGTTTGGGCTGCACATTCATGGCCGTTTCCTCTTGGCGCCTTGAGGCGCGCGTTGGCCGGAACCGGACAGGACAAACAGGAGAGGAATCGCGCTGATGGGCGGGCAGGCGCCGCTTGCATCTTTGCCGTCCCTCCGCTGGCGTGACCCAGATCAGGTTCTAAGGGTATGATCTCAGCCGTCGGACAATCCGGCGGCACCCCTGGCTATTTGCGCAGGCTAGCGCAGGAATCTGCGATCGACAAGCGCGATCGGGCGAGCTTTGCGTTTGCGGGACGCAAGCGCCCTTGCTCCATAAACTCAAAAGCGCCATGTTCATGTTGTTATCAACCGACCCCCGCGCCGTTGGCCAACGGCGCGCGAGAACGGGCTCTGCGCGAGCCATTGAGAGAGACGATCCGTGCCTATTTTGAAGCACAAGGCGGTTCGCGCCCTGAAGAATCGCGCTGCAATTGGCGCTATGGCTGCTGCGGCGGTTATTTTCACGACCGCTTTAGGCGCCAGCGCCCGCGAATCGCGCTCAAACGCCGCGCCGATTGAAGTCAGCGCCAGCCTTTCGGGCAATTATCTGGCCGCGCTGGTGGCCGGCGCCCAGCGTGACACGCGGGCCGCTTCCACCTTCTTCCGCGAGGCGCTGCGGGCCGATCCGCGCAATCCCGTGCTGATCGAGCGCGCGTTTGTGGCCTCGTTGGCCAATGGCGATATGGGTCCGGCGTTCGATCTCGCCGAACGGCTGGTGCGGCAGGATGCGAAAAACGGCCTCGCCCATCTGGCGCTTGGCGTGCGCGCCATTCGCGCCCGCAATTTCGGCACGGCCCGCACACATCTTGGCAAAGGCGGCAATACGCGCCGCGGCGACATCACCGCGATTCTGCTCACCGCATGGACATGGGCTGGCGCGGGCGATTTCACCAAAGCGCTGGAAGCCACGGACAGGCTGAGCGACAAGTCTTTTGCGCTGTTCCGCGATTACCATGCCGCCCTCATCAACGATCTGGCCAAGCGCCCGCAAGAGGCGGCGCGCCGCATGCGCGCGGCCTATGAGCAGGAGAAAAACACGCTGCGGCTGGTGGATGCTTTCGCCCGGATGGAGGCGCGGCAAGGTCGCCGCGATTCAGCGCTGGCCGCCTATCGCGCCTTCGACGACCTGCTGCCGCGCCATCCCGTGATCGTCGATGCGATCACGCGGATCGAGGCCAACCAGCCGCTTGAGCCTTTGGTGCGCTCGGCGATAGCGGGCGCGGGCGAGGTGCTTTACGGGCTGGGGGCGGCGGGCGTGCGGCAGGGCGACGAGCTGGCCGCGATCATCTATCTGCGCCTTGCGCTGCATCTTGCGCCCGACCACGCTCTGGCCGCCGTCAGCCTTGGCGATCTTTACGAGCGCATCAAGCAGGGCGAGCGCGCCATCGACGTTTACGAGAGCATCCCGAAGGAATCGCCCCTGCGCGCCAGCGGCGATCTGCAAATCGGGCTGGTGCTGGAGACGCTGGAGCGCAAGGACGAAGCGCAGCAGCATCTGGAAGCCATCATCAAAGCCGCGCCGAACGATCCCGACGCTTTGCTCGCGCTCGCCAATCTGCAACGCTCGCGCAAGCTATTTGCCGACGCCGCCAAAACCTACACCAGTGCGCTGGCGCTCACCAAAGGCGCCAGCAGATCCGACTGGACGACCTATTACTTCCGGGGCGTCTCGCACGAGCGCTCGAAGAACTGGCCCGCGGCGGAAGCTGATTTCCAGAAGGCGCTTGAGCTTTATCCCGAACAGCCGCTGGTGCTGAACTATCTGGGCTATTCATGGGTCGATCAGGGCATCAATCTCGACGCAGCCTTCAAAATGCTGCGCCGCGCCGTCGATCTGCGCCCTGAAGACGGCTACATCGTTGATTCGCTGGGCTGGGCCTTCTACCGCCTTGGCCGCTACGAGGACGCTTTGCGCGAACTTGAACGCGCAATTGAGCTGAAGCCCTCCGATCCTGTCATCAACGACCATCTTGGTGACGTGTACTGGAAAGTAGGCCGCCAATTGGAGGCCCGCTTCCAGTGGAACCATGCCCGCGACCTTAACCCCGAGCCTGAAGATCTGCCCAAGATTTTGCGCAAGATCGAAGTCGGGCTTGAGGACGAGAAAGGCAAGCCCGCAGCCGGAATTGCGCCTGCTGATCCTGCGCCGACAAAAGATGGTGGTTGAGCGCGCTTAAAATGGTTCTCATCGAGCGTGCGCCTGCCAAGATAAACCTCAGCCTGCACGTGCGCGCGCGGCGAGCCGACGGCTGGCATGATCTGGAAAGCCTAGTGGCGTTTGCAGGCGTCGCCGACCTTTTGCAGCTTGTCCCCGGCGATGAGCTTTCGCTCAGCGTAGAGGGGCCGAACGCGCAATTCGCCGGGCCGCTGGACGATAACCTTGTGCTGCGCGCCGCCCGCGCTTTGCAGGCCTTGATCCCCGATTTGCGGACGGGACGTTTCCACCTGCTCAAGCGCTTGCCGGCGGCGGCGGGCATTGGCGGGGGCTCGTCGGATGCGGCTGCGGCGCTGCGGCTTTTGGCGCGGCTCAACGAGATTCCGCTTAACGATCCGCGCCTTTATGCGGCGGCTGGCGAGATTGGCTCCGACGTTCCCGTCTGCCTTGATCCACACGCCCGGATGATGCTGGGGCGCGGCGACGAGCTTGGCGCGCGGCTTGTCCTGCCGCCGCTGTTTGCGGTGCTGCTCAATCCGGGCGTCGGACTTGAGACGCGGCGCGTGTTCGCCGAGATGGGCTATGCGCCGGGGGATGTCTCGCCCTTTGGACCGCACCCGGACATTGGCCTTGAGACCTATGCCAGCCTCAGCGCAAAGTTGAAGCTGGCGCGGAACGACATGGAGGACGCGGCCAGCGTGCTGGCGCCGATCATTGGCCATGCGCTGTCCGTGCTGGGGGCGGCTCCCGGCGCTGCGCTCGCCCGCATGTCAGGCTCGGGCGCCACATGCTTTGCTTTGTTTGCCGATTGCCGGGCTGCCGCGCGCGCCGCCAAAGCGATCCGCCGTCACCACCCGGAATGGTGGACGAAGGCCACGCTGCTGCGCTGATTTTCCGGTATGCCCGTCACCGGCTGAACACGCCTCTTGCGTGATTACGTTTCAGGAGCCACAAGCCTCGCGTTGGTTAAGCGGGGCGGCCAAGAAAATGAAACTGAGTGGGGGAAGCGCGCGCGTCAACGCGTTGATGGCGCAAATGAGCCTTGGCGAGAAGCTGGGACAAATCTCCATGCTCGCCGACGGGCTGGTGGAGACAGGCCCGCCCGGCCCGCACAATCCTTTCAACATGATCGTGGACGGGCGCGTCGGCAGCCTGCTCAACGTCTGGGGCGCCCATCTGGTGCGCGAGGCGCAACGGAAAGCGGTGGAAGAAAGTCGGCTCGGCGTGCCGCTGTTCTTTGGCCTCGATGTGGTGCATGGCCACAAGTCGATCCACCCCGTGCCGATTGCGGAAGCAGGCTCCTTCGACCGCCAGCTGT
>CAMCMI010000247.1 GCA_945875875.1 Rhizobium sp. Q54
CACCCCTGCTCGTCATGAGGTTCTTTGAGTCATGATTATCGATTGTCACGGCCATTACACGACCGCTCCTTCGGAACTGGAATCCTGGCGCGACCGCCAGCTCGCCGGTCTGGCCGACGGTAACCGGACCCTGCCGACGCCCGCCCCCAGGATCACTGACGACCAATTGCGCGAAACCATCGAGAAGGGCCAGCTTCGGCTGATGAGCGGTCGCGGCAGCGACGTCACCATCTTCTCGCCGCGCGCCGCCGGAATGGCCCACCACGTGGGCGACCAGAAGACGAGCGAAGACTGGTCCCGCGTCTGCAACGACCTGATCTATCGCATCTCCGAACTGTTCCCCAAGAACTTCATCGGCGTTTGCCAGCTTCCCCAGTCGCCCGGCGTTGATCCGCGCAATTGCGTCGCCGAACTCGAGCGCTGCGTCACGGAGCTGGGTTTTGTGGGCTGCAATTTGAACCCCGATCCCTCGGGCGGCTGGTGGAAAGAGCCGCCGCTGACGGACAAGTGGTGGTATCCGCTTTACGAGAAGATGGTGGAGCTTGACGTTCCCGCCATGATCCATGTGTCCAGCTCCTGCAATCCCTGCTTCCACGCCACCGGCGCCCATTACATCAATGGCGACACGACCGCGTTCATGCAGCTGATTCAGGGCAATCTGTTCAAGGACTTCCCGACCTTGAAGTTCATCATTCCTCATGGCGGCGGCGCCGTGCCGTTCCATTGGGGCCGGTATCGCGGGCTTGCGCAGATGATGAAGAAGCCCCTGCTGGGCGAGCATTTGCTCAACAACGTCTATTTCGACACCTGCGTCTATCACCAGCCGGGTATTGACCTGCTCGCCAAGGTGATCCCGGTCGACAATATCCTGTTCGCCTCCGAGATGATCGGCGCCGTGCAGGGCATCGATCCCGAATCAGGCCACGATTACGACGACACAAAGCGCTACATCGACGGCCTGGCCGTCAGCGCCGAAGACAAGAAGAAGATCTTCGAGACCAACGCCCGCAAGGTGTTTGCCCGTCTCGACGGCCAGCTCAAGCGCCGCGGCCTGATCTAGTCCAGCGTCAATATGGCGGCGGCGCGCATTCCGGCGCGCCGCAAAGCGGCTGGCCCGCTTCCAGTAAACCAATCAATTCAATGGTGTGAATATGGCTGATATCCCCCGCCTCAATAACGTCATCCGCGCGTTCGAATCCGGCAAGCCCGCGTTCGCGACCTTCTCGCCCGCCACCGCCGACGCCGCGATTGCGCTGCATGGCTCGAAATACGACGGCGTCGTGTTCGAGACGGAGCACAACGTCTGGAACGGTTCCAACGTTCGCGACGCGCTGCAATACATGATGAACCGCGGCGAAATCGCCCGCTCCGGCTCTGTCGCCCCGCGCGTGACGCCGATTGTGCGCATTCCCCCCAATGGCGCGGAAATGAACCAGCATTTCGCCAAGCAGGCGCTCGATCTGGGCGCCTATGGCATCGTCTGGCCGCATGTGGGCACCGTCGAGCAGGCCTATAACGCCGTCTCCGCCTGCCGCTATCCGCGCATGAAGGACAAGCCGCTGTACGAGCCCTTCGGCCAGCGCGGCGACGGCCCGACCTCGGCCGTGCGCTATTGGGGCATCACCCAGCAGGAATATTACGAGCGCGCCGACGTGTGGCCGCTGGCGCCCAAGGGCGAAATTCTCGTCATCCTGATGATCGAGGATCTTGAGGGCATCGCAAACCTGCGCGACATGCTGAAGAACGTCCCCG
The DNA here is from genome assembly GCA_945875875.1 of Rhizobium sp. Q54. Lineage (GTDB taxonomy): Bacteria > Pseudomonadota > Alphaproteobacteria > Rhizobiales > Beijerinckiaceae > Terripilifer. The sequence continues at coordinate 1,753 of CAMCMI010000247.1, forward strand.
GCATCGGCGCGCTGCTGATCGGAGAGGGCGACCTCAGCCAGGAGCTGGGTTTTCCGCGCCAGTACGAGCACCCGGTCGTGCTCGACCACATGCGCCAGATCCGCGAGATCGCAAAAGAGTTCAATGTCCCCGTCGGCCATCCCCACGTGGATTCAAAGAACATCGCGCGCGTGGTCGAAGAGGGCTATCGCTTCATCATGCCAGCCCCGGAGCGCACCTACAAAGCGCTTGAGACCGGCCTTGAACTGACTGGCCGCAAATAAACTCACGTTAAAAACGGGGCTCCCATGACGAGGTTTCCATCGAGCGGTCCGGTTAAACTGGCCACCAATCTCGCTGATTCAGCGTTGTCGAAGGCTCTGAAAGCGGGCGAGGTCTCCTCAGACCTCGCCCTGCTGGACTTTTGCGGACCCGCCACCGCCAATCAGGGCTTCAAGCCGATGGTGCGCGAGGGCAAGTTTGACGCGGGCGAACTGGCCGTAGTCACCTACTTGCAGGCGCTTGATTACGGAAAGCCGCTGGTGCTTTTGCCCGCGACAATGGTTGGCCGTTTCCAGCATCAATTCTTCGTCTGCCGCAAAGAGCGCGCGCCGATGGACCCCAAAACGCTGGAGGGCAAGCAGGTCGCGGTGCGCTCCTATACGCAAACCACAGGCGTCTGGGTGCGCGGCATTTTGCAGGACGAATACGGCGTCGATCTTGGCAAGCTCAAATGGCTGTGCTGGGACGATCCGCATCTGGCTGAATATACCGACCCCGCCGAACTCGTGACGCGGGCGCCCAGGGACGGGCGGACGCTCAACGACATCGCGCTGGCGGGCGAGGCGGACGCCGTGATCCCCGCCGCTGATCTGCTCGCCCATCCCGACATGCGCACGGTCGTGGAAAATCCCGACGAAGCCGGTCGCAAATGGGGCGAGAAATACGGCTGCGGCCATATCAACCATATGTTCGCAATCCACAGCGACCTGCCGAAAGAGCGCCCCGACGTCATGCGCGAAATCTTCCGCATGCTGAAGGAAAGCAAGGCGCGCGCAGGCCTGCCCAAAGCTGACGAGATCGACCAATTGCCGTTTGGCTTCGACGATTGCTTCAAATCGCTCGACCTCATCACGCGCTATGCGTTTGAGCAGAAGGTCGTGAAGAAGCGTTACCGGCCCGAAGAGCTGTTCGACGCCATGACGATCAAGCTGGTCTGAGGGTTTTACAGAAAACGCGCCGGGGCTGCTCCCAGCCCGCGCAGAAAATCGCGCGCAGAAACAGGCGTCTTGCCTGCGCGCTGCACTTCCTGCAAACGAACCGCGCCCTGCCCGCAAGCGATGGTCAGATCGTCGCCGACCAGCGCGCCCGGCGGCTGGCCGCTTGCGGCATTAACCAGCGAGGATTGCAGCGCCTTCACGCGCTCAGGCCCCCGCCCGAAATCAGCTTCAAACCAGGCGCCGGGAAAAGGCGAGAGGCCGCAAATGCGATTGTGGACGTCGCGCGCAGGCGCGCTCCAGTCGATCCGGGCTTCGGCCTTCTCAATCTTGTGGGCGTAGAGCACGCCCTCATCGGCCTGCGGCGTGAACGTCAGGCCCGGCCCTTCCAGCGACTCAAGCGCCTGCACGGCCAGATCCGCGCCAAGGCCCGCCAGAACGTCGTGCAATTGGCCTGCGGTCACGTCGGCGCCAATCGGCGTGCGGGCTGTCAGCGCCACCGGACCGGTGTCGAGGCCCTCCTCCATCTGCATGACCATCACGCCGGTCTCAGCGTCTCCGGCCATGATCGCGCGCTGGATCGGCGCGGCGCCGCGCCAGCGCGGCAGAAGCGATGCGTGCAGATTGAGACAGCCCAGACGCGGCGCCTCCAGCACCGGCTTTGGCAGAATCAACCCGTAGGCGACGACAATGGCAACGTCAGCCGCATGAGAGCTGAACGTGGTGATCTCATCTTCGCCACGCAGGGAGCGCGGCGTAAAGACCGGAATTTCATGGCTTTCGGCCAATTCGTGAACCGGCGATTTGGTGAGCGCCAGCCCGCGACGACCGCCGGGCTTGGGGGCGCGGGTGTAGCAGGCGACGACCTGATGGCCGCGCGCCAGAATGGCTTCCAGCACGCGGGCGGAGAAA
>CAMCMI010000248.1 GCA_945875875.1 Rhizobium sp. Q54
CCGCACCCTCAAAGAAGCGACTGTCAAACGCTACCACTACGACAGCCACGACCAACTCAGGCAACACCTTCGGCTATTCGTAGACGCATACAACCATGCACGTCGGCTGAAGTCCCTGCACGGGCTCACGCCCTTCGAATACACCGCAAGCATATGGACAAAAGAGCCGCAAAGATTCAAATTTGATCCGTACCGCTTCTCTTCGGGACTAAACACCTAATCGAATTCGAAGCGCCAATCCCCTTAATCTTTCGATTTATAGGTGATCTGGATAATCTGTCATTTTCTTTGACAAATCCGCCTCTGAGCCAAGTTCCGATTAGAACGGGCGCAGCGCGTCTACGCAGCATTACCGCGCTCCCGCTTTGAGGGCTCGGAGCAGCGCCCGCCTTTAGAGTGTGGCACAGAAGATCTTGAGGGAAAAGGCATCATAACGCTTGAGGGATCGGAGGTCGCGCGCCAAACTGGATCTATTCCTCGTCAGCGATTTTGGGTTGAAAATTCAATGAACGACGAGATATTCGACGGCGAGTTTGTCGAAGCGCGTTGCGTTCAGTCAAAGCCTTTGTATCGGATACCGACGCTCTCCTCAATCGAAGCCTAAAGTCAAACCGTCAGAACAAACCCCTGATTGGATAAAAGCGGGAGCTAAGTCGCCCTTTATCCCGGAGCTCGTAAGGAATTGAATCTTAAACTAGCGTAGGACTTGGAACATCCGATGTGTTACTTATTAGGGTAAATTTGTATTTTCCGGCGGCCAAGGGGAGTAACTGCATGACCTCGTTGTATTCGCCTGCTATAACTTGCGGGCTCTTCGTAACACTCATTTCTCTACCTGCTGTATGCAATGCGCAATCACCTTCTGATTTCTATCGGGGACGCACAATGACGATGGTCGTCGCAACGTCGCCGGGAGGCGACTACGACCAACGCGGCAGGCTTCTGGCGCGGCATATAAATCAACACATCCCTGGTGTACCTGCGATAGTGCCGCAGAATATGCCCGGTGGCGTCGGTCTCGCCGCAGCGAACTGGCTCGCCTCGGTAGCGCCACGCGACGGCAGCGTATTGCACATGATCATGCAAAATATGCCCGCACATCAGGCGATCGGAGGTACTGGAGCGCGTTTCGACGTTCGTAAGTTCTTCTTTATAGGCAACACGACGGACAGTCCAAACTTGATCACCGCATGGCACTCAACGGGTGTACGGACAATCAAGGACGCGATGGAGCGGGAACTCGTCGTTGGCGCATCTGGCATGGCTACCGCCTCCTCTTATTACCCAAGGGCACTGAACGCACTCGTGGGAACAAAATTCCGCATAGTGAACGGCTACCCCGGAGGGAATGACGTTAATATGGCGATGGAAAAAGGCGAGGTCGGTGGTCGCGGGTCTAACTCGCTCGCTTCATGGCGAAGTGGCCATCCGCACTGGATCGCCGAAGGGAAGATACACTTTCTCGCCCAAATTGGGCTTGATCGCCATCCAGACTTGCAGAACGTGCCCTTGATCTGGGAGCTTGCAAAGACTAACGAAGACCGGGAGGTCTTGCGTTTTATATCAGCAGATGTAGCGATCGCGCGTGCTGTGGTCACGACGCCAGATACCCCCATAGCGCGTGTAGAAGCACTTCGCCGCGCGTTTGATGCGACGATGAAGGACGCAGACTTCCTCGCGGAAGCAGCAAAGATGAAAATGGATATCAGCCCAACCACTGGCGAGATATCGCAAAAAATTGCAGAGGCCATTGTTGCTTCGCCAGCCGCTGTGGTCGCTCGCGCCAGGATCATTCTCGAAGGAACAGGCAAATGATGAAAATGCGCCTGTAAGGTGCCTCAATGACACCCCGTGAAATCGGGTTGTCTTTGGCAATCGTCAAGGGCGCGTAGCCTGCCACTGAAAAGTGATCCTCCCTGAAGTATGGCTTTTGCGCCCATGAGGCGCTTGGGATTGGTGGTCGCCATCGCGTTGATTGCCATCGTCGTACGCCAGATATTGATGACAGCCGTCAACACCGCAAGAGATACAGGCGCAAAAGGCCGGTTCACCGGGCTACACGGCCTGTCCATTGCGCTCAACATGGCTCAAGTGCTGGCAGGCGCGGCTGTTCTTGTCCGACTGGCGTGAGCCAGATGGAACAATGAAGGTCGCTACTTGCAGCTATTGCATCGCGACGTCGAACAAGACCTCATTTCGACGCAACGGCCCCGGCGTGAACGGATCGTTGTAATAGGCATAAGTAGGCACACCGACGACGATGTTCCGGGCAGCCAGCCACTCGCGCAGTGTCTTTTCATGAGTGGCTATCGACGCATCGGTTGCGACGCCTGAAAACCGGATCGCAGCGCGACGGGTAGGTGGCACCTGCAACAGGCGGACATCATCGCTGCCCGCCCGAGGCAAGGTCTCCAGCGTGTATGTCTCGGGCATGATGAAACGAACAAGCCATGTCCCATCCGCCGATGGCGTCTGGATAACCGGCGCCGTCATGGCGATGGTCTCGCGGGTTTGGGTCACGGGCGTTGTCATGCTGATGCTGTCACCGCTTCGATTCTTGGCAAAGATATAGTTGGCCAGAGGCGAGAACCCGGCACGCACGGCACTGTTCCTGTCGCCCCGCCGAGTTACTTCAGCGACGACGAGCGCCGGGTAATCGCGGACCTCAATCGCACCGTCCAGCGTAACGCTGACGTAGCTCGGTTGTTTGACATTGCTCACGACATAGGCCCAGGCTCCGATTGCAACCACAGCCAACCCGCCGAGGATGCCCAGCCCGATCAACATGGCTTTCCTGACTTTTCCCATCCCAACACCATAAATTAGGCGATGTCGCGGGTCGAGCCAGATGATGATTTCAAGCGGCGCTCGACGTGGCGCCGTTCGCGGTCGATACGCTCCAGTTCGCACAGGCGTAGGAGATAGCGTGGATAATCAGCACGGTCTTGCGCGGATTCTCGCCGACACCAATGTTGGCCGCCCGGCGCGTCGCTTAATGTGAGCTAAACGTCGAGAATGGGGATCTCCTCCGTCGAACCGAGGTGACCGATCAGATAGACTTCGTCCTCCGTTGCCGCGCTTGATACGGTAGCGGCGTGAACTGCGGTGAGCCTATGTATCTCCCCTCTGGGCGATGGCGGCGTCTATAGGCATAGTGGCGGCCATTGGTGGGCGCCGCAGGGGTGCCTCGCGCGTGAGACGGAGAGACGTTCATGGCCGAGGTTAGACGCACTTATCTTCGCGGCGCCGAAATCACTGTCGTCAACGCTGGCGGCGCCAGCGGCGCTCCGGGGCGACAGCTTGAGAGCGTCGTAGAGGCTTGCCGCGCAGCGTTGGCTGAAGAGGAGCTTTCGAAGGTTGATGTCGCGCTTTCAAGATTGTGGATGCGGGACCGGGAAAGCGCAGCTGCGCTCAACGATCAACGCGAACGATTGCTGCGTGGCGAGTTCCGGTCTGCAAGCTCAAGTTTCTTCTCGCATCAGCGGATGAGCGGCGAAGGTGTCGTCGCCTTGGAGTTTTACGCCGTACGCCCGCTTGATCGCTCCACACGCAAAATCGTTACGTTCGATCCTCCCCGTCGCTATGCGCATTATCTCGCCGTCGATGACTGGCTCTTCCTTTCAGGCATGGTCGGAGCCGCCAGCATCGAGGATGCGGTGTCGCGCTATGTTCAGGCAGTGAAATCGGATGCGTTCCCGGCGCTGGAGAATTGCTATTGAGCCGGCCCGCCGACATCGTTCTCGTGCACACGTCCGACGTGCACATTGACGACAGCTATACTGCCCGCCTGTTTGGCGGCGACGGCGTGGGACCGCTGCGTCTGGTGCTCGACGTGGC
>CAMCMI010000249.1 GCA_945875875.1 Rhizobium sp. Q54
TAGAGATCGAAGGACCACACGCCCAGCACCGGCGAGGACATGACGCCCTGAAGCCCGTCAGAGCCGCCGGTGATGTCCTTGGCCTGCGTGACGATTTCTTCCACGATCAGCGCCACGCCCAGCGTCACCATCAGGCGCGTCAGGTCCGATCCGCGTAAAACGAGAAAGCTGGTGACAAAGCCCAGCGCTCCCGCAACGATCCCCGCCACCAGCAGCCCCAGCAGCGGATCGCTGAACGGGGCGGTTCCGGCGCCGTATTTGGCCATCAGCCCGGCGGCATAGGCGCCCGTTCCAAAGAACGCGCCCTGGCCCAGCGTCACAAGGCCCGCAAAGCCCAGCGTCAGGTCGATGGAGACGGCCAGCAGGCCCAGAATGAAAATCTCGCTGATGAGCATCAGCTTTGAGGGAAAGATAAAGAACGACGAGGCGGCCGCCGCCCAGAACGCAAGCTCATACCAGCGCCAGCGCGTGCGCCCGAGCAGCCAGCCAGCCGCCTTGTTGGGGGAATCCGGGATCATCGCGCCGCGCTCCGGGTGAAGAGACCCTGGGGCCGGAAGATCAACACCGCCACCATGATCGTATAAATAATAAAGCCGCCAATTTCGGGCACGAAATACTTGCCGCCGACATCGGCCACGCCGAGCAGGATCGAGGCGAAGAACGGGCCGGTGATCGTGGTCGTGCCGCCGATGGAGATCACAATCAGAAAGAAGATCATGTATTTGAGCGGAAAGCTCGGGTCCATGCTCAGGATCGGGGCGCCCAGCGCGCCGCCAAGTCCCGCCAGCCCGGAGCCGACCGCAAAGGTAAGCGCGAAAATGCCCGTCACGTTCACGCCTAGCCCGCGCGCGACGCGGCCATCGTCAACCGAGGCGCGCAAGCGGCTGCCAAAGCGGGTTTTGGCGATCACAAATTGCAGGCCGATGGTCAGCAGGCCGCAAATAACAATCACGAACAGGCGATAGATACCAACCTGCGCGCCCAGAATTTCAACGCGTCCGCTCAGCGAAGGCGGCAGGTTCACGATCTGCGGACTGGCGCCCATCGCATAATCGACGGTCGCCATCGCCATGAAGATGAGGCCGATGGAAAACAGCACCTGATCGAGATGGGTCTTGTCGTAGAGGCGCCGATACAACACGCGCTCCAGCACCACGCCAATCACGGCGCTGAACACAAAAGCGGCTGGCAGGCACCAGTAAAACGATATGCCGAGGCGGTTCATCATCACGACGGTGAGATAACCGCCAGCCATGGCGAAGGCGCCGTGAGCAAGATTGATGAAATTCATCAGGCCGAGCGTGATGCAAAGGCCGACCGCGAGCACGAACAACAGCATGCCATAGGCCACGCCGTCGAAAAGAATGGTCAGCAAGGCGCCCTCCCGGAAAACAGAATGGCCCCGCAGCGTGCTGCGGGGCCGGTCTTGCTACTTGTGCATAGGATCCTTGACCTGCTTCACCACATCGAACTCGATGTTGTAAAGCTCGCCGTCCCGCTTTTCGACCTTGCGAATGTAGACGTCCTGAATCACGTCACGCGTTTGAGGATCAATCGTCATCATGCCGCGCGGGCTCTCCCAGGTGGCGCCCTTCATGGCGTCCACAAGCTTGGTGCCGTCGGTGTCGCCATTGGTCTTCTTCAGGGCTTCATAGAAGGCGTGCATGCCGTCCCAGCCGCCGACGCCGATGAAGTTCGGGCGCATGCCGGGATTGGCCTTTTTGAACTCGGCCACGAACTTCTTGTTCAGGGCCGAATCATGGGCGGCTGAATAGAAGTGCGAGGTGACGAGCCCCAGCACGCTGTCGCCGATGCCGTTGAGCTGGTCGTCGTCGGTGATGTCGCCGGTGCCGATGACCTTGATGTTGGCCTCGGTCAGGCCGCGATCGATGACCTGCTTCATCAGCGCGCCAGCCGTTGGTGCGGGCACGAAGAGGAACAGCGCGTCGGGCTTCAAATCCTTGGCGCGTTGCAGGAAGGGCGAGAATTCCGGATTGGCCAGCGGCGCCTTGAGCTGCTCAAGCACCTTGCCGCCCTTTTCCTCAAAACGCATCTTGAATGCGTTCTGCGCGTCAATGCCGGGGCCGTAATCGGACACCAGCGACACTGCCGTCTTGGCGCCGTTCTTGGCGACCCATTCGGCGATCGGCACGCTCTGCTGCGGCAGGGTGAAGCTGACGCGCACGAAGAAGGGCGAGCGCTCGGTGATGACGGAGGTTCCCGCCGTCATGATGATCGCGGGCATCTTGGCCTGCGTGATGACGGGCGCAACCGCCAACGCAAGCGGGGTGAGGCTGAAGCCGGCAATCGCCGCCACCTTGTCGTTGACGATCAGCTCCTGCGCATGGCGACGGGTCACGTCGGCGACGCCTGTGTCGTCTTTGATAATCAGCTCGATCTTCTTGCCGGCGACCATATTGCCGTTGAGCTGCATATAAAGCCGTGCGCCAGCGACTTTCTGGCGGCCGGACGCGGCCTGCGGGCCGGTTAGCGTCGCGATCAGGCCGACCTTTACGGTCTCCTGCGAAATAGCGGGCGCAGTAAACTGGAGTCCGGCTGCAAGGCCAACGGCCCCCGCAAGGATGCTTTTGAAAATCATGCTTCCCCTCCTACGAAGAGCATTTTTTGCGACACGCATGTTAGCGCCCCGCTCGGATCGTCCTGTACGATCCAGAGGATTGAACCTTTGTACTTTTTTGGGACGCGGGCAAGGGCGGCTCCCCCAAAGGTTCGCACCTGAACGCGCCGACGTCACGATACTAAAGTCTAGGACTTCCCGCCGCCGATCTCAGTAGCAATTCTCCGGCGCCGGAAACGCGCCCGATTTCACTGCCTGAACGTAGCGCGACACAGCGTCCTCGATGCTGGCGGCGCCGGCCATGAAATCCTTCGTAAAGCGCGGCTTCTTGCCCGGGTAAACGCCGATCATGTCGTGCAGCACCAGCACCTGCCCGTCGCAATCAGCCCCGGCGCCGATGCCAATCGTGGCCATGCGCAAGAGGCTTTTCGTGATTTGCGCGCCCAGCGCCGCCGGGATCATCTCGATCACCATGAGGGCCGCGCCTGCATCCTCCAGCGCTTTGGCGTCGGCCAACAAAGCGGCGGCGGAATCAGGGTTTGCGCCCTGTATCCGATAGCCGCCGAGCTGGTTCACCGATTGGGGCGTCAGGCCCGTATGGGCGCACACGGGCACGCCGCGCTCGACCAGAAAGCGCACTGTCTCGACCATGACGGCGCCGCCCTCCAGCTTCACCATGTGGGCGCCCGCCGCCATCAGGCGCGCGGCGTTTCGCATCGCCTGCGCAGGGTTCTCCTGATACGAGCCGAACGGCATGTCGGCGATCACCATCGCCCGCTTTGCGGCGCGGGCCACGCAGGCGGTGTGATATTCCATGTGCTCCATGGTGACGGGCAAAGTGGAGCTGTGGCCCTGCAACACGTTGCCAAGCGAATCGCCCACCAGCAGCATCTCAACGCCCGCGCGCTCAAGGAGGCTGGCGAACGAGGAATCATAGCAGGTGAGCATGGCGATCTTCTCGCCAGTCGCGCGCATCTTCGCAAAGTCGCCGAGCTTCAGGGGCTTCTGGTCTGCAACAATGGCCATTATGCCCTCCGGGCAAGCGGGACGTTGATCGGAACGTCGATGTTATCGATCAGCCGCGTAGCGCCAATGCGCGCGGCCAGCAACAGGCGCAGCTTTTGGGCGCTGTCTGCCGCGCCCAGATTATCCGCATCGCGCAATTCGAGATAGTCCAGCGCAAAACCCGCGTTTGCGATTGCGCTGCGGCCCTCATCCAGCACGGCGTCGAAATCTTCGCCCGCTGCAATGCGCTTCG
>CAMCMI010000250.1 GCA_945875875.1 Rhizobium sp. Q54
CAACCACATCGAGGACACGTCATGGCCGGACTTGATCCGGCCATCCAGGCGTCAATCTTTCAAGCGGTGGCGCATGGGTGGCCGGGTCAAGCCCGGCCATGACGGCATTGGGATGCATGTTGAGCTTCCAGCTTTGCTGGCATAGCGCAAAAGATGCGGGCTGGAAGCCCGCAGTCCACAGAGCATCCCCCTACTTGCCGCCAATCACCTCAAGCCCGCCCATATATTTCCGCAAAGCCTCGGGCACGATGATCGACCCGTCGGCCTGCTGGTAATTCTCCAGCACCGCCACCAAAGCGCGGCCCACCGCTACGCCTGAACCATTCAGCGTATGCACGAAGCGCGTCTGCTTGGCGTCGCCGGGGCGATAGCGCGCGTTCATGCGCCGGGCCTGAAAATCGCCGCACACCGAGCACGACGAAATCTCACGGAACTTGCCCTGCCCCGGCAGCCAGACTTCAATGTCGTAAGTCTTCTGCGAAGCGAACCCCATGTCGCCGGTGCACAGCGTGACGACGCGGTAATGCAGGCCAAGGCGCTTCAGCACCTCCTCCGCGCAGGCGGTCATGCGCTCGTGTTCGGCAAGCGATTGCTCGGGCGTGGTGATGGAGACCAACTCCACCTTGTGGAATTGATGCTGGCGGATCATGCCGCGCGTATCGCGCCCCGCTGAACCAGCCTCCGCGCGAAAGCACGCGGTGCCCGCCGTCATGCGCATGGGAAGCTGCTTCTCGTCGAGAATGCTTTCGCGCACGAGGTTTGTGAGCGGCACTTCGGCGGTGGGGATGAGCCAATAGCCGTCGCCAGCGGCAAATTGATCGTCGAAGAACTTCGGCAATTGCGCGGTGCCAAACATCGCATCGTCACGCACCAGCAGCGGCGGATCGACTTCCATATAGCCGTGCTCGTCCGTGTGCAGGTCGAGCATGAATTGCATCAGCGCGCGCTCCATGCGGGCGAGCGGGCCTTTCAGCACCACGAAGCGCGCGCCGGACATTTTGGCGGCGACGTCAAAATCCATCAGCCCCAGCGCTTCGCCAAGCTCGAAATGCTCTTTGGGCGCAAAGTCCATCGCGGGCTTGGCGCCGACGACGCGCGTCTCGATATTGTCGTGCTCGTCCTTGCCCACGGGCGTTTCGGCCAGCGGCGTGTTGGGCTCCTTGGCGAGCGCTTCCTCCAGCGCGGCGACCGCATTGCGCTCGTCAGCCTCCCAGAGCGCCATCTGGTCCTTGAGCGCGGCGACTTCCGCCTTCAGCGCGTCGGCGCGGGCGGAATCCTTATCCTTCATCGCCTGCCCGATGTCCTTCGAGGCCGCATTGCGCCGCTCCTGCGCCGCCTGCAATTGCGCGATAGCCGCGCGGCGCTCGTCGTCGAGCGCAAACAGCTTGCCCGCCAGCGGCTCCAGCCCGCGCGCGCGGCGTCCCGCCTCAAACATGACTTCGTTGTCGCGGATCCAGCGAATATCGTACATGCGAGTTCCCTTGCGCGGCGAGTCGGTGCCCGTACCTGTCTAGAACGAACATGAGGATCGCGCCAATTCTCCGCGCATCATCCCGGCGACGGCCGGGATCCACGTCAGGCAACGAGCTGGCGGCCTACCGTGGATGGCGGCCTTCGCCCGCCATGACGTGTTTGGGGCATTGCAACCAAGACTCCACAAACCGTGGCTTGGGAAAGCTCCGCCCTGTGCTAGCCTGCGCAAAGCTCAACCGGGATTCGCGCCGCTTTATGACCCTGCTTCGCGCCATTGGCCTCATGTCCGGCACCTCCATGGACGGCGTGGACGTCGCGCTTGTCGAGACCGACGGACAGCGGGCGCTGAAACTCGGGCCGACCGGCAGCCGGCGCTATGTCGAATCCGAGCGGGCGCTGCTGCGCGCAGCGGTCGCCGACGCCGCCCAACTCACTGATCGCAATTCCCGGCCCGGCGCGTTGGAGCAAGCCGAGGAGCTGGTGACGCGGCGCCACGCCGAGATCGTCGAAACATTCCTGAGCGAGCATGCGATTGAGCGCGCCAGCGTGGACGTTATCGGTTTTCACGGCCAGACCGTTCTGCACAAGCCGCAGCGCGGGCTTACCGTGCAGATCGGCGACGGCGCCCTGCTCGCGCAGCGGCTGCAAATTCCCGTGGTCGCCGACATGCGCGCAGCCGACGTCGCGGCGGGCGGCGAAGGCGCGCCGCTGGTTCCGGTCTGGCATCAGGCGCTTGCGGAGGCGGCGGGGCTCGAACTGCCTCTGGCCATCGTCAATCTTGGCGGCGTCGGCAATCTTACTTTCATTGCGCAGGGCTGCGATCCAATCGCCTTCGACACTGGCCCCGCCAATGCGCTGATCGACGATCTGATGCTGGAGCGCACCGGCACGGCGTGCGACATTCACGGCGCGCAGGCAGCGCTTGGCGAGGCGGATGTTGAGGCGTTGGCCGAGCTGCTCGCCCATCCCTATTTTTACGCGCCGGCGCCAAAGTCGCTGGACCGCAATTCTTTCTCGCGCGCACCCGTTGCGGGGCTGGAGACAAGGCACGCAGCCGCAACGCTCACCGCCTACACCGCGCATTCCATCGGAAAAGCGTTTGCCTTACTGCCGCAGCGTCCAAAGCGCGTGATCGTTTGCGGCGGCGGGGCGCGCAATCCCTCGCTCATGCGGGCGCTGGGTGAGGCTTTGCCTATGCCCGTAGCGTCCGCGAACGAGCTGGGATGGAGCGCGGATTCGATGGAGGCGCAGGCCTTCGCCTATCTGGCTGTGCGCGCCGCCAAGGGATTGCCGCTGACGTTCCCAACGACGACGGGCGCCCCGGGGCCGCTGACGGGCGGGGTGGTTTATAAGGTGCGTTAGGCGGGCGTGGTCTGAAGATTACCCCTCATCCGACTTTTGCTGACGCAAAAGCCACCTTCTCCCGCAAGGGGAGAAGGAAGGTTCGGCGCTCTTCCTTCTCCCCTTGCGGGAGAAGGTGGCGCGCGAAGCGCGACGGATGAGGGGTTGCCCCCAAAAACCAGCCCTAAAACGCCAGCTTCTGCCCTTCAATCGTCAGGCGGCGCATCAGGCGCGGCTCGTCGCGCGGGAAGTCGTTGCGGGCGTGGATCGAGCACCAATTGTCCCAGATCACCAGATCGCCGATGGCCCACGAATGCTCGTAGACGATGGCGGGATTTTCCGAAATGTCGAACAATTGCTCCAGCGCGTCTTCGCTCTCCTGCCGCGACAGGCCTTCAATCTGCGAGGACATCAGCCGCGAGATATACAGCGCCTTCTTGCCGGTGGCCGGATGGGTGACGAACAGCGGCTGCCAATTGTGCCGGATTTTTGAAAGGTCGGAGGTGTCGAGGTTCAACCGCTCGCGGCGCTTGTAATCGTGCATCTGCAACACGCGGCGCCCTTCGAGCTTGTCGCGCAAAGGCTGCGGGATCATGTCGTAGGCGCGGTACATGTTGGAAAAGCGCGTCTCGCCGCCGGTGCTGGTCAGCTTCATGGCGTAAAGCAGCGTGGCGCGATGGGGCTCGGGATAATAGCTGGTGTCGTGGTGGAACCACATTTCGCCATCGCCAAACGCGCCGATGGACTTGCCGTTCTCGACGATATTGGTGACGAGCATAAACGGCGTATCAAAGTTTCCGCCGGGACCATCGCCCACAATCGGCTTCTTGCGCATGGCGACGGCGCCAAACACCTGCGCCGCACGCAATTGCTCAGGCTCGCCAAGCTCCTGCTCGGGGAAGGCGAGCATGATGTTCTCGTCAAACGCCTTGCGCATGGCGGCGGCGGTTTCCGC
>CAMCMI010000251.1 GCA_945875875.1 Rhizobium sp. Q54
GCTTGATCTTCATGTGCAAAGCTCTGTCCCAAGGCCAATCAAGGGTTCAGCATAGCCGGGCGCGTGTCATTGCTCCAAACTTATTGGGGCCAGGATTTTCTAAAGCCTGCCCATCAGAAGCAATATGAGGACGATGACCAGCACGACGCCTATAAATCCACTGGGTCCATAGCCCCATGAGCGGCTGTAGCCCCAATTCGGGATGGCGCCGATCAGCACCAGGATCAGGATGATGAGTAGCAGCGTTCCAAGCGTCATGCCGTGATCTTTCGAGGCGGAAGGGCGTCCCGGTTCGCCGCCCGCGAAGCTCCGGGTCACGGTCAATGCGCTGGCGCCTTGCGAAGTTCCGTCAGCGCATCCAGCGATAGCGCCTCGCACGGGCGCCGATTTGCCGCACGGGGCCGGTTCCACTAGACACGGGCGCTCTCGCCGGTGCGGGTACGCCTTCCGGAGGCCTGTTTATTAAGGGCCTTGGGTTGGCCTCAAGGAGATTTTTATGGCGCGCGCTGCTGTCGATACGCTTTTCCCCGAGCGTCTTGTCGCTGGATACCAATCCTTCCTCGGCGACCGTTTCCGCTCCGAACAGGCGCGTTTTCGCGAGCTGGCGGAAATCGGCCAGAGCCCGACCACGATGGTGATCGGCTGCTGCGACTCGCGCGTGTCGCCGGAAGTCATCTTCGATGCCGGGCCGGGCGAATTGTTTGTGGTGCGCAACGTCGCCAATCTTGTGCCGCCCTATACGCCCGACGGCGATTATCACGGCACGTCGGCGGCGCTGGAATTTGCGGTGATGAGCCTCAAGGTTTCGCACATCGTCGTGCTCGGCCATGCCCAATGCGGCGGCGTTCGCGGGTTCGCCTCCAACGAGGTCAATCCCGAGGGGCAGCCTTTGTCGCCGGGCGATTTCATCGGCAAATGGATCAAGCTGATCGCGCCCGCCTACGAGGCTTTGGGCCGCCCCAAAGGCGACATCGGCGATTTCATTGAGAAGCTGGAGCTTGAATCGATCAAGCAATCGCTCGCCAATCTGCGCACGTTTCCGTGCGTGAAGATTTTGGAGGAGCGCCGCCAGCTCTCCCTGCACGGTGCGTTCTTTGGCGTTATGGACGGTCGCCTGCGGGCCTATGATCCGTCCTCGAACGCGTTCGCGACAATCGGCGACGAGGCGCATTCAGCGGCGATGGCGAGCCCGAGGTTTTGATTGGTAGCGAGTAGCGAGTAGGGACAGAAGGGAAGAATACCCCTCATCCGTCGTTTGCTGACGCAAACGACACCTTCTCCCCCTGCGGGAGAAGGAAGGTTCCGCGTTCTTCCTTCTCCCCTTGCGGGAGAAGGTGTCACGCAACGCGTGACGGATGAGGGGTTCTTCCACTCGCCTCAGAACAACTTCCCCGACGCCAGCCGCGCCCCTTCCACAAGGCTGCGGAATTTGGCTTCTACGATGCTTGGGTGCACTTCCGGCGTTCCGCGCGGCGTTGAGGCGAAGCCGCAATCGGTGGACGCCATGACGTGCTCGCGCCCAACAACGTCTGCAAAACGCACGATGCGTTGCGCAACCAGCTCAGGGTGCTCCACCAGCACCGTGGCGTGAGTGACGCAGCCGGGCAGCAGCATTTTGGCCTCGGGCATTTTCACGTCGGCCCAGATGTTCCATTCGTGTTCATGGCGCGGATTGGCGAATTCGAACGAATAATAATCGGCGTTGATGAGCAGCAGCAAATCCGTGAGGTGCCTCATCTCCAGATCGTGCGTGCGCGGCCCCATATTGATGCCGTAGCAGGTGTGATGGCGCACGCGATTTGCGGGGATGTTGCGGATCGAATGGTTCATGGCCTCGACCCGGCGGCGCGCCCATTTGCGGGCTTCTTCCACGCTCATGTCGGGGTTCAGCATGTAGTGCATGGCGAGGCGCGGATCGTCGAGCTGGACGGAAAAGCCTGCCGCCACGATAGCCTCGTATTCAACGCGCATCGTCTCGCTGATAGCCTCCAGAAACTCTTCTTCCGTCTTGTAATGCTGGTTGACGACGGCGCCCTCGACCGTGCCCACGGAAGCTGCGGGAATGAACACGTCCACAAGATCGCGGCCTTTCAGCGCGGCGCCCAGGTTCTCAAGATCGGCTTTGAGGATGTCGTGGCCGGTGTAGGCCAGCGCGCCGGTGCATTCGGAGCCTGCGGGCTGCGTGCCCGAATGGCCAGCGGCGTAGAATTCGGGGAAAGCGTCGATCTCTTTGGTGTGGGCGCGGCCCGGATGCTTGCCGGTGCGCCGGTGGACGCCGCCAAGGCGCTCGTGGACATAGGCGAAGAAGCCGGTTTTCGATTGCTCGCCGTCGCTGATCACGTCGAGGCCAAGATCGGCCTGCCAGGCCACGCAATCATGCACCGCCGTGCGAACGGCCTGCGCGAAGACGGCGGGCTCGCCGCCGCGCCCGTCCATGCGCGCCACCATCAGCTCCGAGAGGCTGGCGGGGCGGGGGAGCGAGCCGACATGGGTGGTGAGAATCCGCTTGGTGCGGGCGCTGGCGATCGACATGTTTCCTCCGGTTTTGCGATGTTTTTTGTTCGTTATGTTTGGCACAGGAAAAAGCCCGGACGCAATGCCCGGGCTTTTGAAACGTCAGCGCTGGTCAGGCCGCCTTGGGTGCGATCAGCTTGCGGTTGATCAGCACTTCGGCGATCTGCACCGCGTTCAGCGCTGCGCCCTTGCGCAGATTGTCGGCCACGCACCAGAAGGCGAGGCCGTTCTCGACGGTCGCGTCCTCACGGATGCGCGAGATGTAGGTCGCGTCCTCGCCCGCCGCTTCGTGCGGCGTGATGTAGCCGCCAGCCTCATGCTTGTCGATGACGAGCACGCCGGGCGCCTCGCGCAGGATGTTGCGCGCTTCTTCCACGGTGATCGGGTTTTCAAACTCGACGTTCACCGATTCCGAATGTGAGATGAACACCGGCACGCGCACGCAGGTTGCGGTCAGGCGAATCTTGGGATCAAGAATCTTCTTGGTCTCCGCCATCATCTTCCATTCTTCCTTGGTGAAGCCGTCTTCCATGAAGACGTCGATCTGGGGAATGAGGTTGAAGGCGATGCGCTTGGGGAATTTCCGGGTCTCCACCGAATCCGACACGAACACCGCGCGGGTCTGCTGGAACAATTCGTCCATCGCCTCTTTGCCCGCGCCCGACACCGATTGATAGGTCGAGACGACGACGCGCGTGATCTTGGCGAAATCATGCAGCGGCTTGAGGGCGACCACGAGCTGCGCGGTCGAGCAATTGGGGTTGGCGATGATGTTCTTTTTCCTGAAGCCGACGATGGCGTCAGCGTTCACTTCCGGCACGATCAGGGGAACGTCTGAATCGTAGCGCCATTGCGAGGAATTATCGATCACGACGCAATTTTGCGCGGCGATGCGCGGCGACCAGTCTTTCGAGACCGAGCCGCCCGCCGACATCAGGCAGATGTCCACATCCTTGAAATCATAGGTCTCGAGGTTCTTGCACTTCAGCACCTTGTCTCCGAACGAGACTTCGGTGCCAAGCGAGCGGCTGGAGGCCAGCGCCACGACTTCGCTGACCGGAAAGCGGCGCTCTGCGAGAATGTCGAGCAGCTCGCGGCCCACATTTCCCGTGGCTCCGACGACGGCGACCTTGAAACCCATAATCGTGATCCTGTGGCAGGCCAGCCGGGCTGGCATGAAAGCGCGTTTGGGCGGCCTGGCCGCCCGGAGCCGTCAACAACAATGACCCTGCGGGAAAGTCAATCTTGGGGGTTT
>CAMCMI010000252.1 GCA_945875875.1 Rhizobium sp. Q54
ACTGGCCGGCCCTGTGCTGTGAGAACGTCAACCTGTCGAAGCTTGGCTACTATCTCTTCCGCCTTGTGTTTCTTCCTAGGCATTCCACGTTCCTCCATCAGGCTCAAAAGCCATACTTCAGGGAGGACCACTTTTCAGGGGGCAGACCACATAGCGAAGGTGATCTTGAGGGATGGGCGCGCGCCCTGCGCGCTGCTGATCCACAGGTAAAGCTCGCGGCGCAATTGAACAATCGCGCAGACTCACGCTTGCTTGAACTGTTTGACGTTGTACTCGTCAATGCCGGTTTTGGACTGGATGTGCGAGACATTTCACGCGCAGCGAAAGGTGGGCGCGATGTCTGGCTTTATAATACGGACGCGCCGCGCTTCACACCCGCTATCTGGCTGAACGCTGTTGGCGCCAGTCGTTATGTGCAATGGCATGCACGCATGCCAACCGCTGATCCGTTTGATCCAACAGATGGTCGCGAGGGCGACGTGCAGATGCTTTATCCAACATCAGAGCCCTGCCCCGCGCGCCATGACATTCATCCGGACGTGTTGTCTTTGGCCGAGGGGCTTGTGGACCAGCGTTGGATCGCATGGCTTGAAAGCCGCGCCGAGCCTGAAGCGCAAAAGCTTTATGAAACACTCTCAGCTAGCGTTCCCGAGCGTTGGCGCGACGGGCTGCGTATGAGCGGGCGCCTCGATGAATTGCGAAGTGCGATTATCTCTCTGGCACGGAGTTTGAACTAATAGTAACGGGTTGTTTGTTATCGCATAATTAATTTGCAAATTGCTTCACATGTCGGCCCAAAGTTGGATGGTGTGCGCTTGGGCCATACGGCTATTGCAAAAAGCGAACGGGTTTCGGGGTAAGAGTCTGTGGGTCGAACGACGCGCGATGTCATTCAGTCCATCCTTGCAGCGGCATGGCGCCGACGCTATGCGATTTGCGTCCCCATTCTGGTGATGCCGTTTTTGGGTCTTGCTGCTTCATTCTTTGCTACCAAAACCTTTGAAGCGAAGATGACCGTTCTGGTGCAGGAGCCAGCACGCATGAACCCGTTCCTGAACGATATTTCCATCGGCACAAACATTAAGGAGCGCATGCCCGCGCTTTCGGCGCTTTTGCGCAGCGAGCATATTCTCGCAAGTGTGCTCACCGATATTGGAGAAATTGACGCTGCAACAGACCCCAGGGTACGGGTGCGCGCCATCAATGAGCTTGCGCGTTCCATCACTGTCCAATTGACCGGATCGGAGCTGGTGGAGCTTAAATTGCGCGGCAAGCATTCTTACGGCCTTGGCAAGAAGCTTGAAGCTATCGGCGTGCGCTTCATGGAGCGCATATTATCCCCGGAGCGCGGTGCGCTCGTCAGCAGCGAGAGCTTTCTCGATGAGCAATTGAAGCGGCGCCGCGCCGATCTTGAACGTAATGAATTTGTGCTGTCGGAGTTTCGTCGGCGCAATTCGGACAAGCTGCCCGCGTTGCTTAACGCCAGCATTCAAAGGCTCGCCACGCTTACCCAGAAGCGCGAGGAGCGGACCATGGATTTGGTGACCTCCGAAAAATTGTTCAACGACTTGCGCGAGCGACTGGCAGGCACAAACCCGGTGGTGGGGCGGCTTGAAGAAGCGATCGTTCAGGTGACAAGCGAGCTTGCCGCATTGCGCGCGCGCTATACCGAACATCATTCCGACGTGCTGGCGGCGGAGCGGAAGCTCTCACGCCTACAAGAAGAACGGCAAGCGATCCTTGCGGCCTCGGCGCAGTTTCGCGATATGGATATGGATCGTCTCTGGAACATGGCGGCCGGCGCCGATCCGGGTCCCGATAGCAAAGGCGCTATGCCGCTGCTGATTTCGCAGATTCAGAAATTGCAGGACGCGGAAGCCCGTCGCACCACGGCGCGGCAGGACGTCGAGCAATTGACCAAAACGATCGCGGAGATGCAGACCGCGATCTCGCAATTTGCGCCTATCGAGCAGCATCAAAAGCGACTTGAGCGGGCTGTAGAAGTCGCGCGCGAATTGCACGACACCCTCGCCAAGCGCTCGGAGATGGCCAAACTCACCGGCGCGCTGGGCCGCTATGAAACGCCAGAGCGCATCAAGATCATCGACCCGCCAACGGACCCCACTGGCCCGATCACGCCAGGGCGTTTTCTGTTTGTGCTCGGATCGTTGATAGGCGGCATCATCATGGGATGCGGGCTGGCGACGCTGCTCGAATTTGCCGACCCCGCCGTGCGGCGCCTTGACGTGATCGCCGAGATCACCGGTCTGCCGATCATCGCGACGCTGAACCGCATAGAGCCGAGCCCCTATTGCGAGGCGGCGTCGGCGCTCTCCCAACCCTGAATGCGGCGGTAGAGCGTCGAAGGACTCACGTCCAGCGCAGCTGCGGCCTTGGGGATGCTGCCGCCGCATTGCTCTATGGCTTGTTCAATGGTCTCGCGGATCGTATCCTCAAGCGGACGCAAGGCGCGCATAACATTCGCCGGGCGCGAAGGCGCCTCCTGTTGCAGGCTAAATGATGGCGGCTGCACAAAAGCTGGCGGTTCGGCCTGCGTGAACATTGCTGGTGCGGGCGGCGTTGGCGGCTCTACCACTTGCGTCACGTAAGCTGACGGCGGAGGCGGTGCGATAGGCAGGCGCGCCATTGGCAGGTTCAACCCTGCGCTGGCGAGAATTTCGCGCGGCAGCAGATCGGGCGTCACGAACTCGCCGTCATTGAGCACGACGACGGAGCGCACGACGTTTTGCAATTGCCGCACGTTGCCGGGCCAATGATAGGCCATCAACGCCGCCTCGGTTTCGGGCGTGAAGCCGCGAAACGCGCGCCCGTCCTCCTTGGCGAACGCCGCAAGAAAGGCGCGCGCTATCATAAGGACGTCAACATCACGCTCGCGCAGTGGCGGCAGCTCCACCGGCACCACGTGCAGGCGATAGAACAAATCTTCGCGGAAGCGCCCAGCGGCGACCTCCGTTTGCGGGTCCCGATTGGTGGCGCACACCACGCGCACGTCGGTCGGGCGCGGACTGTCCTCGCCAAGGCGGCGCACCTGTTTGTCCTGCAGAAAGCGCAGCATTTTGGCCTGTAGCGACAGGTCCATTTCACACACTTCATCGAGGAACAGCGTCCCGCCGTCCGCCTGCAATGCGGCGCCTTTGCGGTCCGACGTGGCGCCGGTGAATGCCCCCTTGATGTGGCCGAAGATCTCGCTCTCCAGCAGATCGCGCGGGATGGCGGCGCAATTGATGACGACGAGCTGGCCGTTGCGGCGCTTGCTCAAACGATGCAGCGCATCGGCGCAAAGCTCCTTGCCGGTGCCGCTTTCGCCAGTGACGAAAACGGTTGCGTTGGTGGGCGCGGCACTGCGCAGAATGCGATAGACCGCCTCCATCGGCAGCGAACGCCCGATGAAACCGGCAAAACGATCGTTGCCGGATTCTTCCTGAATGGTCGCGATCTGATCGGCCATGCGTCGCCGCTCAAGCGCATTGCGTACAGTCACGCGCAAGCGATCAGCCGAGAACGGCTTGACGATGAAATCGAACGCGCCAAAGCGCATCGCTTCAACGGCACGATTCACAGACCCCTCGGCGGTCACCACAATCGCTTCGCACGGCATGCCAGACGCGCGAATACGCTGAAGCACGTCAAGCCCGCTGATGTCGGGAAGATTAACATCGAGAACAACGACATTTGCGGGCTTACGCTCAAGCGAAGCCAGAGCCGCGGCGCCAGTCTCGGCAATAGC
>CAMCMI010000253.1 GCA_945875875.1 Rhizobium sp. Q54
ATCGGCAAGATCGCCGCAAAACTGGTGCGCGAGGGCAAGAAGGTTTCGCTGGCCGCTGGCGACACGTTCCGCGCCGCCGCCATTGAACAATTGAAAATCTGGGGCGCGCGCATCGGCGCCCCCGTAATTGCGCGCGAGCAGGGATCGGATGCCGCCAGCCTTGCCTTTGAGGCGCTGACCGAGGCGCGCGCAAACGGCGCCGACGTCTTGTTGATGGATACGGCGGGACGCCTGCAAAACCGCACCGAACTCATGGCGGAGCTGGAGAAGATCGTGCGCGTCATGCGCAAGGTGGATCAGGAGGCGCCGCACGCCGTACTGCTGGTGCTGGACGCAACCGTGGGCCAGAACGCTTTGTCGCAAGTGGAAATTTTTGGCCGCATCGCTGGCGTGACGGGCCTTGTTATGACAAAGCTCGACGGGACAGCGCGCGGCGGCATTCTGGTGGCGATTGCGCAAAAGCATCAATTGCCGGTCCATTTCATTGGCGTCGGGGAAGGCGTGGAAGATCTTGAGCCTTTCGAGGCGCGCGATTTCGCCCGCGCCATCGCCGGGCTCGACAGCTAATTTCAAACCCAATCTGGAGACGAACGCCCATGGCGGCGCCTGAGCAAAATACGCAGAAGACCGTTTCCCCCAGCCTCAAACTGGTGCTGGAAATGGGGCCGCTGGTGGCTTTCTTCGTCACCAATTACAAATTTGGAATCTTCCCCGCCACCGGCGTGCTGATGGTTTGCGTGGTGGCGACGCTGATCGTCTCGTGGATCATGACGCGCCATTTGCCGGTGATGCCGGTCGTCACCTGCGTGGCCGTCGTGTTCTTTGGCGCGCTGACGTTTTTGTTCAACGACGAGCTGTTCATCAAACTGAAGCCGACCATCGTCAATTCCATTTTCGGCGCCATTCTGCTGGGCGCTCTGGCCCTTGGAAAGCCGCTGCTGCCCGTGGTTCTCGACAGCGTGCTGAAACTGACCGATGAGGGCTGGCGCAAGCTGACGCTGCGCTGGGGGCTGTTTTTCTTTCTGCTGGCGGTCATCAACGAAATCGTCTGGCGCACGCAAACGACGGATTTCTGGGTGTCGTTCAAGGCGTTCGGCATCATGCCGCTGACGATTGGCTTTGCCCTCGCGCAATTGCCGCTCATCATGAAGCACGAGCTGAAGGATGCGAGCAAAGACGAGGAACATTGGTAGGACTTACCCCTCATCCGCCCTTGCTGACGCGCGGAGCGCGGCGGATGAGGGGTTCTTCCCCCCCGCGCCTGCCGCGTGTAATATGCTCTTCAATAAAATAAGGCGCAGGGGCGGGAAACATGAAAGTTGGATTGTTCGATCACATTGAGCGTTCGGATCGCCCCTTCGCCACCCAGCTCGACGAGCGTATAGAATTTGCGCAGGCCGCCGACGAGGCCGGGTTTTATTGCCTCCACATCGCCGAACACCATGCTTCGCCGCTCAACATGGTTCCCGCGTCGGGAATCTATCTGGGTGCCATCGCCCGCGCCACAAAGCGCATGCGTATGGGGCCGCTGGGTTATCTGCTGCCGCTGTATTCGCCGCTGCGGCTGGCGGAAGAAATCTGCATGCTCGACCATATGAGCCGGGGCCGGCTGGAAGTGGGAATCGGGCGCGGCGTGTCGCCGTTTGAACTCGGCTATCACAAAATAAAGCACGAGGATTCGCGCGAGATTTTTGTCGATTCCTTCAAATGCCTGAACGCGGCCCTGTCTGGCGACACGTTTAGTTATGAGAGCGAATTGTTTAATTATAAAAACGTGCCGATGCCGTTGCGGCCCTTGCAGCACGGCGGACCGGCGTTCTGGTATCCCTCGTCAAACGAGACCGGCTCTACATGGGCTGGCGAACACGGCATGCATTTCGTCACCAATGGCCCGGCTGCGCGCGCGCGCGTAAATATCGACGCGTTTAACGCAGCGCTCGCCAAACGCGGCGGAGCGGCGCGGCCCAAGGCTGAATTTGCCGGCGGAGCGGCAATTGGAATCAGCCGCCAGATCGTGGTCGCAGATACGGACGCTGAAGCGCGCCGTATCGCCGAGCCCGCCTGCGCGCAGCATCACGCCAATCTCACCTATCTGCTGCGGCTCAACGTTGGCAGCGATCTTGTGGGGCGCCTGAACGTGCCTGTCGCGGCCAGTTTCGACGACGCTCTGCGCGAGGGCACGGTGATCGCAGGCTCGCCGCAAACCGTGATTGAAAAGATCATGGAGCAGCATCAGGCTCTGGGGATCAATTATCTCCTCGCCTATCTGATGTTTGGGTCGATGACCTTGCCCGATTCATTGCGCTCGCTGGCGCTTTTTCGCAGCGAAGTGATGCCGAAGATTGAGGGGCTTTAGGGGAAGCAAGGCCCCTCATCCGACGTTTGCTGACGCAAACGCCACCTTCTCCCGCAAGGGGAGAAGGAAGGTTCCCCGCTCTTCCTTCTCCCCTTGCGGGAGAAGGTGGCGCGCAAGGCGCGACGGATGAGGGGTTCTTGGGGCGCGCCAGAAACCCCCTCTCCCCCAGCTATTTCTTCTTCTGGCCTTCTTCCTGATAGGTGAATTTCTCTTCCGTCTCGAAGGCGCGTACGCCGGGCGCCTTGCCGGGCAGGCCGAGCTCGCTCCAGCGGGCGGCCACCTTGTCGTAGGTCGCTTTGCGCAAAGTGGTGCGGGCCGAGAACGTCGGCAGATAGCGATGATCCTTGCAGGCGTTGATCAGCACTTTTGAGCCGTAGGGGCGCTTTTCTGGCGGATTTTGCGACGGGTCGAGCGGCGTGCTCCAGGTGTTGCGCAAGATGTCCATGTCGTCGATGGGATTGCAGCGGCTGCCCATCGCCCACAACACCTGATCCATGTCAGTGGGATCGACGTCCTCATCCACCGCGATAATGAACTTGGTGTAATAGGCGCCGCCCGGCACGTTGGCGGCCAGCGCCAGCACCTGCGCGGCGTGTCCCGCATAACGCTGCTGAAGGCTGATGATCGTCATGCCGAATCCGCCTGCGGCTGCTGGGTGCGAGTAGACGCCCTGCACGCCAAGCACGCCGAGCTTGTCGAAATCGTCCCAGATTTTCGCCGAGCGCAGGATCGAGAAAAATCCGCTCTGCTCGCAGGACGGATAATCGGCCATCAGCGCATTGGTGAGGATGGGATTGGTGCGGTAATGGATCGCGGTGATCTCGACCAGCGGGCAGGCGTCTTCGGGCTTGCCGTAATAGCCGGTGAATTCGCCGAACGGGCCTTCGGGCGCCAGCGCATTGGGATGGATCACGCCCTCAATCACCAGTTCCGCATTGGCGGGAATCAGCAAGTCCGTCGTCTTGCCTTTGACGACCGGGATCGGCTCGCCCTTGATGCCGCCCGCATATTCGTATTCGGACACGGTCTTGGGGAAGCTCTGCGAGCCCACCAGCATGAACAGCGGATCAATGCCCCAGGCGGCGGCCACCTGCAGGCTCTCGCCGCGCTCCCAGGCTTTTTGAATGTGCAGGCGCGCGTCCTTGCCGGGCGACAGGTAGAGCCCGCAATGGTTCTTGTCCTGCTGCATCATGCGATAGGTGCCGATGTTGAAATATCCGGTCTCGGGATCTTTCGTAATCACGGCGTCGCAGGTGCCCGCATAGCGCCCGCCGTCGCGGGGCCAATGTTTGGGGATCGGCAGCAGGTCAAGATCAATGTCTGTGCCGTAGAGGGAGTTCTCGTA
>CAMCMI010000254.1 GCA_945875875.1 Rhizobium sp. Q54
CCGATCATCAGGCCCACGAACAACACGCCGCGATAGGGCGCGCCGCGCGCTTTCATGCCTGCCATTGTGGGGGCGACGATCTCAGCCATCACGCGGGCCGACATGGCGTCGCTCATAATGGGGGCGGGCGAATAGGCGCCCATGCCGCCAGTGTTGGGGCCGACATCGCCCTCGCCGACGCGCTTGTGGTCCTGCGCCGAGGCGAAAGGTATGGCGCACTCGCCATCGCAGAGCGCGAAGAACGAGGCCTCCTCGCCCTCCAGAAAATCCTCGATCACGACTTCCGCGCCCGCCTGTCCGAACGCGCCGCCGAAAATCATGTCGATGGCCGCTTCCGCCTCGTCCATGGATTCGGCGACCACGACGCCCTTGCCAGCTGCCAGCCCGTCTGCTTTCACAACGATGGGCGCGCCGCGCTGGCGGGCATAGGCTTTGGCGCCTTCCGCGTCGGAAAAGCGCTCGTAATCGGCGGTGGGGATTGAAAATTCCCGGCACAAATCCTTGGTGTAGCCCTTGGAGCCCTCAAGCTGCGCGGCGATCTTCGAGGGGCCAAAAGCTGGCACGCCGGCCGCGGTCAGATCGTCCACAAGGCCCGCCACCAGCGGCGCTTCGGGACCAATCACGACTAGGTCGATCTCGTGCGCCTTGCAGAAGGCGATGACGGCTGAATGGTTGGCCGCGTCCAGCGCCACGTTCTGCGCGACCTCACCAATGCCCGGATTGCCGGGGGCGGCGAACAGGCGCGTGAGCAGCGGGGAGGCGCCAAGCGCAATGGCGAGCGCATGTTCGCGGCCGCCGGACCCAATCAGAAGAACATTCATGTGCGACCCTTTGCCGAGCCGCTTGTGTAAAGGCGCCGGGGCGGGGCTGCAAGGTTGGGGTATCTACGTCTTGGCGGCGAAGGCCGCCACCTACGGCAGGCTACGAGCTTGATGCCTGCCGTGGTTCCCGGCCTTCGCCGGGATGACGCAGATCCCGACCCGCTCAGGCCGCAGCCTTGCCCTCGCCCTTCGGCATGAAGAACACCAGCAAATTGGCGATGATGATCGTCAAGGACAGGAACCAGAAGGTCGCCAGCAGGCCCCATTTGTCGGCGATCATGCCGCAGACGAACGGGCCGATGGCCGAGCCCACCGCCTGAATGCCAAACATGGCGCCAATCGCCGAGCCGCCCATGTCCCTGGGGGTGGCGTCGAGCAGCCAGGCTTGCAGCACTGGGCGGATGGCGAACAGGAAGAAGCCCAGCAGCGCCACGAACATCACGAACAGCGGTGTGCCGCCGGCAAAGAACATCATCGCCAGCACGAGGCCGGTCATGATCATCGACGACATGATGACGTTGCGGCGACCCAGTCTGTCCGACATATGGCCTGCGATGGGGGCAGCGATGAAGCCCGCCGCCTGCAACAGGAACATGCAGAGGCCGACCCACAACGGATTGTAGCCCAGCTCCTTGGCCAGATAGAGCGGCAGGAAAGCCATGATGCCGTTCTGGGTCATCGAGCGGAAGGCCGAGCTGCAGGACAAAAACACCAGCGTTTTGTTGCGAAACAGGGCGGGCAAAGCCGACAGCACTTCGCTCAGGCTCTTTTGCTGCGGGCGCTGTTTGGCGGCGCCCTCAACTGGCTTGGCCTCGGTGGTGATCTTGCCCAGATACCACAGGATCGCGACCGCCATGATGAGGCCCGGGGCGATGTTCAGGAACACCACGTCGCGCCACGTCATCCAGGCGAAGGTGGTGAGAAGCGCGCCTGCCGCGAGCGGTGCCAGCGCATCGCCGACATTGCCGCCCATGCCGTGATAGGCCATGACCAGCCCCTTGCGCTCGGGGTAGCGACGGCCAAGCCATGGAATGGCGGTCGGGTGCCACAGGTTGTTGCCAACGCCAATCAGCGCCGAACAGGTCAGCAGCACCCAATAGGCGTCCGAAAAGCCCATCAGGAAATAGGGAACGCCGATCCAGAACAGCGAGGCTGCCATCAAAAGGCCCTTGCGGCTCATGGAATCGACCAGAATGCCGCCGGGCAGGTTGGAGATCGCGCCCGCCGCATATTGCGCGGTCAGGATCATGCCGATCTGGCCGTAGCTGAGGCCCAGCTCGACGCCGATCAGCGGCAGGAGAATGTAGAATGTGGCGGGATACCAATGGGTCAGCGCATGGCCGATGGTGATGATCCAGACTTCGAGCATGGGCCGACCGGCCTGAGTGCTCTTGTCTTCCGATGCGCTGACGACAGCTGTCATCCCAACCCTCTTTTTTGTGACGTGGATCAATGTAAAAGCAAAATCATCCTTTCTTGCATGGCGGTCAAGCGGAACTAGCTATTGCCATGCGCAATGCGCATGGCTTGTGAAGATATCCCTCGTCATGGGCATGCCTGCTCTCTGTGGCGGTCTTGAGTGCGAAGCGGTAAGATGCGCGATGACCAGTCAGACACAGGAGCCGCGCGGCGAATTGACCGTGCGCACCATCGCAATGCCTGCCGACACCAACGCAAATGGCGACATTTTCGGCGGATGGGTGCTGTCGCAGATGGATCTGGCGGGCGGCATTGCGGGCGCTGATCGCTCCCATGGCCGGGTGGTGACGGTGGCGCTCGACGCGATGCATTTCATCGCGCCAGTCAAGGTTG
Source organism: Rhizobium sp. Q54 (assembly GCA_945875875.1). Lineage (GTDB taxonomy): Bacteria > Pseudomonadota > Alphaproteobacteria > Rhizobiales > Beijerinckiaceae > Terripilifer. The sequence goes on from CAMCMI010000254.1 coordinate 2,634, forward strand.
GCGACGTTTTGTGCGTGTATACGCAGGTTGATTCGGTGGGGCGGACGTCGATGAAGATCCATGTCGAGGCGTGGGCGCGCCGGTTCGAAAGCCGAACGCGCGAGAAAGTGACGGACGCCGTCTTCACCTTTGTCGCCATTGACGAGGCCGGCAAACCAAGGCCCGTGCCGTTATGAGCATCGCCAGCGCGTCGTCCCCGCTTCGTCAAAGGCTGTTTGACTGGCTATCGGAACTCTATGAGGGAGATTCGCGGCGAGGCCATCGCTTTCGTTACGGCCTGCTGATCTTCGATCTGGCTACGATTGCTTTCATCATTGGAACCTCGTTCATCGAGCGAAATCGCTTTATTGAATGGGCGGACATCGTCATCGGCCTTGCGGTGCTTGCGGATCTGTCGATCCGCCTCGCCATCAGCCAAAATCGCAAGCGCGATCTTTTTCATCCAACGACGTGGGCGGACATCATTGCAATCGCCTCGTTTCTGGCGCCGCTGTCCAGCGAGGGCGCGGCTTTCCTGCGCATATTGCGCACGCTGCGGTTGTTGCACGCCTATCAATTACTGGCGCGGCTCCGGGTAGATTTTGCGTTTTTCCGGCGCGATGAAGACGTCATTATCGCGATCGTGCATCTTCTGGTGTTCATCTTTGTCATGACTGGCGTTGTCTACGAGAGCCAGCACGCGAAAAACCCGCTGATCGCCAATTATGTCGATGCGCTCTATTTCACGGTGACGACGCTGACAACGACCGGTTTTGGCGACATCACTCTGTCCGGAACGTGGGGACGATTGATTTCAGTCGTTGTGATGATCGCTGGCGTCACGCTGTTTCTGCGTCTGGCGCAGGTGCTGTTCCGGCCCCACAAAGTGCGTTTTCCATGCCCGCAATGCGGTCTTCAGCGGCATGAGCCGGACGCCGTGCATTGCAAGGCTTGCGGCGTCGTCCTCAATAGTCCCGACGAGGGCTCGTGACACAGGTCACGAGGCCAGTCAGCGCGAACATGATCGCGCGTGCTAAACTCTACGTCGAGCCCGCAGACAGCGAATGAACGAGC
>CAMCMI010000255.1 GCA_945875875.1 Rhizobium sp. Q54
GTCATTTTGGCAGAGGCTCCAATGAAAACCAAGAAACGCAAGGCCAAGCGCGGCTTCGCAGCCATGTCGCTTGAGAAGCGCAGGGAAATTGCCCGCAAGGGTGGACAATCCGTCAAGCCGGAGAACCGGGCCTTCGCGCAAAATCGCGAGCTGGCTGCGGAAGCTGGCCGCAAGGGCGGTTCGCAATCGCCGGGCAAGCGCCGTCGTCGGCGCGTAATTGCGCCAGCTGTTGCTGGTGAAGCAGATTTGGCCACGTTGGCCGCAGCTCCCATCTTTGCGGAGCCCGCACCTGTCGCGGCGGAATAGGTTTATCCTGGTCAAGAGGCTGGCAAGCTGACCCTGCGATACCGGGGTCAGCTTGAATCTTACTCGATCACATAGATGACGCGGCGCGATTGCGGGTCAATCAGCACGGCGCGATCATTCACCCATGTATAGCGATAGTTGGAAAGGCCAGGATTGCCTTCCAGCGGGTAAAGTTCCACCTGCTGAGGCAGAACTGCGCCTGCTGCCAAAGGCCCCTCGACCCGCACTGAGGGGCGCCTGTTCTGCATGACATATCCGCGCACATAGGTGCGGTCCGAATCCGTGATGGAGCCAACGGCGCCGCCAGCCAACGCGCCCGCTGCGCCGCCAACCACTGCGCCCACCGGACCGCCAACGATAGCGCCGCCGACGGCTCCTGTTGCTGCGCCCGCCGCCGCTCCGCTGCTCGGGCCATCCTGCGCGAGGGCTGGGCTAAAAGCGAGACTTCCCAGCGCCAGACTTCCCAGCGCCAGACTTGCCAGCGCGGCGCTTGTTATAAACTTCGACATTTTGAGAACTCCGTGTTGCTGGCGTTAACCGCAACCGGTTGCGATGGTTCCGCTCGTTGCGCTGGCGCGGCAGGGCGCTTATGTCCTGAGGCTGACGTCCTGCATGTCGAGTGGAGAAAGCGTATGCGCAGCAGCGAGGCCGATATTCTGTTCGTTCCCGGCGCCAGCGCGCTGGATGCGGACCATTGGCTCACGCGTTGGGAAAGCCGGCTCGCAACCGGGCGCTTCGCCGCTCATCCCCACCATTGCGAAGACCTCGCGGCGCTTGAAGAAAGCCTGCGTGTTGCATCGTCGCGTGCAACGCGCCCGGTGGTTCTGGTTGGCCATTCGTTCGGGGCGCTTGGCATAGCGCACGCAGCCGAAAGCTTGCCGCAGGGCCTTGTGCGCGGCGCGTTTCTGGTCAGCCCGCCCTCATCGCGCGCTGTCGAAGCGCACGCACGGATCGACCCCGCCTTCGCGCCGCCGCCGACGGGGCCGCTGCCGTTTCCCTCTCTGCTGATCGCCAGCCGCGACGATTCGCATGCGACCTATGAGGAGATGGAGGCCATGGCGCTCGATTGGGGCGCGCAGATTATCGACGCAGGCGCCGCTGGCCACATCGACGCCCAATCAGGCCACGGCCCCTGGCCCGAAGGCCTGATGCGCTTCGCAGCGTTTTTGGCGCGGCTTTAGCGCTTTCTTCCTTCTCCCGCAGGCGGGAGAAGGTGTCGTGCAAAGCGCGACGGATGAGGGCGCCTGATCGTTGAGGCACCACCCCTCATCCGTCCCTTGCTGACGCAAGGCGCACCTTCTCCCGCAAGGGGAGAAGGAAGAGCGCCTACGCCCCAAACACGCGGGCAAAAATCGTGTCGACCTGTTTCAGATGGTAGCCAAGGTCGAACAGCTCTTCCAATTCTGCGTCTGACAGTTTGGCGGATACGTCGGCGTCGGCCTGCAGGAGGGTGAGGAAATCGCCTTCGCCGCGCCACACCGGCATCGCGTTGCGCTGCACGTAAGCATACGAATCCTCCCGCGAGACGCCCTTTTGCGTCAGCGCCAGCAGTACGCGCTGCGAGTGAACGAGGCCGCCGAGCTTGTCGAGGTTGCGCTGCATGTTCTCCGGATAAACGACGAGCTTGTCGATCACGCCCGCAAGGCGCGCGAGCGCGAAGTCCAGCGTCACCGTCGCATCAGGGCCGATCATGCGCTCGACGCTGGAATGGGAGATGTCGCGCTCATGCCAGAGCGCCACGTTCTCCATCGCGGGCAAAGCCATGCCGCGCACGAGGCGGGCGAGGCCGGTGAGGTTTTCCGTCAGCACCGGGTTGCGCTTGTGCGGCATCGCCGACGAGCCCTTCTGCCCGGCGGAGAAAAACTCCTCGGCCTCAAGTACTTCCGTGCGTTGCAGATGGCGGATTTCAGTCGCCAGACGCTCAATGGACGAGGCCACCACGCCAAGCGTTGCAAAGAACATCGCGTGCCGGTCGCGCGGGATCACCTGCGTTGAAACCGGCTCGACGGTGAGCCCCATTTTGGCGGCGACATGGGCTTCAACGCGCGGATCAATGTTGGCGAACGTGCCGACGGCGCCCGAGATCGCGCAGGTGGCGATTTCGGCGCGCGCATTCACAAGTCTTGTGCGGCAGCGCGAGAACTCGGCGTAGGCCTGCGCCATCTTGAGGCCGAACGTCACCGGCTCAGCGTGAATGCCATGCGAGCGGCCGATGCAGGGGGTCATTTTGTGCTCAAATGCGCGCGTCTTGAGGGCGGCCAGCAGCGCGTCGATATCGGCGATCAGAAGATCGCTGGCGCGCGCCAGCTGTACGGCAAGGCACGTGTCGAGCACGTCCGAGGACGTCATGCCCTGATGCACGAAGCGCGAATCCTCGCCGATGAATTCGGCCAGATGGGTGAGGAAGGCGATCACGTCATGCTTGGTCACGCGCTCGATCTCGTCGATGCGGTCGACGTCGAACGTCACGTTTCCGGCCCGCTCCCAAATGGCTTTGGCGCTTTCCTTCGGGATAACCCCGATGTCTGCCAGCGCGTCGCAGGCATGCGCCTCGATCTCGAACCAGATGCGGAAGCGCGTCTGGGGGTCCCAGATCTTGACCATTTCGGGGCGGGAATAGCGGGGGATCATGGGCTGACTCTCTGAATGGGGCTGTTGGCGAGGTAGCACGGGCCGCGTGCGCGCGAAAGGGCAGCGGATTTTTGTAGCGCCGGCAGCTTTTGAGCGCGCCCGTTCGCACTTTGGAAATTAGTTCAGCTTATGATTCGCAAAGGTTCCAAGTCCCTTTGTGCAAGATCGGTTGAATCGACATGAAACCCTTTTCCCTGATCGTGTTGCTGACGCTTTTCTCCAGCCCCGCAGCCGCCGTGGATGATTCCTGGCGCGATGCGCTGCTCGGCTATTACCGCTTTGACGTTGCGCTCGATACATGCGCCGACGTTCGTGTGTCGGGGGAAGACGTGCGGCTGCTGGAGAGCGCGATCTCCGAGGCTGAACGCCGCTCCGGCTTGAGCGAAGAGGCGATGGACGAGCTTTACGCCACGATGGAATACGAGGCCGACCTCGACGATGACAGGTTCTGCGCGGAATCGGTCGAGGCGATTACGAGGGTGCGCGCCAATTCGCAAGACGCTGTCGTTCAGCAAGACGCTGTCGTGCAGAAAGGTTCTTTCGTTCCGCAAGAAGCGCTTGTTCAGCAATAGGTAATCATTCTTGTCGGGGCTTGCCAGCCATGGCGAGCCAGAAGGCGATTGTCGCCACCAGAATCATCGCGAACAATATCCATAAAACCGGCTCGTAGGAGCCAAAGCTGTCGCGCATCATGGCGATGGACAAGGGCGCCATGGTGCGCGG
>CAMCMI010000256.1 GCA_945875875.1 Rhizobium sp. Q54
ATGGCGCTGCGTTATGGCGAGGATTTTTGCGCCCGTCGGCAGGTGGCGGCGTATGGCCAAAGCCAACGCATCGGCGATGTTGATGTCAGCTTTCACCCCGCCGGCCATGTGCTTGGGTCGGCGCAAGTGCTCGTGGCCGATGAACGCCAGCGCATTGTCGTCTCGGGCGATTACAAGCGCGCGAGCGATCCCACCTGCGCAGCGTTTGAGCCTGTGGCGTGTGATGTTTTCATCACCGAGGCGACGTTTGGCCTGCCGGTGTTTCGCCATCCCGATGCAGGCCTTGAGGTCGCGAAACTCATCGCGTCGTGCGCTTTGTTTCCCGAGCGCGCGCATCTGGTCGGCGCCTATGCGCTTGGCAAGGCGCAGCGCCTGATGGCGCTTATTCGCCAGCAGGGATGGGAGCGCCCGATCTATACTCACGGCGCGCTGGAGAAGATCACTGAGTACTACGCGCGTGAGGGGACCGACTTTGGCGAGATTCGAAAAGTCTCTGTGGCGGAGCGCTCAAAGCTTGCCGGGGAGATTGTTATCTGCACCCCTGCAAGCCTGCAAGACATATGGTCGCGCAAGTTTCCCGATCCTGTGGCTGCCCTTGCGTCCGGCTGGATGCGGGTGCGTGCGCGCGCACGCCAGCGTGGCGTCGAGCTGCCGCTGGTGGTGTCCGATCATGCTGATTGGAATGATCTATGCGCCACGATTCTTGAGACGCAATGTAGCCAGGTATGGATCACGCATGGCGAGGCCGACGCGCTTGTGCATTGGGCGGGCGGCATCGGGCTTGATGCGCGGCCCTTGCATCTGATCGGCTATGGCGATGAGGAAGAGGCTGCGGCGGAGGCGCAAACGTGAATCGCTTCGCGCATTTGCTGGATCGTCTTGCGTTCGAACATGGGCGCAATTCCAAGCTGCGTATCCTCGCCGATTACTTCCGCCATACCGATGATCCTGATCGCGGCTATGCGCTGGCGGCGATGACGGGCGGGCTCACGTTCGCCCACGCGAAGGCAGGGCTGATCCGCACGCTGATTTCTGAGCGAACGGATCAAACGCTGTTTGAAATGAGCTACGATTACGTCGGCGATCTCTCGGAGACCGTCGCGCTGCTTTGGCCGGCGTCGCCTGTGCGCGAGGGGCATAATTTCCCGCCGCCGCCGTCGCTGTCGCAAGTCGTCGAGACGCTGCACGCGACGCCAAAAGCCGCTCTGCCGCAAGTGCTGGCGCAATTTCTCGATCAGCTCGACGAGACCGGACGCTGGGCGTTGTTGAAGCTTATCACGGGGGGCTTGCGCATCGGCGTCTCCGCTCGGCTCGCCAAGACGGCGCTGGCGTCATTGGGCGATGTTGAGCCAAACGCCATTGAGGAAATCTGGCCGGGCCTCGCGCCGCCCTATCTTGATTTGTTCGCATGGATTGAAGGGCGCGCCGACAAGCCTGTCGTGTCTGATCCGGCGCCGTTTCGCGCGGCGATGCTGGCGCATGCGATTGAGGAAACCAATTTCGCGTCGCTGAAACCGGAAGACTTTACAGCCGAATGGAAATGGGACGGCGTGCGCGTGCAGGCGGTCACGGGCTATGACGAGGCGGGCGTGCCTGTGGGGCGGTTATATTCGCGCACGGGCGAGGATATTTCGGGCGCGTTTCCCGATGTGCTTGAGGCGATTTGCGCGCGCAGCTTCGGCGCCGCCTCCATCGATGGCGAATTGCTGATCGTACGCGAGGGCCGCGTCGAATCATTTGGAGCGTTGCAGCAGAGGCTCAATCGCAAGAAGGTCGATGCGAGACTGATCGCTGAATATCCAGCCCATGTGCGCGCCTATGATCTGTTGAGCGAGGACGGCGAGGATTTGCGCAGCCTGCCGTTTGCCCAGCGGCGCATGCGGCTGGCGCGCTTTCTGGAGACGCGCGCGCCTGCGCGTTTCGATCTCTCGCCGCTGGTACCGTTCGCGACGTGGGACGCTTTGGCCCAAGCGCGCCGCGATCCCGCAAGCGCGGGCGCAGGCGACGATGCAAACGCCATTGAAGGGGTCATGCTCAAGCGGGTCGATTCGATCTATGTGCCCGGTCGTCCAACGGGTCCGTGGTGGAAATGGAAACGCGATCCGTTCACGCTGGACGCCGTGCTGATGTATGCGCAGCGCGGACATGGAAAGCGCTCGTCGTTTTATTCCGATTACACCTTCGGCGTGTGGCGTCAGGGGTCGGAGGGTGATGAGCTTGTGCCTGTGGGAAAGGCATATTTTGGATTCACCGATGCGGAGCTGAAGCTGCTCGACAAATGGGTGCGCGACCATACCGTTAATCGTTTTGGGCCGGTGCGCGAAGTCGAGGCCAATCACAAAACAGGGCTTGTGCTGGAGGTTGCGTTTGAGGGCGTGCAGCCTTCCGCGCGCCACAAAAGCGGCGTGGCGATGCGCTTTCCGCGCGTGTCGCGCATTCGCTGGGACAAGCCCGCGCGGGATGCCGACAGGCTGGAGGCGGTGGAGGCTTTGATTGGCGAGCGCAAGCGTGCCGATTAAAATCAGGCGCCGCGATCCCGGTTCAGCAAATCAGCTTCGCCATGCAGAACGCCCGCCAGAAAAGCCCGTCCCTCGCGGGTTTCTTCAGCTGTGCGACGAAAGCTGAGGGCCAGTCCGGCGCTGAGTGCGGCGCAAAATCCTGCAAGGCTGGCTATTGCCAGCCCATAGGCGCGGTCGCCCTCCCAAATGCCGGCCAAAACAAGCGCGAAGAATACGAGCAGGCCGGCGCAAATAGCGCGCATGGCGTCTGCGGCATTGGCGCGCGGCCACATCGCCAGCGCCATCAGTGGCGCTAGGCAGGCTGCGCTCAGGGCGAGCGCGATAGCGATCAGCGCGCGGGGATCGACCGATTGTTTCGCCAAGCCGATGGCGAGTAAAATCACCAGCCCGATCATGCACAATCGCGTCGCTGCAAGTCGTCGACTTGAAAGGGCGGGCGATGAATGGGCAGCAAACAGCAGGTCATGCGCGATTGCGGTTCCAAACGCCTGCGCGCCAGCGCCCGCCAGCGCGAGGCAAACGGCGGCGATACCTGCCGCCAGCAAGCCTGACAGCGCTATGCTGAGACCCTGCAATTGCGGCGCTGCGCTCAAGAGATATTGGCCATTGGCCCAGATGTCGCGCGCAGTCAGCACGCCCTGAAATCCTGCTGCGCGACAGGCCTCAAACGCAGCCGCGGGGCCCGATGCCGCTTGTCCGCACAGCGTCAGCAATCCATGGCCGCTGGCTTGATAGGCCGCGGCGGGCAGGGCTTGCGCCTTTCGACCTGTGAGCAATTCGTCGAGCGCCAAAGTGGAGAGCGCCAGTGCAGCGGCTGCGGAGACCACGATCAGCGCCAGAATCAGCAATGAGCTCCAGCCGGCGCGTCGCGCTATTGCTGCACCGCGATTCGTGATCGCTGGCAGAAGCAGCGGCGCAAGGCTTGCGAGCCCCAGCGCGGCGGCGGTGGCCAGGACAGCTTGCGAGGCGGGAAAATGGCTCAACGATTGGCCGTGCCATTGGCTGACGCGGCTTGCAGCGGCGTTAAAAAGTGCGTCGTTCAGCCACGGCAAAGGCGCAGGCGCATCCCCGCCTAGCGCGGACGCAAGCG
>CAMCMI010000257.1 GCA_945875875.1 Rhizobium sp. Q54
GGCAACGAGGCCAGCGTTCTCGTCGGTGATTTCCTGCTGGGCCAGGCCTTCAAGATGATGGTGGAAGTAGGCTCGCTCGCCTGCCTCGACGTGCTGTCCACCGCCGCCGCCGTGATCGCGGAAGGCGAGGTGATGCAGCTCTCCGCCGCCAAGGACACGACGACGACGGAGGAAGCCTATCTCACCGTCATCCGTTCCAAGACCGCCGCTTTGTTTGGAGCAGCCTGCGAAGTCGGTCCGATTTTGGCCAACCGCCCTGCGCTGGAGCAGGACGCGTGCCGCGATTACGGATTGAATCTTGGCGTCGCGTTCCAGCTGATCGACGACGCACTCGATTACGGCGGCACGTCCGACAAGCTGGGCAAGAACGTCGGCGACGATTTCCGCGAAGGCAAGATCACGCTCCCCATCGTGCTGGCGTTCCAGCGCGGCGATGAGGAAGAGCGCGAGTTCTGGCGCCGCACGCTGGAGCTGGGCGAAATCAACGACGGCGATCTTGACCACGCCATCGCCATTCTTCGTCGCCACAACGCAATGGAAGACACGATCGAACGCGCCCGCCAATACGGCGTGATGGCGCAGGATTCGCTGAGCGTCTTTGCCCACTCTCCGTGGAAGCGGGCGCTGTTTGACGTGGTGGATTTTTGCATCAGCCGGGGGCATTAAGCTTCAGGCGCGGCGGATGAGGGGCCTTTACTTCCCCCGCGCGACGCGTTTGCGCTTCTGGCCAAGACCCATGTCGCGGGCGAGCTGCGAGCGCGCCTTGGCGTAATTGGGCGCCACCATCGGGTAGTCCGCGGGAAGGCCCCATTTTTCGCGATATTCCTCGGGCGTCATATTGTACTGGCTGCGCAAATGGCGCTTCAGCGACTTGAACCGCTTCCCGTCCTCAAGGCAGATCAGATAATCCTCATGCACCGAGCGGCGTGCGGAAACGGCGGGCTTCAGCGGCTCGGAAGCGATCACCGCAGGAGCGGACGACACGCGCAGCAAGGCCGCATGAACGTCGCCAATGAGGGCGGGCAAATCGGACGGAGAGATGGAATTGTTGCTGACGTAGGCGGACACAATGTCGGCGGCGAGTTCAATATAGTTTGCGTGCGGATCGCTCATCAAAGAATCTTTCTATCAAATCCAGAACGTGCCAGAAATTTGCCAGCCAATCCAAGGACCGGCGACGCGCGCCGATCAGGCTGGTTAACCTTCAACAAGCCTAGCATACTTGCTTTTTACATGAACAACAATGCGCCAATACTGATTTTTAAGCCCACGAGCGAATAAACATAAGCATAGAATCGCAAAACGCTCGATCTGCGGATATCGCACCGGGCGCCTGGCCGCCACGATCCGCGCCTTGCCCGCTTGCAGCATCGCCCGAGCCCGCCTAATCCTGAAGCGCAGCAAGCGACGACCGGAGCACTTGAAACATGAGAAAGCCCGCCCCCAAGGCCAGCAAAAAAGCTGGAGCCGCAAAAAAGGCGGTGAAGCGCCCGGTCAGGAAAGCGGCCAAAAAAGTTGCCGTGAAATCAGTCGCCAAAAAAGCAGTCAAAAAAGCGCCAAAGCCGGTTGTGCGCGAACCCGCGCCGCCGCCGCCCGTAAAGATAAAGCCTGTGACGCGCCTCGTGCATGGCCGGACGCTGGTGGACGATTACGCATGGTTGCGGGCGACCAATTGGCGCAAGGTTTTGCGCAATCCAAACGCCCTGCCCAAACCGATCCGCACGTTTCTGGAGACCGAAAACAAATACGCCGATGCAGTGCTGAAGCCCGTGCGCGAGCTGCGTCGCGAGCTTGTGAAGGAAATGCGCGGCCGCATGAAGGAAGACGATTCCGACGTGCCGACGCCTGACGGGCCGTGGACCTATTTCAGCCGCTTCCGCAAAGGCGCGCAGCATCCCTACGTATGCCGGCGCCCGCGCGAGGGCGGCAAAGAAAGCATTTTGCTGAATTGCGAAGAACTGGCCGAAGGCAAGCCTTTCTTTGATCTGGCCTCGGCCACCCACGCGCCCTGCCACAAGCTGATGGCGTGGAGCGCGGACGTGCGCGGCTCCGAATATTACGCGATCAAATTGCGCGACCTGACCACCGGCAAAAACCTGCGCGACACATTGCGTGACACCGACGGCGACGTGGTGTGGAGCGCCGATTCAGGCGGGTTTTTCTACGTGCTGATGGACGACAATCATCGCCCGTGCCGCGTCTACTTCCATCGCCTTGGCGACGCGCAGGCCAATGACCGGCTCGTGTTTGAGGAAAAAGATTCACGCTGGTTCGTGCGTATCGGTGAAACCCAATCGGGTGATTTCGCCACGATTGAAATTGAAGATCACGAGACGTCGGAAACGCTGCTGATTGACCTGCACAAACCCGATGCGCCGTTGAAAGTGGTGGAGCCGCGCCAGCCAAAGCTTCAATATGAGGTCAATCACCACGGCGACAAACTTTATATTTTGACGAACGCCGATTCTTGCGACGATTTCAAGATCGTCGAGGCGCCGCTGGCCTCTCCGGGCAAAGCCAATTGGGTCGATGTCGCGCCCTATCAAAAGGGCTGCATGATTACCGGGTGCGTTGCGTTCGCGCGCCATCTCGTGCGCACGGAATTGCAGGACGGCCTGCCGCGCATCGTCGTTCGCGATATTGAGAGCGGCGCCGAACACGCGATTGCCTTCGATGAAGAGGCCTATGATCTTGATCTCGAAGAGGTGCTGGAATTCGACACCAACGAGATGCGCTTTGGCTTCTCGTCGATGAAAACGCCGCATGAAGTCTGGGCTTATAATATGCAAACGCGCGAGCGCACGCTACTCAAGCGCCAAACCATCCCCTCTGGGCACAAGCCCGAAAAATATGTCACGCGCCGCATATTTGCCAAAGCGCACGACGGCGAGCTGGTGCCGATCTCGCTGCTCTATTCAGCAAAAACGAAACTCAACGGCCGCGCCCCGATGCTGCTGGAAGCCTACGGCTCCTATGGCAGCGCGTTCGAGGCGCACTTCTCGTCCGTGCGTTTCTCGCTGGTGGACAGGGGCTTTGTCTACGCCGTCGCCCATGTGCGCGGGGGAACGGATAAGGGCTGGAGCTGGTATCTTGACGGCAAGCTCGAAAAAAAAACCAACACGTTCCGCGATTATATCTCCAGCGCACGCACGTTGATCGACGAGGGCTATACGGCGCAGGGGCGCATCATCGGGCTTGGCGGCTCGGCGGGGGGCTTGCTGATGGGCGCTGTCGCCAATATGGCGCCGGAACTTTTTGCAGGCATTATCGCGGATGTCCCGTTCGTGGATACGCTCAACACCATGCTCGACGACACGCTGCCGCTGACGCCGCCTGAATGGCTGGAATGGGGCAATCCGATTCTCGACGAGAGCGCGTTCAACGCTATTGCCGCCTATTCTCCCTATGACAACGTGAGTGCGCAAGACTATCCGCCGATCCTGATCGAGGGCGGCCTCACCGATCCGCGCGTGACCTATTGGGAGCCTGCAAAATGGGTCGCGAAATTGCGCGCCAACATGACGGGCGGCGGCCCGATCATGCTGCGCACGAACATGGACGCAGGCCACGGCGGCGCCTCGGGACGGTTTGACAGATTGCGCGAACT
>CAMCMI010000258.1 GCA_945875875.1 Rhizobium sp. Q54
GCGGCGGAGAGCTGCATCACCTCGCCTTCCGCGATCACGGCGGCGGCGGTGGACAGCACGTCGAGGCAGGCGAGCGAGCCTACTTCCACCATCATCTTGAAGGCCTGGCCCAGCAGGAAATCACCGACGAGAACGCTGGCCTCGTTGCCCCACAGCATGCGGGCGGCGAGCTTGCCCCGGCGCATGTCGCTCTCGTCCACCACGTCGTCGTGGAGCAGCGTGGCGGTGTGCATGAATTCAACGGAGGCGGCGAGCTTGATATGGCCCTCGCCGTTATATTCGCTGAGGGCTGCGGTCGCCAGCGTCAGCATCGGGCGCAGGCGCTTGCCGCCTGAGGAAATCAAATGGTTGGCGACTTCCGGGATCATCACGACTTCGGAGCCGGTGCGCGCCAGAATGGTCGCGTTCACGCGCTCCATATCGGCCGCCACCAATGCGACCAGCGCATCTACGCCCGAACTCTTCGACGCATCTTTGAATGGCGCCACAACACCCACTGGAACCACCCTCCCGAAAGCGCAAAGCACAGCTTGCGCCCGTCCGCCCCTGCATGCGAACCTCAAGCCCTCTTCGCATGCCGACGCCAATGGCGCAACGAGCTTCGCATATCAGATCCGAACGGAGTACGCGCGCGCTTATGATTGAGATCATGCGGACCAATGACATAGTCCTTATTTCCGCAGTTCAGGCGGCTCTGGACGAAGTGGACGTGCCGTTTTTCATCGCCGATTCGCACATGAGCGTTCTGGAAGGCTCGCTCGGCTTTTTGCCGCGCCGCGTGCTTGTGCTGCAAGAGGACGTTGCGCAAGCCCGCACCATTCTCGCCGGCGCCGGCTTTGGCGAGCATCTGCTGCGTGAGGGAGGATCGCCCGCGTGAGCGCCCCTTTGAACGACGAAGACCTGTTGCTCGATGGCCGCTTGCGCCTGCGCCAGCGCGCCAGCGGGCATCGTGTGGGCACGGACGCGATTTTGCTGGCCGCCATGCTGGCCGACCCCGGCCCGCAGATTGTGGACGCTGGCTCCGGCGTTGGCGCTGTGGGGCTGGCTTTGGCCCTGCGGGCGCCGCAAAGCTGCGTGCGTCTGATTGAGCGCGATGTCGAAGCCGCAGAACTGGCGCGCGCAAATGTCGCGCTCAACGCATTGGAGGAGCGCGTCAGCGTCGCCGAATGCGATCTGATTGATGCAAGCGCCCGTCGCGCGGCCGGGATCGTCAACGAATCAGCCTCCGCCGTTTACACAAATCCGCCATTTTATGCGGAAGGCTCGGTGCGCCGCTCGCCCGATCTGGCGCGCGCCGCCGCACATGTGCTGGGGCCGGGGGGGATGGAGGAATGGGTCCGCGCATGCCTTTCGCTGCTGGCGCCCGATGGTCGCTTCGCCATGATCTGCCTGCCTGAAGCCCTGGGGCAAGTGCTGACCGCATGCGAAAACCGGCTCGGCGCGTTGCGGATTCTGCCCGTCCATGCGCGCGTGGGGGAAGATGCGCGGCGCATTCTTGTGAGCGGGCGCAAAGGCTCGCGGGCGCCTTTGGCCATCGCGCCGGGGCTTGTGCTCCATGAGGCCGATGGGCGCTTCACGCCGCGCGCGCAAGCGCTGCATCGCGGGCAGGATATTTTGGCCGACGCATAAGCAGACGCCGGCCATTGAGGCCGGCGCTGCAGAATTAATAGCAAACGACCTTGCGGACTCTGTTCAGCCCGCGCCAGCGCTTTTTAACTTCGCAATGCTGCTGGTAGCCGTAAGCTGAATAATGCGACCGCTGATAATAGACCGGCGCAGGTCTTTGATAGACTTGTCGATGATAGAATTGCTGGCGATAGATCGGCTGATGAAAGAATTGCTGGCGATAGGAAGGCGCATGGTAAATCGGCGCGTAATGACGCCGATGCAAGCGCTGCTCGCGCCGCACCTGACGGATCGGGCGATAGTGATGATCGGCGCCCTGCCCGCCAACCCAGCCGCGCTCCTGACGGGCTTCAGCCTGCGTCGGGACGAAAGTTGCAAAACCGATCGCTGCAGTAATAGCCAGCGCGGCGATGCGGGTCAGGCGAAGTAATCGGTTCATGGCTCTCTCCCCTTTGGGAATGCAATGGCGCGAGATTGCCAGCCTTATGCTGAACAAGCTGTGAGGTTGTTGTTCAGCCTGCGTTCAGATTGGGGGGGGCCAAAGGCAAGCCTCCAACTTTCCGTGCGTCATCCCGGGATTGCCGGGACCCACGGCAGGCTTTGAGCGTGTGGCCTGCCATGGGTGGCGGCCTTCGCCGCCATGACGCGTTTCGTCCATCGTGCAGAACCGCTTTGCGCCAGCGCGGAAACCCTCTAGTTTGCGCGCTTACATCGATTGCCGGGGACGACATGCCACACGACACCCAAGCGGACGCCTCTCTTGATCCGCGCCGCTCTTTTCAGGGGCTGATTCTAACGTTGCAGAAATTCTGGGCGCAGCAGGGTTGCGTCATTTTGCAGCCCTATGACATGGAGGTCGGCGCCGGCACGTTTCACCCCGCCACCACTTTACGCTCGCTGGGCGCAAAGCCGTGGAAGGCCGCCTATGTGCAGCCTTCGCGTCGCCCCAAGGATGGCCGCTATGGCGAAAACCCCAACCGCCTTCAGCATTATTACCAGTTTCAGGTGATCCTGAAGCCCTCACCGCCGGACCTGCAAGACCTCTATCTACGCTCCCTCAACGCGATTGGCGTCGACGCCGCCCTGCACGACATCCGCTTTGTCGAGGACGATTGGGAGAGCCCGACTTTGGGCGCCTGGGGCCTTGGCTGGGAATGCTGGTGCGATGGCATGGAAGTGAGCCAGTTCACCTATTTTCAGCAAGTGGCGGGCATTGAATGCTCGCCGGTTTCGGGCGAACTCACCTATGGCCTTGAGCGACTTGCGATGTATGTGCAGGGCGTGGAAAACGTCTACGACCTCAACTTCAATGGCCGCGAAGGCGCCGATAAAGTCACCTATGGCGACGTGTTCAAACAGGCCGAGCAGGAATATTCCCGGCATAATTTCGAACACGCCGACACTGCGCTGCTGTTCCAGCACTTCAAGGACGCGGAAGCCGAGTGCAAGGCGCTGCTGGAAAAGGGCGATCGCGGGCAGCGACACGACATGGTTTTGCCCGCCTATGACCAGTGCATCAAGGCCTCGCACCGCTTCAACCTTTTGGATGCGCGCGGCGTGATCTCGGTAACGGAGCGCCAGAGCTACATCCTGCGCGTGCGCGAACTCGCCAAAGCCTGCGGCGCAGCCTGGCTCAAGACGGATGCTGGCGGCGCAGGGACCTGAAGTGTGGGGCCGCTCTTGCTTTGTGAGGCGGGCGCGGGCAAAAGTCAGGCTAGCTTGGAACGAGTCGAAAGAGAGCCGTGCAATCGGCCCTAATTGGAGAAAAGCAGAAATGACATATCCCGTTTGCGCACAAAAAGCACCCTACCCCACCGAAGTCGAAGAAGGCAAAAGCTATTACTGGTGCGCCTGCGGCCTCTCGAAAAAGCAGCCGCTCTGCGACGGCTCGCACAAGGGCACCGACATCGCACCGATCAAATACACCGCAACGCGCACGCAGAAAGTCTATTTCTGCGGCTGCAAAGTGTC
>CAMCMI010000259.1 GCA_945875875.1 Rhizobium sp. Q54
AAGTGCTTTTTCGCGCCTGATTGGCGGGAGCTTAACGCGTCATTTACCCTAATTGGTCAAATTGCTCTTTGCGCGTCGGGGTCCGGCGCGGACAAGGGGCACGATGAATTCCACCATATTGATCGCCGACGACGATCCGGTCCAAAGGCGCCTTCTGGAAGCCATGGTCCGCCGGTTCGGCTTTGAGGCCGAGACGGTTGAGAGCGGCGAGCAGGCGCTGGATCGCTTGCAGGCGCAGGGCTTGCCCAATGTTTCGCTGCTAGTGCTCGATCTCGTCATGCCCGATCTTGACGGCATGGCCGTGCTCACGCGGATGCGCCAGCGCGAGATCAATGTTCCGGTGATCGTGCAGACGGCGCATGGCTCCATCGAGGCCGTTGTATCGGCGATGCGGGCCGGGGCTGTTGATTTTGTGGTGAAGCCGGTGGGCGCTGAGCGCATGCTGGTGTCAATCAAGAACGCGCTTCGTTCGGACGCTCTGGAGGACGAGCTGCGCCGCATGAAGCGCCGCGCCTCGGGCTCGCTTGGCTTCAAGGATTTGCGCACGCAATCGTCCGATATGGAGCGCATCGTGCGCCTCGGCGAGCGGGCGGCCAAGTCCAACATTCCCATTCTGCTGG
Organism: Rhizobium sp. Q54; assembly: GCA_945875875.1. Lineage (GTDB taxonomy): Bacteria > Pseudomonadota > Alphaproteobacteria > Rhizobiales > Beijerinckiaceae > Terripilifer. Next base: position 621 of record CAMCMI010000259.1, read on the forward strand.
AAGGGGAATCGGGCGTTGGCAAGGAATTGGTGGCCCGCGCCATTCAGGGCGCTTCGGATCGTCGCGGCAAGCCCTTCATTATTGTGAATTGCGGCGCGCTACCGGCCAATCTGGCGGAATCGATTCTGTTTGGCCACGAGAAGGGCGCCTTCACCGGCGCCAATGAGAAGCACATCGGCAAGTTTCAGGAAGCCAATGGCGGCACGCTGTTTCTGGACGAGATCGGCGAATTGCCGCTTGAGACGCAGGTAAAACTGCTGCGCGCGATTCAGGAAAACGAGATTGATCCGGTCGGATCGCGTCGTCCCGTCAAGGTGGACATCCGGCTGATTTCGGCCACCAACCAGAACCTGATCGAGCTGGTCAAGCGCGGCGCCTTCCGCGAAGATCTCTACTACCGGCTGAACGTGTTCCCCATTTCCGTGCCGCCGCTGCGCTCGCGCCGCGACGATATTCCCGATCTGGCGCTGCGTTTTGTCGCCCGCTTTGCCGCCGAAGAAGGCAAACGCATTCGCGGACTCACCGCCGAATCGGTGGCGCTTCTGTGCGCCTATGATTGGCCCGGCAATGTGCGCCAGCTTGAGAACGCAGTGTTCCGCGCCATCGTTCTGGCCGAGGGCGACGAGCTGACCGTGGCTGAATTCCCGCAGATCGCCGCCCATGTCGACGGCTTCAGCGTCCGCGTGCCGGCCGCACCTGCGCCCGCAATATATACCCACGCCGCCCCGCGCGAGATCGTGCGCGTTGAAGTGCGCGATCCCAACGTTCTGAAATTATTCGATGACAACGGCAATGTGCGCAACATCAACAGCGCCGAGGCCGAGCTGATCCGCTTTGCCTTGGCCCATTATCGCGGCCAGATGTCGGAGGTTGCGCGAAGGCTTGGCATTGGCCGATCAACGCTCTATCGCAAGATGAAAGATTACGGACTCGGCGAGGATGACGGCGCCGTTGACGCCGTCGCCTGAGCGCCATAGCGCGCTGACTTTAGCTTGAGTTTTTGTAATGCTTGTGGTTGAAAATCCACGGGCGAAAGGCGCCGCCGCGAGCCCGGGAGGGCGGAATGAGCATCTGGGTTTGCGGCTCGAAGCTGGCTGGAAAAACTGCTCTGGCGGTGATTCTTGTCGCCTCTTCAGCGTTTGCGTCCACGCTGGATGAAGATTTTCCTGCGCTTGAGGCCGCAAGCTCCGTCGCCGCTCAGGTTTCCGTCAATGTCGTATCGCCCGCCGAGACGCCGGCGCCGCTTTTCTTTGAATTGAGCGCGCCGCAAACGCCCGTCGTTGAAGCGCCCAAGCAGGAAACTTCACATGAAGTTTCCCAAGAAAACGCACCGGAAATTTCTCCGCAGATTTCGCCAGTCGCCGCCGCGTTGCGTGACGCGATTTCCGCCAGCGCCGGGGAGAGCGTGTCGCGCGCCGGGCCGGGCCAGACGCCAGCCTCCGGTTTGCGACGCGAGCGTGAAGCTGTGGCCGCTTTCTACGCCGCGCGCGATTTTGCGCCGCTCTGGCTTAAGGACGGCGCGGGTTCGCCCGCAGACTGGACGCTCGCCGGCCGTGCAGCTTTGCGCCGTCTGGAGCGCGCCCACGACGATGGGCTCGATGTTTCCCAATATTCCATTTCCGCTCTGCCTGAGGGCGATCTTGCGATTCTGGCCCGAGCTGAACTGGCGCTTTCGCACGCCGTTGTCGGCTACGCCCGGCAAGCAGGCGGAGCCCGCATTGATCCGCGTTCGATCTCGGTTCTCATCACCGCCAAGCCTGAAATTGCCGATCCGGCGACCATTCTGGTTGTAGTTTCGACTTCGCCTGACGCCGGGGAGGCGTTGCACGCGTTCAACCCGCCGCACGCGCAATATCGCGCCTTGCGGGACAAGCTTCAGGAGGTGCGGCGCGAAAGCCCCGCAATCGTTGCGCGCGCCCGCATTGCGGCTGGGCCGGTGCTGAAAGTAGGCATGAAAGATCCGCGCGTGCCGCTGGTCCGCGCCCGCTTTGGCGTCGACGTCAACGAAGAAGCCTCCGATGCAGCGCTCGTCTACGATACCCGCGTCGCCAGTCAGGTGGCGGAGTTTCAGCGCGCCAACGGATTGCCCGCCAGCGGCGCGTTGACGGCTCGCACCATCTCGGCGCTGTCGGGCGGCGATCCCGCGCAATTGGAGGGCGAGATCGTCGCCAATATGGAGCGCTGGCGCTGGCTGCCGCGCGATCTGGGCGCGACCCGCGTTGAAGTGAACATTCCCGATTATCAGGTGAAGGTGACGCGAAACGAAAAGGTCGTTCACCGCGCCCGCGTCATCGTCGGCAAGGTTGAGACACAGACGCCGATTTTCTCGGATTCGATGGAATATCTGGTCGTTAATCCGTACTGGAACGTGCCGCCTTCGATCCTGCGCAAGGAGATGCTGCCCGCGTTCCAGAAAGACCCGGGCTATTTCACCAAACGCGGCTATGAAGTGGTGCAGCGCGGCGGCCAGATGAGCGTTCGTCAGCCGCCGGGCGAGCGCAATGCGCTGGGACAGATCAAGTTCATGTTCCCCAACGATCATGCCGTTTATCTGCACGACACGCCCTCGCGCGCCCTGTTCGCCAATCCGCGCCGCGCCTACAGCCATGGCTGCGTGCGCGTCGACAAGCCGTTCGCGCTGGCGCAAGCCCTGCTGCCGTCAGACTGGAGCGAGGAGCGGTTGCGTAAAATGGTGGGCGGTCGCAACGAAAAGACGGTGCGCCTTGCCAGCCACATTCCCGTCCACCTGCAATATTTCACCATTTTTACCGACGAGATCGGCAAACTTGAGGTCCGCGAGGACATCTACGGCCATTCGCGCAAAGTGCGCACGGCGCTGGGGCTGTAAGGCTATTGCGCCCCCCTTGGACCGCGGGCTTCCAGCCCGCACCTTCTGCTAATCGCCAAGTAAAACGACGCCGCCGAGCCTCGCGGCGGTAGATACCGCTTGCGCCGTTTGCGGGCTGGA
>CAMCMI010000260.1 GCA_945875875.1 Rhizobium sp. Q54
CGCTCGCCGAGTTTCTCTCCACCATCAACATCAAGCTCGCCAAGGGCCAGGCGCTGCGGCCGCAAAACTTCAACGGCATTCTGGCGCAGATGAAGGACACCGAGCACGAGAACGTCGTCAATGAAGTGGTGCTGCGCACGCAATCGCAAGCCGAATATGTGTCCGAGAATTACGGACACTTTGGCCTGAACCTGCGGCGTTACGCGCATTTCACCTCGCCCATCCGCCGCTATGCGGACTTGATCGTTCATCGCGCGCTGATCCGCGCGTTGAAGCTGGGGCGCGACGGCCTGCCCGATATGAGCCCGCCGGAGCTGGCGGAAATCGCCGCGCAAATTTCCGCCGCCGAGCGCCGCGCCATGGCGGCCGAGCGCGAGACGACGGAGCGGCTGATCGCAAGCTTCCTGTGCGAGCGCATCGGCGCCAGCTTTGACGGGCGCATCGCGGGCGTCACAAAATCGGGCCTGTTCGTAAAGCTGGCGGAAACCGGGGCCGACGGGTTTGTGCCTGCGTCCACGCTTGGCAATGATTATTATCGGTATGAGGAGCGCCTGCACGCGCTGGTCGGCTCGCGCTCGGGCGAGACGTACCGCCTTGGCGATGCCGTGCAGGTGCGGCTTGTGGAGGCGGCGCCGTTTGCTGGCGCGCTGCGCTTTGAAGTGCTCAGCGATGGCCGCAACCGGCGCGACGTGCCCGGGGCCGACAAGCTGCGCCCCTCCCCGGGTCGCCGCGACAAGACGCCCCCTTCCCGAAAGGGCGGGCGTCCCCCACATTCAAAGTCACCCCGCTCAAAGAAAACCCGCTCATGACACAGACTGAAACCATCGAAGCCGTAGCAATTGAGGCCCCGCGCGACTGGAAACTGGCCGCCCGCCGGGGGTTCGCCATGCGCTGCCCGCATTGCGGCGAGGGCAAGATGTTCCACGCCTATCTCAAGGTGAGCGACGCCTGCCCCAAATGCGGCGAGGAATTGCACCACCAGCGCGCCGACGACGCCCCGCCCTACATGACGATCTTCGTCGTCGGCCATATTATCGGCGCCATGCTGATGATCGCAGACGGGCATTACCCGGCGCTGCCAATGTGGATTCACATGGTGGTCTGGCCGCTGCTCGTGGTGCTGATGTCGCTCTGGTTCTTGCCGCGCATCAAGGGCGCTCTTGTGGGCTGTCAATGGGCGCTGCGCATGCACGGCTTCCACCCCGATTCGCGCGAAGACGCCCCGATGCCCGCGCAGTGACGATGATCCTTGCGGCTGGGGAAGATCTCGCGGGCCTGCTCAATCGCGAAGTGTGGTCGCAATTGCGCTCGCTTCCGCCCATTCCCGCGCGCCCGGTTCTGTCCGCCAGCCTGATGCTGATCGACAGCTCCGGCGTCAAGCCGCGCGTGCTGATGGGCAAGCGCCATGCGAGCCACAGCTTCATGCCGGGCAAGTTCGTCTTCCCCGGCGGCTGCGTTGGTCCTGACGACAAGCGCATGAACGTGGCCGGCATGTTGCCAGAGCTTGTGGAGATGCGGCTGGCCAAAGTGGGCCCCGCGTACTCGCTGCCCCGCGCGCTGGCGCTGGCCGCTATCCGCGAGACGTTCGAGGAAACCGGGCTCATGCTCGCCGAGCTTGAATGCGGGACGCCCGACAACCCGCCCGAGAGCTGGCGCGCGTTCGCAGCGCACGGCTATCCCGATCTGCAGCCGCTGCATTTCATCGCCCGCGCCACCACCCCGCCCCGGCTGCCGCGCCGCTACGACACGGTGTTTCTGGCCGCAGATTCGAGCGCGATCACGCAAAGAATCGATGGCCTGACGGGAGCGGACCGGGAGCTGGTGGAGACGCGCTGGGTCAATTTCGAGGAAGCGCAGGGGCTCGATCTGGCGGTCATCACGCGGGTAATGCTGCGCGAGCTTGAATTGCGTCTGGCGGCGGGCATGTCCTATTTCCTGCCCGCGCCATGGTATCGCGTCACCCATCAGGGCTGGGTTCGGCAAGAGATGTGAGGGTTTGAAGGTCAATCGCGGCCTGCTGGCTTGACTTCCCGGCCCCCGTCCGTATTTTGCGCGCTAACTTCAGAGCTTTTGAAGAACAGGATTCAGCATGGCCAAGGCCGCCAATATCAAGATCAAGCTCGTGTCGACCGCCGACACCGGATATTTTTACGTGACGTCCAAAAACGCCCGTACGAAGACCGAAAAACTCAGCTACACCAAGTACGATCCCGTCGTGCGCAAGCATGTCGAGTTCAAGGAAGCCAAGATCAAGTAATCTGGTTTTGCGTGGTATCCGCCAAAAGGCCGCCTCCGGGCGGCCTTTTTGGTTTTTTGGGGGTTAGCTCGCTATTCTCGGCGCGTCATCCCGGGATTGCCGGGACCCACGACAGGCAGCAAGCGTGCGGCCTGCCGTGGATGGCGGCCTTCGCCGCCATGACGCGGTTGGGATATGGTTTTTCATGCTGGAGGGGACTTCATGACTTCCCCCTCAAATACCGCCTGATCGGCCCAGCGGCGTGCAATTTCCCAATCGGGCGGGCTGCGCACCGTCCACGCCATCACGGGCACGCCCATGCCCTCGCGCAGCAGCAGCGGGACGGCGTGCGGCAGATCATGCACGCACCATGACAGAAACTCCGGGCGCGTCTGCGGCCAGTGCAGGAATTGCGCGAGCCTTCGGCCAAGTTCAGGATCAAGCTCCGGCCATTCGGCGGGATCAAAGCGCGCCTCCGCCACTATGCCCAGCGGCGTGCGCTCCAGCCCAAGACGCGCGCGATGGGTGCGAAGGTGCGCCATGATTTCCGGATCGAAGCTCTTCAGCGCGATTGGCCCGTCGGTTTGCGCAACCACATTAGCCGTGCGCTCGGCCAGACGCATGTCGCCGTCGAACGCGCTTTTGATTTCGATAATCAAAGGCGTGCGCCCGTTCACGCAGGCCAGAAAACCCTGCAGGCTGGGGATGGTCTCCGCGCTTCCCGCGATCTGCACGCGCGCAACTTCTCGCGCGTCAAGATCGCCCAGCAAACCAGAGCGTTCCGTCAGCCGCTCAAGGCGCTCGTCATGAAACACGAACGCCTCGCCATCGCGCGAGAGCTGCACGTCGCATTCAATCGCGCAATGAGCAGCGATTGCGGCGAGCGCTGCGGCGCAGGTGTTTTCGACCAGCCCCGCAGTCCCGCCATGCAGTCCGCGATGCGCGACGGGCTTTGCGACCACCCAGCCCGGCGCGCTCAATGGTGATTCTCGGGATCAATCTCGAACACCGCGTCGATCTCCACCGCCGCATTCATCGGCAATTCGGCGACGCCGACGGTGGTGCGCGTATGGCGCCCTTTTTCGGGACCAAGCACGGCGACCATGAAATCGGACGCGCCGTTCATCACCGCAGGCAGCGCATGAAACTTCGGCCCCGCATTGATGAACCCGCCGAGCCGCACGCAGCGCGTGATGCGCGACAGGCTGCCCAAAGCCGCCTTCGCCTGCGCCAGCAAATTGATGGCGCACACGCGCGCCGCCTCCTGCCCCGCCTCGTTGAAAAGATCGAGCCCCAGCTTGCCGATATGGCCCGGCGCGATCTT
>CAMCMI010000261.1 GCA_945875875.1 Rhizobium sp. Q54
GGGGAGGCCGAGATTCTGGCCACCCTGCTGCCGCGCAACATCTCCGTGCAGGTGTTTCGCGCATTGCTCGAGAACGCTGCGTCCGAACAGGGCGCGCGCATGAGTTCGATGGACAACGCCACCCGCAACGCCGGCGAGATGATCAAGAAGCAGACGATCATCTACAACCGGTCGCGTCAGGCGATGATCACCAAGGAACTCATCGAAATTATTTCGGGCGCCGAGGCGCTTTGACCCGATCAGGAGTGAGGACGAACCATGGCTACCGCTAACAAGCCCACGGGCCGCATCACGCAAGTCATCGGCGCGGTCGTCGACGTGAAGTTCGACGGCCATTTGCCCGAGATTTTGAACGCGCTCGAGACGACGAACAATGGCCAGCGCCTTGTGCTCGAAGTCGCGCAGCATCTGGGCGAAAGCTCGGTGCGCTGCATTTCGATGGACACGTCGGAAGGCCTCGTTCGCGGCCAGCCCGTGAGCGACACCGGCGCCCCCATCATGGTGCCCGTCGGTCCCGGCTGCCTTGGCCGCATCATCAACGTCATCGGCGAGCCCGTCGATGAGGCTGGCCCCGTGCAATACGAGAGCCTGCGCGCGATCCATCAGGAAGCGCCCAGCTACGCGGACCAGTCAACGGAAGCCCAGATCCTTGAGACGGGCATCAAGGTCGTCGACCTGCTGGCGCCTTACGCCAAGGGCGGCAAGATCGGCCTGTTCGGCGGCGCGGGCGTCGGCAAGACCGTGCTCATCATGGAGCTCATCAACAACATCGCCAAGGCGCACGGCGGTTATTCCGTGTTCGCGGGCGTGGGCGAGCGCACCCGCGAGGGCAACGACCTTTATCACGAGATGATCGAGGGCGGCGTCAACAAGCTCGGCGGCGGCGAAGGCTCCAAGTGCGCGCTGGTTTACGGCCAGATGAACGAGCCCCCGGGCGCCCGCGCCCGCGTGGCCCTCACCGGCCTCACCATCGCTGAAGATTTCCGCGACAAGGGCCAGGACGTGTTGTTCTTCGTGGACAACATCTTCCGCTTTACGCAGGCAGGCTCTGAAGTGTCCGCTCTGCTTGGCCGCATCCCCTCCGCCGTGGGCTATCAGCCGACGCTGGCCACTGACATGGGTCAGTTGCAGGAGCGCATCACGACCACCAACAAGGGTTCGATCACGTCCGTGCAGGCCATTTACGTGCCCGCCGACGATTTGACCGACCCGGCGCCAGCAGCCTCCTTCGCCCATCTTGACGCGACCACCGTGTTGTCGCGCTCGATCGCCGAAAAGGGCATCTATCCGGCGGTGGACCCGCTCGACTCGACGTCGCGCATGCTGTCTCCGATGGTCGTCGGCGAAGAGCATTACAACATCGCCCGTCAGGTTCAGCAGACCCTGCAGCGCTACAAGTCCTTGCAGGACATCATCGCGATTCTGGGCATGGACGAGCTGTCCGAAGAGGACAAGCTCACCGTCGCGCGCGCCCGTAAGATAGAGCGCTTCCTGTCGCAGCCCTTCCACGTGGCCGAAGTGTTCACCGGTTCGCCCGGCAAGCTCGTCGCGCTGGCTGACACGATCAAGGGCTTCAAGGGCCTGATCGAAGGCAAGTACGATCATCTTCCCGAGGCCGCCTTCTACATGGTCGGCACGATCGAGGAAGCAATGGAGAAGGCTCAGCGTCTGGCAGCCGAAGCCGCGTAAAGTCAGTTTCTGAATAATCTGGCGCCGACCCTCTCCCGTGCGCGGGGGAGGGAGCAGGTAGCGGAGAAGTAAAATGGCCGCATTCCACTTTGAACTCGTCTCCCCCGAGCGCCTGCTGTTTTCAGGCGACGTCGAGGCTGTCGCCGTTCCGGGGACCGAAGGCCAGTTTACGGTCATGAAGGGCCATGCGGCCACCATGTCGACGCTGAAGCCCGGCATCGTGGAAGTGGATCGCGGATCGAGCAAGCAGCGCCTGTTCGTGCGCGGCGGTTTCGCCGACGTGTCTTCAACCGGCCTGACGATCCTCGCCGAGCAGGCGATTCCCGTCGAGGAGCTGGATCTGGCGCGCATCGAGCGCGAGATCAAGAACGCGCAGGAAGACGTGGCCGACGCCACCGGTGACGAGGCCAGGCGCATGGCCGTCGAAAAGATTGCGCAATTGCAGGAAGTGAAAGCCGCGCTTGGTCTTTGACCGGCTGGTTTATCGCCTGAACAGATATTCAAAGGGTCGCCCATGCGGCCCTTTTTTATTGCCCCAGATTATAAAAAAGCGCTTCCGCGCAGGGCCATACGCAATTCCAGCACTTTCAATTGCTCAAACACGGGACCAATCCACGCCCGCAGCGCAGCGCGCACAACGATAGACATGTCTTCGGGAGGCTCGATCATGAAATCAAAGCAGGAAAAATCGCGGTCTTCCACAACTTTCCGCAATACCGGATCGAGCGCGCGCACCAACAGGCTGGAGCCGGCGGGATAGAGATCGCGGAGATCAGGATCAAGCTCGCCCAGTCCTGAAGCGCCAATATTCTCCACGATCACCAGTTCGACGCCCGGCCATTGCGCCGCGATCCGCCGGGCCGCCCTGATCGACCCGTCAGAGCCGTCAACGTGGAACAGCGCGAAGATTTCGACCCCACGCCTCTCCGCCTCATCAAAGAAGCCGATCTTGTCGGAGACGGCAAAGAACGCCTCAAAGCAACGGTTCGAAACATCAACGATCTTGAGCAAGCCGTCGTCGGCCAGCATCCGGTCAAACAGCGCGATCTGTCCATGAACGGAGCCGATGTCTATTGGCGCCGAATCTGGAAAGCGCAGCGCCATCGGGCGCTCATGCAGATCGGTGTCGAAAGCGAGCGCATCGCGGCCTGTATACGCGAAATAATCCATCAGCAGCCGCGCCGTCGTCGAAACGCCGACGCGGCCAAGCGGCGAGCATGAGATGAAAGCTCGAGGCGAACGCATGTTCGGCCTTCCCATCCCGCAATTGGAGCGCGCCGCTCAGTACTGGTCGCCGAACCTGTCGTCGCGCTGCTCGGCTTTGCTGAAGTCTTTGCCGTCGATCAGGCCAAGCAGGCCGATGCGGTCGAACTCGGCGCTGACCTGCCGCATCCAGGTGCGGGCATAGCCGCGCAGCACGAAAGAATGCGGGCTGGGCTGGCCGTCAGTCTTCTGGTCGCCGATGAAACTGGCAAACGGCATCGCGGCCAGCTCCACCTGCTCATAGGCCATTTCGTTCAGCTTCGGGATCGTGATCTCGCCCGCGTGGCGCACCTTGCGAAAATAGCTCGCATAGGTCTGCGGGTCCCATTCAAAGAACTGGGTGTCATTGATGAAATTCTTGACGAGGAAATAGCTTGCGTCGTTGACGAAGGGGGCAGTCTCGCTGATCTCGTCAAGAGAGGCGATGGAGGAGCCCAGCACATGCAACAGCACGAAGCTGAAATCGCCGTTGCGCACGCCGTCGAGAAAACCGATGTCGCGCAGCGCTTTCAGCGTGGTGGCCAATTGGCCGGCGCGCACGTCCACCACAGTCACCTTCTGCCCGGCGGAG
>CAMCMI010000262.1 GCA_945875875.1 Rhizobium sp. Q54
CTCGCGGAATTGCTCGATTTCCACGCGCAGCTCCATTCCCAGCCGGGTCAGTTCGGGATCGTTCGATTTGGCGCAGAGCGTGTTGGCTTCGCGCCCCAGCTCCTGCGCTAGAAAATCAAGGCGCCTGCCCACAGGCTTGCCGCTGGCGAGCAATTCATTCACGGCGGCGACATGCGCCTTCAGGCGATCCAGCTCCTCACGCACGTCCGCCTTGGCGGCCAGCAGGATTGCCTCCTGATGCAGGCGGGTCTGGTCAAGCGTCGCCGACGCTTCAATTAGGGCGGCGACGCTTTGCGCAAGCCGCGCGCGCACCGCCTCCGGGCGACGGCCCGGGCAGGACTCAGCGGCATCCACCAATTGAGCCATAGCGGAGAGCCGCTGGCCCAGAATGACTTCCAGCGCGCCGCCTTCGCGTGCGCGCATTGCCAACAGGTCGGCGAGCGCAATGCCGAGGCTGGAAAGCACCGCTGCGAAAATGGCGGCCATAGCCGCCTCATCGTCAACGCTCTCGATCACCTCAACGATTCCACGCACGCCAAGCAGTCCGTCGAGCGAAGCGGGACGTAGGTTCGCGGAGGTCGGCACTCGGGCGAGCGCCTGCGTGAGTGCGGCGATCGCGGCCTCGTTGACGCGCACTTCAGGCGCGCCGGCCTCGCGCTGGGCGGTGAGGGTGGCATAGCAAGCGCCGCGCGCAATCTGGCCGCTGATGCGGGCGCGCACGTCCTGCTCAATCGCGTCAAACCCGGGCGGCAAACGCAGCCGCAGGTCGAGCCCCTTGGCGTTGACCGTTTTAAGCTCCCACGCCAGCCGCCAGTGCGAGCTGGCGGTTTGCGCGCGCGCGAATCCGGTCATGCTTTGCAAGTATGAAGACCTTGGGCTGGCTATTGTAAGATCCGACATTGCGATTCCGGCGAAAACGTCCGACGCGGCGCATCAGGCGGCGCACCATATGTCGCGCCGACGGCGCGCTCAATGGCGCAGACGCTACGCAAGCGTTAAATTCAGCGGAAAGCCGGGATTGTCTGCACGGAATTCAAGTCCCACTTGCGGTTCAGCAGCGGATCGATGTTGGTGCCTTCCGAGGCGTCCACCACGCGCACGCGCGCGGGCCTGGCCTCAATCAGTCTGGGATCAGAGTTTTGCGAGCCAAGGCCAAACCGGGCGGCGCTCTCTTGCATCTGCGCCAGTCTCTTATTCTCTACGGGCACGACTGCGAAATTGGCCGGCTCTTCACCGGCGGCTGAAATCCCGCTCGATACGGGGCCGTCTAAAAAGCTTTCGAACGCAGGCGCATTCACGCCCCGCACGGCTATGCCCATGTCTTCAAGGCTTGGCCCCATAGCAAAATCAGAGCTTGCGAAAGCTTGATTGGGGGGGCTGCCGCGCGCATTGGCGCTGGCGAACGCAACCGGCTTGAGAATAATTCCGCCTGTCATCAACTTGTCTTTGGACGCGAAAGCGCGCGCATTGGACGAGGCGGAAGATCGCGGCTTGTCGGCGGCGGGCAGAAGCCCGGCGCCAAGCGGACCAGAGGTCGCGCCCGATCCGTGAGCGATCAAGCTGCTTGGCCGCCCCTCAAGCCCGCCATAGACGGGATCGAAGAACAGATCGCCCCGCCGCTGCGGCTTGGTTGTAGCAGCAGGCTGGTCGTCAACAGGGGCGGCCCTGTCAACGGGCGCCGCCGCTCCGCCGTCGCCCCCGTTGGATTTTTCGCGGGCTTCGCGCTCGATCTCGCGCCAGCGTGAGACGTTGCGGTTGTGCTGATCGAGGCTTTCGGCGAACACATGCCCGCCCGTGCCGTCGGCCACGAAAAAGAGATCGCGTGTGCGCGAGGGATTGGCCACGGCTTCAAGCGCAGCGCGTCCGGGATTGGCGATCGGTCCGGGCGGCAAGCCGTCGATCGTATAGGTGTTGTAGGCGGTGGGCCTCGTGATCTCGGAGCGCAGGATCGGACGGCCAAGCGTGCCCTTGCCGCCGACGATGCCGTAGACGATGGTCGGGTCCGATTGCAGCCGCATGCGCCTGTTCAGGCGATTATGAAACACGGACGCCACGCGGGTGCGCTCGTCGGCCCTGCCGGTTTCCTTTTCGACGATGGAGGCCAGCGTCACCATCTCGAATTTGGAGCGGATCGGCAGATCGGCGGCGCGACGCGCCCATATCTGATCGACGACCCGGTTCTGGTCGGTCTGCATCTTGCGGATAAGCTCGACGCGCGCCATGCCGCGCGGCACGCGATAGGTCTCCGGTAAAATCGTGCCCTCGCGCGGAATTTCACGTACTTCGCCCACCAGAACGTCCGCCTCCATCAGGCGCTGAACGATCTGCTCGCTGGTCAGCCCTTCAGGAATTGTGACGGAATGAAGCAATTGACGACCGGACACCAGCGTATCCATCACGTCACGCAGGCTTGCTTCCTTGCGAAAGAGATATTCGCCCGCTTTAACGTTCGACCAGCGCCCTTCCAGCCACAGCGCTGCCTTCAGCAGCGTCGGAGCGTTGATCACGCCGGATTTATCCAATTGCTCGATGATGTCGACAACTTCGGTGCGGGGCGCGATGAACACCACCTGATCGGCGGCAAGCGGGCCGGACGCCTCAAGTTCTCGCTGAATGGCGGTGAAGGCGGCGACGGCGCTGATCGCCGCCACAAGCAGAAAAGATAGAAAACCGCTGGCGGCGCCAAGCCGGGGGCGGCGCTTGCTCGGCGGCTTGCGATCCGGCGCGGGCGGCGGCGGCGCAGCCTCAGGATGCAGCGCCTCCTGAGGGGAGCGCATGGGTCGGCGCGCAAAAAAGCGCGCTTTGGGACGATCCTCTTGAGGCTCAGAATTCATTGAAACGGAAAGTCCTCAGCTTCGCGCATTACAAGCTCGAAGGCGCAAAAATATGCCTGACGAGCAGGATATAATGAACATTACCCTAGACGGGAATATGGCGAAACAGAGAATGCAGGCTCCGCTTGGGCAATAAATCCGTCGGCTCAACCGAGCCGACGGAAAACCACGGACGCGTTTGTGCCGCCAAATCCGAACGAATTGGACAAGGCAACGTCAATCCGGCGGTGGCGCGGCTTGTGCGCCACAAGATCGATGACGGTTTCGACGGACGGATTATCGAGGTTGAGCGTCGGCGGCGCCACATTGTCGCGGATCGCCAGCAGCGAGAAAATCGACTCAACGGCGCCCGCCGCCCCCAGCAAATGACCGATGGCGGACTTGGTGGACGACATCGAAATCGTCTTGGCGGCGTCGCCAATCACGCGCTGCACTGCGCCCAGCTCGATCTCGTCGCCCAGCGGCGTCGAAGTGCCGTGGGCATTGATGTAGTCGATCTCGCTTGGAGCCACGCCAGCGCGCTTGATCGCCGCGCTCATGCAGCGGAAGGCGCCGTCGCCATCCTCGGACGGGGCGGTGATGTGATAGGCGTCGCCCGACAGGCCGTAGCCGATCAGCTCACCGTAGATTTTGGCGCCGCGCGCCCTGGCGTGCTCATATTCTTCCAGCACGAC
>CAMCMI010000263.1 GCA_945875875.1 Rhizobium sp. Q54
TGGAATCGCTCGTGGGACGTGTCGCGCGACATGGACGTGAATTACATGGTCGTCGCGCGACGCCTGATGCAGATGGCTTAAGGCCAGTACGGCGAGCGGCATTGCAGGCGCGGTCCGTTATAGGGCTGGAAACTGTTGTCTCTGGCCCGATAGGAACGATAGCGGCTGAAGCACCATTGCGCATGGGCGCTCAGCGACGATGATCCGCCGTAGGCATAGCCGTCGTCGTAAGTGGACCAATCGTTCCAGTAGAGCCCGCCTGCAAACGCGGCCGCCGGAAACCACCAGCCGTTATACCAGCGATAGCCGGGCCTATGATTTCGATAACCTCTGTGGCCCCGGTAATAGCCCTCGCGGATTTGTCCGCCGGGACGCACGCCGGGGGGGCGCATTTGTCGTCCCGATGCAAAAGGCCGATCCGTTGCGACGATTCCGCCTCGTCTGTCTAAAGCTGCAGGCCTGTCTATTCCTGAAGGTCTGCCGGAAGGCCTGGCTCCCAGTCCCGGCGCGCCGATCACGGGAGCGCGTGGCGCGCGCCCGGAACTCCAGAACCTGATCCGCCCCTGAAGGGCGCCGCGCCCGTTCTCGGGTCTCCAAAGGTTCTTGAACCTCCAAAGGACGGGCCGCCCATTCTTGGAGGCGCAGAACTGGGCCCCCCAAAACTTGATCCGCCGCCTAAACTTGGGCCGCCGCGAAAGCCTGAGCCTCCGCCGATGGCGGGACCGCCGCCAAAGCTTCTGCCACCGCCGCTAAATCCTCCTCCTCCGCCAGATCCTCCTCCGCCAAATCCGCCACCTCCCCCAAACCCGCCGCCTCGGCCTCCTCCGCCTGTCCCGCCGCCCCCGCCGCCTGCCCCTCCGCGCCCCTGAACCTCGAGCAGGAATTTTTGCAGCGCGTCCGCATTCATCGTCTGCACAGGGGATGCCGGAAACGCTGTGGCTTTGATTGTTAACAGCGGCGCCGCGCACAAGCTGATGGACGCCGCGAAGAAGACGCTTGTCAGGCTCTGTTTCATGTCGCACTCCATGTGGCTTTATCGTGGGGCTCTATCCATCGCGAAAACCATCGGTGCGTGAGGCAGTTCCGGAGCAGCGCTGTTTTTGGGGCGCATTCGTTCTGGGGCGCAAAAGAGACAGGTTCCGCCCCCCTTTCGGATTACAGAAAATTCTGGCGCACCATTCCATGTACGCCCTGTTGCAAAGCGGGCCTTGGAGACAGGCCATGAAAGACTTTGCCGGAGACGTAAACATGATGCGTGCGAAGTTTTATGCAGGCGGCGTTTTCGCGCTTGCGATGTGCTGCAGCGCGAGTGCGAACGCGGCGGGCGTTCAGGGCATTCATGGCTTGTGGGCGAGCGAAGCCTCGGTCTGTAACAAGATATTTGAGCGCAAGGGCGGCAGGGCGTCGTTCACGAACAATTCGGATTCTTTTGGCAGCGGACTGATCATTGAGGGCGACCGGATCACTGGCAAAATGGGCCGGTGCGTCATCCGGAACACGAAGAGAGAGGGCGATCTCTTCCATCTGTTTGCCGCCTGCTCGACGGACATCAGTCAGGAAAACTTGCAGGTGAGCCTTCGTCTCGTCAACGCCGACAAGATGATCCGCATCTTCCCCGACATTCCCGAAATGGAGACCGAATACGTGCGGTGTCCACAAAGGTGAAGCGATGAAACTCATCGCTTCACGTCGAAAGAGGAGATCAGTGATGAATAATCTTCGAACTCTCAAACGCGCATGCGTGCGCGCTTTCGCGTGCGGAGCTGCGCTTGTCGCCGCTTCCGCTGCGATCCTGTTCGCCCCTGCGGCGCAGGCGCAAACGCAACGCGGCCTTATCGTTCGTGTGCAGGCCGATCCCGGCTGGGCCTTTCGCGTGCCCTACCGTCCAGACCTGATCATCCGGCAAGGCTCGGGCCGTTCGTGCGAGACGACTTTTGAGCAAACCATGACGGCTGAGGGGCTCGTCTGGCGCCCGCTCATCATGTGCCCTCTGGCGGATTGAGTTAAAGCATTCAGGCGGGGCGCGCTCCGCCTGAATGCTCTTTAGCGCCTAATTCCGATCTTCCGGCAAAACCGGAACCGGCATCACCGGCACGCCCTCGTCCCAGAGTTCTTTGGCTTGCGCCAGCGTGGCTTCCCCGCGAATGGCGCGCGTTGGCATCTCGCCGTCGTGCATCTTGCGCGCCTGATCGACGAAACTGGTGCCGACGTCGACGCTGTTTTCAGAAATCTTGGCATGCAGGTCGCGGATCATCTCGCGCATGGCGCGCTGGTTCTCATCCAGCAAGGCGACAGGCTGCGCCTCTTGTCGGGGCTGCGCGTCTGGCGTTTTTTCATGATCTTGCGTCCCTTGCGCGCCAGCACGCTCCATCATTGCATTGCGCGCCTTGCGCTTTGATGTCGAGATCGAGGGCGCCATCAGCGCCTTCTCTACCTTTATCGAGCCGCAATGGGGACATTCTATGAGGCCGCGTTTGCCCTGTTGTTCATAGGCCAAAGAATCCGAAAACCAGCTTTCGAATTGATGCCCCTGATCGCAGGCCAGCGCATATTTGATCATTTGGTCCCTCAGCCCGCCAGCAAAGCGTCGAGCTTGCCCGCGCGCTCCAGCGCATGCAGATCGTCGCAGCCGCCAACGTGAGACTGGCCGATGAAAATTTGCGGCACCGTCCAGCGACCGCCCGACCGCTCCGCCATCTTTTCCTGACCGGCGGAATCCCCGTCCACGGAAATTTCCTCGAACGCCGCACCCTTGCGGCTCAAGAGCGCCTTGGCGGCCTGGCAATAGCCGCAGGTGGACTTCGTATAGATCGTGATCGCAGGCATTTATTTCGCACCCCCAGCCAAAATATCCAGCACTCTATATGGGCGATTCAATTTCAGCCCACAACCCGCGCAAAAACCAGCACGTCCACATTCGCCGCCCCCGCCCGCAGCAGGACGCGGGTGGCGGCGTTGGCCGTGGCGCCAGACGTCATCACGTCGTCCACCAGCACGATGCGCCGCCCCGCAATCACGGACGCGTCCGGCGCCCGAAAAGCGCCCTGCACGTTGTCGGCGCGCTGGGTCCGGGTAAGCCCCACTTGCGGCGGCGTTTGCCGCATGCGCGCCAGCGCCAAGGGATCATGCGGCTTGCCGCTGGCTTTCGCGATCGCGGCGGCCAGGGCGGCCGCCTGATTGAACCGGCGCGAGAACAGGCGCCGCCGATGCAGCGGAATAGGCGCCAGCAAATCGGCGCCCTCCAGCACTTCGGCCCCGGCACGCGCCATCCACAGCCCCATCGGCGCCGCGTAATCCACCCGGTCCGAATATTTGAGCGCATGCACCAGCCGACGCGCCGGGCCGTCCTGATAAAGCATGACGGCGCGAGCGCGGCTCCACACGGGAGGATCTGCCAGCACCTGCGGCGACAGCAGGCCAGCCCCTAAATCCTGCGCAAACGGCGCGCCCGAGCGTTCGCAATAGGGGCGCTCGATGAACGG
>CAMCMI010000264.1 GCA_945875875.1 Rhizobium sp. Q54
CGCAAGGGGCGGGCTGATTTCGGTTGTTCTTGATCTATTTTTTGATAGGTGCGCGATCTTTTAGCCTGGCCCTGCGCTTGTGCGTCGCAGCATCTGCCTGTGGCTTGGGCCACGTTTGGCGCTGCGGCATAAGCATTCCAGGGTCTTTAGCCGTTCCGCCGTGTTTGTATGGGTGTTGATCGGGCTTAGATCGGGCTGCGGGTTGGACTAAAGTCGGCCTACTCCCCGGGGGCGTCCTTACTTAGGCTGTTTTTGCTCTGGCGCTGAAGACGCCAAGGGTTCGATTCGCAGTAGGGGTTCGGGGCAGGCCTTTTGGGGGCTCGCGGCCGCGTCAGGG
This sequence comes from Rhizobium sp. Q54, assembly GCA_945875875.1. Classification (GTDB taxonomy): domain Bacteria; phylum Pseudomonadota; class Alphaproteobacteria; order Rhizobiales; family Beijerinckiaceae; genus Terripilifer. The sequence continues at coordinate 338 of CAMCMI010000264.1, forward strand.
AACGGAGAGATTATATGTCCGAGGACAGCGGTAATCTGCATTGGGAAAAGACCACACGGCTCATGAAAATCATGATGGGCCTATGGCTGTTTTTCGCATTCGTTATTCACATGTTCGTCAGTCAATTGAACGCCATCACGATCGCCGGCTTCCCGCTGGGGTTCTATATGGCTTCGCAGGGCTCTCTCGTCGTCTTCGTGGCGATGCTGTTCTGGTTCGCCAAGGCGCAGGACGACATTGACCGTGAGTGCGGCGTCGCAGAAGACGATTAGGGAGAGTTTTGATGTCAACAGAATCGCAATCATCGGGCGGTGGTGATTTCACCTCCAACCTGGGCAGAATCTACGCCATCTATACGGGCGGGTTCTTTGCCTTCATCGTGCTTATCGCCATTCTCGAACAGCTGGGCGTGCCTAACCGCATTCTCGGCTACATGTTCGTGGGCTTCACGATTCTCGTTTACGCCTTCATCGGCATCGTCTCGCGCACGATGCAGGTCTCTGAATATTACGTGGCGGGCCGCAAGGTTCCTGCGTTCTACAACGGCATGGCGACCGGCGCTGACTGGATGTCGGCGGCCTCCTTCATCGGCATGGCGGGCACGTTGTTCCTGCTGGGCTATGATGGTTTGGCCTTCGTGCTCGGCTGGACCGGCGGTTATGTGCTGGTGGCGGTGCTGATCGCTCCGTTCCTGCGCAAGTTCGGCGCCTATACGGTGCCTGACTTCCTCGCCGCCCGTTACGGCGGAAACGGGGCGCGCTTGATGGGCGTGATCGTGCTGCTGGCCTGCTCCTTCACTTATGTGGTGGCGCAGATCTTCGGCACTGGCCTCATCGCCCAGCGCTTCCTCGGCCTCGACTTTACAGTTGCGGTCTACGCAGGCCTTGCGGGCATTCTTGTGTGCTCGATGCTCGGCGGCATGCGCGCGGTGACGTGGACGCAGGTGGCGCAATATATCGTGCTCATCGTCGCCTACCTGATCCCCGTGATTATCCTCTCCGCTACGAAGTTCGGCTTGCCGATTCCGCAGCTGACATACGGCATTGCGCTTGAGCAGATCACCGCTCTTGAGCAGGGCTTCGTGAAAAGCGGGCTCGCCACCGAGGCGTTGATCGCGGCCAAGGCGCACGTGACGCCGTTCACCAGCTATTCGCCGGCGAACTTCTTCGCGCTGATCCTCTGCCTGATGGTGGGTACGGCTTCCTTGCCGCATGTGCTGATGCGCTATTTCACCACGCCCAGCGTGCGTGAGGCTCGCGTATCGGTGGCCTGGTCGCTGCTGTTCATCTTCCTGCTCTACTTCACGGCTCCCGCTTACGCGGCGTTCTCGAAGCTTGAGGTCTACCAGACCCTGATCGGCAAGAACATCGCGGACCTGCCGCAATGGGTTTACACCTATGGCAACCTCGGGCTCGTGAACATCTGTGGCAAGGCTGCTGCGTCCGTCGAGGCGGTGAAGACCGCGTGCGGCGCGCTTGCGGGCCATGCCGGCGTCGTTCGCCTGCAAGACTTCGGCATCAACACCGACGTGGTCGTCATCGCGACGCCTGAAATCGGCGGCATGCCTTACGTCGTCGCGGGCCTCGTCGCCGCTGGCGGTCTCGCGGCCGCTCTGTCGACCGCCGACGGCTTGCTGCTGGCGATCGCAAACACGCTCAGCCACGACGTCTACTACAAGATGATCGATCCGAACGCGCCGACGAAGCGTCGTCTCTATGTCTCCCGCGTTTTCCTTGTGGTCGTGGGTCTGCTCGCAGCGTGGACAGCCTCGCAGCGACCGGCGGACATTCTGGCGATGGTGGCATGGGCGTTCAGCCTCGCGGCTGGCGGCCTGTTCCCGGCGCTTGTTCTGGGCGTGTGGTGGAAGCGCACCACGTCTCAGGGCGCGGTCGCGGGCATGATCGCGGGCTTCGTTGTGACGCTCGGCTATCTGCTGCTGTCGCGTTACTTCCCCGGCTATGGCGTGGCGTACTTCGGCATGTCCTCCCTGCTGAACCCGATCACGGGTGCGCCTGTGGTCGATCTCGTCAAGACGATGGCGGCTCCCGACGCCATGCAAGCCTGGGTGACGGGCGCGCATGCGATGGCCTCGAAGGTGGGTTGGTTCAACATCAACAACATCTCCGCAGCTATCTTCGGCCTGCCGGTAGGCTTTGGCGTGATGTTCGTCGTGTCGCTGATGACGAAGCCTCCGTCTGAAGAGATGCAGCGCTTCATCGAGGAAGTCCGCAAGCCGCGCGGCAAGACGATGATGGAAGAAAAGACCGCCTGATCCGGCGCGTCAAAAACAGGGGGCGGGAGGTTTCTCCCGCCCTTTTTCTTTGTGCGCCCTTTACGCAGCGCGCTTTCCGCGTCAGGCTTGACTGGTTGGCCTGTTGACCGGGTTGACGACGCAGGGACTGCCGCAACAGGATGAGTTGATGAACGAAGGCGCGAGCTTCTGGTTATTCCAGATCCCCAACATGATCCTCGCTGCGGCGATGTATACGCTGATCGGTCGCTATATACTTTCGCTTCTGTTTCCGCACGACAGCGACAAGACAATCTGGCGCGCGTTTCGCGGCGTCACCGATCCAATTTTGAAATTTGTGCGCATAGCCACGCCCGCCGTCGTGCCCAATGGGCTGGTGATGGTGCTGGCGATTTTCTGGATGCTTGTGCTGCGCATCGTGCTGCTGATCGCAGCGATTTTGCTGGGCTTTGCGCCCAAGGTCGGGGGTTGAGCCTATGAGCAAGACAATCGGCGAGGCGCCCGACGACAATCGCGAAGAATTGCTGCGGCAGGATGGTTTTCTGCTCGGCATTGCGCTGGCCAGCGTCATGAACGGCACGCATTTTTCGCCGTGGTTTGATTTGTTCGCCGCGCCCGTGGCGGCGGTGTTCTCCGGCTTCTTCATCTCGTCGCCGATCCTGCTGCTCTATTTCGTATCGCTCACGGTGTCCGTCACCAGCGTTATTCTGGCTGGCATTCCCGCTGCGATGTTTGAGCGCGCAACAGGTCGCACACGCAGCGATCCCGCTTCGCTGACGATCTGGCTGGCGGGCGTGATCGTGCTGTCGATTCCCGCTGTGATGCGCGCGTTTGGCGCATTCTAGGAAATCCCCCGGCGCAAACATGCGCCGGGCCGGTTTGCGTGCAG
>CAMCMI010000265.1 GCA_945875875.1 Rhizobium sp. Q54
AAGGGCGCGGCAATAGGACGTGCAATCGCCGCCCGCGTCAGCGGTCTCGTCAGGCGTCCAGTCGCCCATGTCGAATGTGTTCGACACCACGCGCACGCCCGGCTTCAAATCCAGGATCTTGGGCCGCAGGCGACGGTTGATGTCGGGCAACAGGAACATGGTGATGACCTGCGCTTTTGAAAAATCGGTCTCGAACAAATCCGCTTTTTCAAATTTCGCCTTGTCCGACACGCCTTCTTTTTCAGCCGCGCGGCGCGACAATTCCACCATGTCTGGATTGTATTCGATGCCCAGAGCATTGATGCCGCGTTTTGCGGCGGTGATGACGGTGCGCCCGTCGCCCGAGCCCAGATCCATCAGAAAGTCGGCCGGAGTCGCCTTGGCCATTTCGAGCATCCGGTCAACGAGCGCTTGTGGGCTGGGCACCCAGACAACGTCCTTGCCGCGCTGGCCGACGGTCGGCTGGTAGACGGTCGGCGCCTCCTGGGTAGCGGCTGCGGGCTGCGCGCTGGCCGTCCCTGCAAATCCAAATCCAATCGCCAATAAAGCCGCTGCAACAGCGGAACGATGCGCCATCTTATACCCGAGCATGCTTTGCGCCTCCATTCACCGGCCAGCCTCCGGCCGGCCTTTGCGGCAGATTAGCTTGCCCGCGCGGGCTTGTCAGCACAGGGCGCTGCGTTGATTGCATCAGGAACAAGCCTGAGGGCGCGACGTTGGTTTCAGACGTCGCTGAAGCGTTGCGATCAGGGAGGGCCGTCAAATGAATGAGCCAGAGAAGGCAAAGCACGAGCCGCCGCCGCAAGAGACCAGCGCGCCGCAGACCAGCCCGCCGCGCGTCGATGCGCAAAAGCTTGACTTTCCCGCAGCCGGTCCGCACGCCCGGCGCGAACTCACCAATAAAATGGCGACGCCGGGCGCCGGCGCCTTGCCCGATCCTGACGAAGAGGGCGATTCGCAGACCTCGACCGGTTAGGCGGTTCTAGGCGGCGTCAACGCCCGCCGGGCACGAAACGCCGGTGCCGCCAAGCCCGCAATATCCGCCGGGCTCCTTGGCGAGATATTGCTGATGGTAGCCTTCAGCGTAATAGAAGGGCCCCGCCTCGACGATCTCGGTGGTGATTTGCCCAAAGCCTCCTGCTGACAGCGCCTGCTGATAGGCGTGTGCGCTGGCGTGCGCTGGCGCTGCGTGGGCCGGATCGGTCAGGTAGATCCCGGAGCGATATTGCGTGCCGACGTCATTGCCCTGCCGCATGCCTTGCGTCGGGTTATGGCTCTCCCAGAAGGTTTTCAGCAAAACATCAAAGGAGATTCGTGCGGGATCGAACGCCACCAGCACCACTTCGTTATGGCCGGTGCGCCCGGAGCACACTTCCTCATAAGTGGGGTTTGGCGTGAACCCGCCGCAATAGCCCGCCGCTGTGGCGTAAACGGCTGCACCCAGCTGCCAGAACTTGCGTTCCGCGCCCCAAAAACAACCCAGACCGAAAATTGCGGTCTGCGCGCCCGCCGGCCATGGCGGATGAAGGCGGCCGCCCGAAACGTAATGGGTTTGGGCCGTGACGATGGGCTCTGGCCGGCCGGCCAGAGCCTCTTGCGCCTCGATCATCTGCGTTTTGTTGCGGAACTGGAACATGTCGCCTCTCTTGCTAGGCTCAAATTAGGGCGGGGGCCCGCCTTGTCCAATGCGGTTCGCCCGTATTTGCAATCAGGCGCCGTTGACCCGATCCAGCGACGATTCCCGCCGCCGGGCGAGCCAGAGTAAAAGCAGGCCGAACAGGCCAAACATCAAAAACGTCGGCAGCAAGAAAACCGACAGCAGGAACGGATCCCAGACCAGCGGGTGCAAATGCCGCTCGACCGCCGGTTGCAAAAGCGTGAAAGAGCGCGGGAACAGCCGGTAGCAGCTCTCGCCAAACGGCGTCAGCAAGGGGCTGGAGGCCGCAATCGAACGCGCGCCGTCCAGCACCAGAGCCGCAAACCCGGCCGCCAGAAACAAAACCCCGACGGTGCGCACCAGAAACCGGAACATTTATTCAGCCGTGATTGGCGGGGACTTGGCGGAGACGCCGTCGTTAATCAGAGACTTAATCCTAGGGCCTTGCAAAGCTGCTGTCCACGCCGGACGGCTTTGCGCGTCGCCCGAATGCGATATTGCCGGGGAGCGGTTGGCAATATCGGTCGAACGCAAATCACACACGACCCCAAATCACACACGACCACTTGGCGTGGCCGCGCAATTGGTCTATGCGTTCGCCCCTGTCCGGAGGGGTGGCCGAGTGGCTGAAGGCGCACGCCTGGAAAGTGTGTATGCGGGAAACCGTATCGCGGGTTCGAATCCCGCCTCCTCCGCCAGTTACGAATCTCCCGCACCCAGTCCGGCTTTTGTTTTCACAGGCGCAGAATATTCTAATGGTTTCAGTAGCTTATACGCGGGCGTCGTTTTGGCTTTGAGGCAGAGACGCTTACGTGGCCTCTTTCGCACCAATTTGCCCCGACTTTCTCTGTGGCTGTTTTTGGCAGTACGGAAGTCTCTGCCTGCACGCCAGGCAGTCTCGCATTTTGGCGGGTTTTGAGCGTTCCAGTACGCAACGACAGCGCAAGCTTGACCGAATTGTTCGGGCTTAATGGATTCAGCCCTGCGCAAATCCGAGCGCGATGCGCTGTTCGCGCCAGCCAAGCGGATAGCGGGTGTCCTTCATCAGCTTGTTAGCCGAGAGTTCGGCTGGCTGCCGGCCAGTGAAGATGGCTTCGACAATATCTGGCGCCAGAAAATTGAGACGCATCAGCCGCGTTACATAAGAGGACGTCATGTTGTGTGACGCCGCAATCTCTTCGATGGATGCGCTTCCCGATTGTTCGATGGCAGATTGGAGAGCCCGTGCGCGCTGCAGCAGCCGGATCAGAGTTTCATCGGGCGTTGTTTGATCTGCTGCCCCGGAGATGACGAACCTCAGCTCCTTGCCTGTTCGCTTCAACATCGCAGGATAAGAGAGTCTGATATTATTGTCTTCAGCATCATCGTCATTGCTTGCCGATGATGCTTTGTCGCCGAAGATGGCTTGGGCGATTGCATCCCCGCTGATTTGAATCTCGACATGTTCGCGATGGATCTGAACACGCGTCAAAAAAGTCAGGATGAGATCATCCCAGCATGTCGCCGTGTTTTGTTCGATCCTGCCGAGAAGATTTTTTGAGCCAGCATCCAGATGCAATTGGAAAGCGGCGCTTTGATACGTCTCAGGTAGGACTTGGGATAGGTTCATAGGCTCACTTAAAAGCGCCATGATGCGTTTGATGACCAGTTCTTCAAGCCGGACTGCTGGAATGCGCTGCGCCTCGGGGTGTTCTACTTTGCAGTTCTTGGTCAGCGATCTTGAAATGTAATAGCGATAGCGGACCCCCTTCTTGCTGGCATGGGACGGCGTCATGGCCTCGCCCGATGCAT
>CAMCMI010000266.1 GCA_945875875.1 Rhizobium sp. Q54
TCGGCCAGACAATCGAAGTTGGGACCCGTGAAGATGCGCCATTCGCGATTTTCGCGCGCTTCCAGCGCGTCAAGTTTCCTGCGGACGGACGCGGCGGCGGCGCGCCAGGAGCGGCGGGAGCGTTGTCACTGGCGTCGGGCGCAGGCATCCTCCAGCACGGCACGCAGGTGATTGCGCCAGGCGAGCGCCTTGTGGTCGAAATGCCGGGCGGCGGCGGACTTGGCTATCCCTCCAAACGTGATCAGCGCGCCGTCGAAATGGACGTTGCAAATGGTTATGTGTCGGCGCAAGCGGCGCATGATCTCTACAAGGTGACGCTTGGCCCTGACGGCCGCATCGATGAAGAGCGCACGATACACGCCCGCAACTTGTAGGAAAACTAGATGCAAAGCCTTGAAGGGGAAGTCGCTATCGTCACCGGCGCGAGCGTGGGGCTTGGTCGCTCAATGGCGCTGGCGCTGGCAGCCGTCGGAACGCGCGTGACGCTTGCCTCACCGCAAACAGCACTTCTCGCGGAGGTAGCCGACCAAATCACGAAGCAACATGGCCCGGGCCGCGTGCTAGTCGTCGCCACAGACATCACGAGCCGCGATCAATGCGACACCTGCGTGAACTGCACGCTGGAGGCATTCGGCAAGGTAAGCATCCTGATCAACAACGCGCGCCGCGAGCAGAGGGGCCCTGGATTACCCGAAGCGGGCAATAACTTTCCATTCTGGGAGTCCAATCCGGACGTCTGGATACAGGCGCTAAACGTCAACGTTGGCGGCTCGTTCCTGATGGCACGTTCCGCCGCGCCGCACATGATCTCGCACGGCTGGGGCCGGATCCTCAACATATCGACGTCGCTCGACACTATGCAGCGCAAGCACAATTCCCCTTATGGGGTTACGAAGGCCGCGCTCGATGCCGCGTCACTCATCTGGGCCGCCGATCTGGAAGGCACCGGCGTCACGGTCAATATCCTCTTGCCTGGCGGCATGGTCGACACCGATGGAACGCGCCCTTCTACGCCTCAACGCCCGACATTGCCTGTCGAGGTTATGAACGCCGCAATGCTGTGGCTCGTCTCACACGAATCTGACGGTAGGACCGGCCAACGTTTTGTGGGCCGATGCTGGCCGCTAGATGTTCCGCCTGCGCAAGCGGCTGATCTTGCGCTGGAGCCATCTGTGCTTCGTCCTATTATAGCTCGCGTTTGATACCCGGTGCCCCACCGGGGGGCGCAAGAGCCTCGGCCCCCATCGACTGGTCCACGTGTGATGTTATTGCTCAGCGCGTCTGTGGACTTGCCGCCAACAGGGCCCGTTGAACGGCCTTTGTCGCACCATCCATCAGCCTTGTCCGCAGCGGAAGTGACTGTCGCCGACCCTAGCGGGGGCACCCGGCCGCATCATCGCGCCATAAAGCAGAGCGCCAGAAAAAGACGATCAAGACCGTCATGAGGAGGCCGAACAGGCAATACGCCGCCGCTACGGCAGCGAAGCCGAATCGCGGCAGCAAATATCCGGCCGCCAATATGCCCGGCATGTTGCTGTAGATCGCCAGCATGCGCACGCCCATGATGCGGCCGCGGAACTTCTGGTCCGACCTGCGCAAGAGAACGGCCGCCATGGATACGATGGCGACGGATTGCGCGAGGCCCGCGAAGAACAGAACAGCCATGCCCGCATCGGCCGTCGTCACCTGCGAATAGACGATCAGAACGAGATACCATCCGACGCTCGCATAGATCATCATTCGCGATGGGCTGAAAAGACCGCCGAACCGTGTCACCGCGATCGATCCCGCCACCGCACCCAAGCCAGCGCAGGCGCTCATATAGCCGAGTGTTTGCTGATCGGTGGCGTAAACTTCCTTTGCGACATAGGGCTGAAGGCTGCTGATCAGCGGAAAGGCAGTCATATTCAGCAGAAAGGCCAGCGTCATCGTGGCCAGCAGATAAGGCATCGTAGCGACATAGAAGATTCCCTCCTTCAAGTCGCGTAAGGGCGATTGCGGAACGAACGCCTTTTCCTGCACCGCGCGCGCGAATTGCGCTGCGCCGGTTTGTAGGGTCAGCAAGCAGCTCGTCAGATACAGACAGGTCACAACGATATAGGCGGGCCCCATGCCCAGAAAGGCCATAACGCCCGCCCCCGTGAGTGCGCCGGCGATGCGCGCGGAATCCTGCGTCATGCGCTGGACGCTCATCGCGCCCATCAATTGGGCGTGCGGCACGGTTTCGCCCACCAGCGCCGTTCGCATGCCTATGTCGGACGGGCGCACCATACCCATAAGTGCGGCGATGCCCAGCACGGCATAGGGATTGATGAGCTGTGTCAGGGCTAGGCCCATGATACTGGCGGACAGCAGGGCGTAGAAGCCGCGCATCGACGAAAGGAGCTTTCGCTGGCCGATGCGGTCTCCCGCCACGCCGAACAGGGGCGAAAGCAGCGTCCCCAAATACTGCATGGAAGCGTAAATGGTCAGCATCAGGACCGATTGCGTCTCGACCAGCACATACCAGCCGAGAATCAACATCTCCATTTCGAACGCCCAGGAGGCGCACAGATCCGCCGGCCATTGGAACCTGAAACTGCGGATCCGAAACGGCGCTAGGATGGAGCCGCGGGCGGCGTCGCTCAAGTCTCTCTCCCAAAGATGATGCGCGCATGGCGCTCCGCGCGGCGGCGTCGTGTCGCATAGCACGCGATTGCGGCATGGGGAGCGCGTCCTCCCGCTTTATCTTAAAACAATAGGAGAGAACCAAATCAAAACCAAGCGACGGGCGACAGCGCCGCTGAGCGGCGCGCCGAAGGAAAAAGGCTCGTTGCTGATTCACTGCATAATTGAATTCGTAATACCAGCTATTCGTAGGGCGGGTGCAGCGCCTCTTGAGCGAGAGGTCGCATCTGCGATGACGCGAATACGCGACGCCTAGGTGTTTAGTCCCGGAGAGAAGCGGTACGGATCCAACTTGAACCTGTGGGGCTCTTTTGTCCATATGCTTGCCCTGTACTCGTAGGGCGCGGAGATACCTCTAGGGCAATATTTGGATGAGGGTTGCCTGAGGATTTTTGAATGACGCACATGCCGTGCTTTTGAAATTGGCGCGGTCTTGTCAAATTTTGTACTCCGTGCAAATTTAGCAAAAAATAGCGTTTCAAAATGCTGCGTACTAGCAGGCAACGTTGTTTTAGCTGGTAAATTTGAGAGGGGAAGCTATGCTTAAAGCTTTGCTTTGCATCGCCGCCGCACTGGTTGTTGCCGCTCCTGCGCGTGCCCAACTACAGCTGCCCAAGCCTCCTGTGAACGTTAAGGCCTGCGGTGGAGATGAGGATGGCGGTTACGCCGCCGCGCTTCGCAAGCTTGGATACAAACCCAGCGTGAACAAGGGCAGCCTCGATATTCTCGAGAAAATCGACGCCGGGGTTTGCGATGTGGGCATGGTGCAGGGCGACGCCTT
>CAMCMI010000267.1 GCA_945875875.1 Rhizobium sp. Q54
TTTAGTTGAGCCTCAAATTAGGCCTGACGGTCCTCTTCAGCAGCTCTTGATGCATTTGCTCCAAGAAGTCTGCGGCCTCTTGCAAAACACGATCAGTCTCCGTGCAGCAATCGTCGCCTTCTAGTTCTGTGCGCAAAAGATCAAGAGAACGCATTTGTTCAATGAGGTCCGCTATCATTTAGACCTCCCACCTCAGCTAAGTCTTTTCTGAGGCTGATATGTGGTGCAGCTGAAGGTAGTGTTTTGCGGGATTGGACCCGAAGCTATTAAGTTTATGATTACAAATGTATATAAATTACTAATGCCGTCAATTTGTATTTCGTCGTCCCAATAGGCCCTGCTTTAAAGAAACAGTCTCGACCCCTGCCAAAACCGTCCCATAACGATGGTGATTGATGCGAGACAGCCAAAATCTCACTACGTCCTATATTTGCGAGGCTGCGCTTGCGGAGGGGGCAGACTCTGCTCTTCAGGTCAAAAGGTGCTTAACGACCAGCCCTAATGAGCAGAGAACCACGAGCCCGCACGTCACGCCCAGAATGCCAAGGACCACTAGATCGTCGGGCCTTGCTGGTTCACGTGGAGTCGTGAAGCGATCAAAGACCACCCACATACGGATGTCTGTGTCGGCCATCTGGCGAGCGGTGCGGGTTGCAATGGAGAACATTACGCTTACCCCGGTTAAGACCTAGAAGAAGCTTAGCGTTTTTATGTTTAACAAAAGGTTAATGACGCCAGTTCGTTCGTAAGGGCGACACGCTGGTCGTCACAAAGCTGGATCGCCTTGCCAGATCTGTTCCTGACCTTGTGAAGATCATGGACAGCCTAGAGCAGAAGGGCGCGTCGTTGCGCATCCTCGCCATGAACCTCGACACCGATACGCCCACAGGCCGACTGATGATCAACCTTGTCGGCTCTATCGCCCAGTTTGAACGGGAGATCATGTTGGAGCGGCAACGGGAAGGGATCAGCAAGGCCAAGGGCGAGGGCAAGTACAAAGGCAGGGCTGCCACGGCGAGAGCCAAGGCGGAAGAGGTGTTGGCGCTGCGCAAGGCTGGCAAAGGCGCTTCAGAGATTGCAGAGACGCTAGGGATTGGTCGAGCGAGCGTCTACCGCATGCTGAAAGACCAGCCATGATAGGCGACCAGCGCTGACCCCGTGTGATCTTGGCAAACCACCACCCCTCATGGGGGACACTGAGCGACCAGCGCTTATAGTAAGAGGTCTCAGATTTTTATCCGTAATTTAGCCCGCATGAGACTGACCCCAAGCCATCAACCAGTTTTAACGCTCACGGTCTTTCGGCTTAGGCGGAATGGGCTGTTCAGTCGGCTTCGGACTCGGCTTCTCACGGTCAGACATGGTGAACCTCTTCTTACAGTCTCTGGCTCTGATGTCTGGGGAGCAGATCACAAAAGAGCCCCCACGGATACAGACCCATTCCTGTCACACTGGTGTCACGCTGAGCGCTGGAAAGACGTAAATTTAGGCTATCTCATCGCAGCAAACCGCATTATGCTCAATCCACGTAACAGATTGAAAGAAAGCGCAAATAGCCGTTATTGGTTGACATGTCGGGCGATTAGCTCAGCGGGAGAGCACTCCCTTCACACGGGAGGGGTCACAGGTTCAATCCCTGTATCGCCCACCATTTTATTGCATACCGCACGTGCCCCGCCCCACACATTGCGCGCCCCCGCCCTCTCAGGTTACGCTCCCATAAAATGCAAAGGCGTCTAAGGACGCCAGCCGCAAGGGAGCGAACATGTTTCTCAAGAATGTATGGCAGGTTGCGGCCTTTGCGCGCGAGCTGAAGGATGCGCCGCTGGCGCGCACGTTGCTGGGCGAGGAGGTTGTGCTGTTTCGCACCGCGACCGGCGCTCCGGCGGCTTTGCTGGACGAATGCCCGCACCGGCTTGCGCCTTTGTCGCTGGGCAAGGTCGTCGATGGCGTTCTGCAATGCGGCTATCACGGCATGTGCTTTGACGGAGCGGGCGCCTGCGTGCGGGCTCCGGGACAGGACACCCCGCCCTCAAAGACCAGGGCGCACAGCTTCCCTGTCGTTGAGCGCCACGCCTTCGTATGGATATGGATGGGCGACCCGGAGCTGGCGGATGAGGCGCGCGTGCCTGACATCTTCTGGATGACCGATCCCGGCTGGGCGATCTCGGAAGGCTATCATCATGTAGCGGCAAATTATCAGCTGCTGAACGACAATCTGCTCGACCTGTCGCACGAGACGTTCGTGCATTCGCACACCATCGGGAATGCGGCTGTCGCGGATTCGCCGCTGACCGTCACGCAGGGAATCGGAAGTCTTGGGGAGAACGCCGTGCGCGCCCACCGCGACATGCTCGCGTGCGATCCCCCGCCCTTCTACGTCAAGGCCGCAGGCTTCACCGGCAAGATCGACCGCTGGCACACCACGATCTTCACGCCGCCCGCCTTCAACATCATCGAGAACGGCTCGATGCCAGCAGGCTCGAACAAGGAGGAAGCGCGCAAGAAGGGCCTCACCCGCGAGCGGCGCGTGATTAATCTGATTACGCCCGAGAGCGAAAACTCGTCGCATTATTTCTGGGCCATCGCGCGCTGCTATGCGCTCGATGACGCGGAGCTTACCGACTACATTCAGGTGGAAGTCGCGCGCACGTTCGATGAGGACAAGATCATCCTCGAGGCGCAGCAGAGGAAATTGAAGGGCGCGCATTTCGACGCGTTCCCCGTCACGCTGCGCGCCGACGCCGGCGCCGTGCAGGCCCGCCGCATGATGGCGCGCGTGCTCGCCGAAGAAAAGCAGCGGCAGAACGAGTCGTAGATCCGCACAACGCCAGACTGGGAGCCAGCCTGAGACGCGCGCAGCAGCGCTTGAAACGCGCCTGACATGGCCGGGCGTGCTCAATTGCCCTGCCAGCAAAAGCTGAAGCTTAGCTTCTTTTTATTCAGACCCGAAAAAATACGGGTGTATAATTCCCTGAGCGTGTATAAGTCGCCCGTCGCTCAAAACCGCGACGGGAGGGGAAACTCATGGCCGATCTATCAGATACCGACAAAAAGATCCTGTTCGGAGAGAATTACAAAGAGATCGAGAAGCAGGCGCAGCTCGCCAGCGGCGTTACCGATCGAATGAAAGCCGCTGAGGAGCGCGCCGCCAACATGGACGGACTGGCCAAAGCTGCGATTTTCTTCGCCGTGGTCGCAATCATGATTATGTTTGCCAATTATTTTGCTACGTCGTTCCCCTACAGCCAGACGCTGCAAATAATGGCGGCATCAACGCTCGTAGTTTCTGTCGTCGTCAATTTTCTGGCCAACGGAAGAAAGAAATCGATCCTCGCTTCCGGCTCCTGATTTCATCAGGAGAAGCAGCGTCATCGTAAACGGAAGGCGACGCGCTGCGGCGTCTGCCTAGATAACAAGCCGGCAGCGGGTCCGTA
>CAMCMI010000268.1 GCA_945875875.1 Rhizobium sp. Q54
TGGAAGGGCGAGCCGGTGACGCTCACCGTCACCGAATTCCTGATCCTGCAGGCGCTCGCCCATCGCCCCGGCGTCGTCAAGAGCCGCAACGCGCTGATGGACGCCGCCTATGACGATCAGGTCTATGTCGATGATCGCACCATCGACAGCCACATCAAGCGGCTGCGCAAGAAGTTCAAGGTCGTCGACGACGATTTCGAGATGATCGAAACGCTGTATGGCGTCGGCTATCGCTTCCGCGAGGCGTAAGCCCGACGGCATCGTCAAGGTCGCTTATGTCGTCATGCGTTTTGTGTCGCTGTTTTTCCCTTTCGCCCCGCATGCTTTTGCAGTTTATAGAGGACGCATGAGCGTGGACGCCGGGGACACGGGCAAAGCCCCGAAAAACAGCAGCGCAAAAGACAACAGCGCAAGCCATAAAAGCGCTTTCGCGGGCGCCCGCGCCAGACTTGGCCTGCGTTGGCGCCCGTTACGGCGGGCGCTAAGCGCCCCGTTCTCGTCCTCGCTCACCCGCCGCATCGTGTTTCTTAACCTCGGCGGGCTTCTGCTCATGCTGCTGGGGTTTCTCTATCTCAACCAGTTTCGCGAGGGCCTCATCGCCGCGCGCATGCAGAGCCTGAAGACGCAAGGCGAGATCATCGCCGCCGCCGTGGCGGGCTCCGCCACGGTCGAGACCGATTCAATCCGGCTTGACCCTGAAAAGCTGTTGCAGCTTGCGCCCGGCGAAAGCTACGGCCCCAACGATGACGATGACACGCAGCTTGAATTCTCGATCAATCCCGACCGCATCGGTCCGGTGCTGCGCCGCCTTGTCTGGCCCACGCGCACTGTGGCGCGCATTTATGATCGCGACGGCTATCTGTTGCTTGATTCACGCTCAATGACCGAGCGCTCCACGATCCTGCGGTTTGACCTGCCTGCCGACGCGCAGGATCGCCCCGCCAGCGCGACGCGGCGCTTCTGGACGTGGCTGAGAAATTCGGTCGGCGGCGCCAATCTGCCGCTCTATCAGGATATTGGTCTGGCCAATGGACGCGCCTATCCAGAAGTGCAGGCGGCGCTTGGGGGAGAGACGCAATCTTTGGTGCGCGTGAACGCGCGCGGCGAGACGATTATATCAGTCGCGGCTCCCGTGCAGCGCTTTCGCGTGGTGCGCGGCGTGCTGCTGCTGTCCACGCAGGGCGGCGACATCGACAAGATCATCGCTTCCGAACGATGGGCGATGGTGCGTGTCTTTCTGGTGTTCGCCGCCGTGATGCTGATCGTCTCGCTGTTTCTGGCGGGCACCATTGCCGAGCCGATGCGCCGTCTTGCGGAGGCCGCCGAGCGCGTGCGTCGCGGCATCAAATCGCGTCAGGAGATTCCCGATTTCACGGACCGCTCCGACGAGATCGGGCATTTGTCAGGCTCGCTGCGCGACATGACTCGCGCGCTCTACAATCGCATCGAAGCCATCGAGAGTTTCGCCGCCGACGTGGCGCATGAATTGAAAAACCCGCTCACCTCGCTGCGCAGCGCCGTCGAAACTTTGCCTATTGCGCGCACGGACGAATCGCGCAGGCGCCTGCTCGACGTGATCCAGCATGACGTGAGGCGGCTGGACCGGCTTATCAGCGACATTTCCGACGCCTCGCGGCTCGACGCAGAAATGGCGCGGCTTGATCTGGAGCCGGTGGACATGACCCGCCTTCTGCATGCCGTGGTCGATTACGCCAACGAGGTAAAGCGCGACGATTGCGTGCGCTTCAGCCTCGACATTGCGCCCGCCGAGCCGGGCCTGCGCGCCTATGTGGTGCCCGGGCACGATCTGCGCCTTGGGCAGGTCGTCAACAACCTCGTCGACAATGCGCGCTCGTTCTCGCCAAAGGGCGCCAGCGTGCGACTGGCGCTGCGCCGCGCACGCGGGCTCGACCGGCGCGGGGCGCCCTGCGAGGGCATTGAGATCATCGTCGACGACGACGGCCCCGGCGTTCCCGAGGAAGCCTTTGAGCGGATTTTCGAGCGCTTCTACACCGACCGTCCCGATCAGGGCTTTGGCCAGAATTCTGGCCTTGGCCTGTCGATCTCGCGCCAGATCATCGAGGCCCATGGCGGGCGCGTTGAGGCGACCAACCGGATGGCGCCGTCGGGCGGCATCGCGGGCGCCCGGTTCATCGTCTGGCTGCCGGGGCGGTCATGAACGCGCAAGCGCAGATTCACGCCAGCGCATTGGTGATCGGGGAGAAAGGCGTGCTGATACGCGGGGCCTCGGGCGCCGGTAAAAGCGCGCTGGCTCTGGCCATGATCGAGGCGGCCCGGGGGGGCGCCAGCCTGTTCGCCAGACTGATCGGCGACGACCGCGTTCTGCTGAGCCGCGCAGGCCCCCATGTGGTCGCGCGGCCCCATCCTGCGATTGCAGGCCTCATCGAAAAACGCGGGCAAGGCCTCGCCAGCGTCAAGCATGAGCCCGGCGCCCTGCTGTCCTGCGTGATTGATTTGATTGCGCAAGGAGCGCACGGCGCCGACGTTCCGCCCCGCATGCCCGCCGCGCAGGATCTGATCGCGATAATTGAATCGGTTGAATTGCCTCGTCTTATGCTGCCCGCAGGCTTGGCAAGTGTGGACGCGGCGCGCCGCGCGCTGGCGTTCATAGCGCAGCTTGCGCGATGAACGCGAAGGCGATGCAAGCGCTGGCTCGAATTTGGCGCTTGCCAATTTCATCGCAATGCACAAAATGGCGGTCCTTTTGGAAAGCGTTTTCCTTTAGGACGTGTTTGCAGGAAACCCCGCCGTGCGGCGTCATTTAATGGATTGTCGAATCCGATGATCGGAATGGTCCTGGTGACCCACGGCTGCCTCGCGACCGAGTTTCGGGCCGCGCTTGAACATGTTGTCGGTCCGCAAAAGCAATTGCAGACCGTCACCATCGGTCCCGAAGACGATATGGAAGAGCGGCGCAAGGACATTATCGCCGCCGTCGCCGCCGTGGAGACGGGCGACGGCGTGGTGGTCCTCACCGATATGTTTGGCGGTACGCCGTCAAATCTCGCTATTTCCGTGATGGACGCGGCGAAAGTTGACGTCGTGGCGGGCATCAATTTGCCGATGCTCATCAAGCTCGCCTCTGTGCGCGAGGAGTCAACCCTCGATCAGGCCGTCATCCAGGCGCAGGACGCAGGGCGCAAATATATTTCCGTGGCAAGCCGGATTTTGAGCGGCAAATGACCGATTTTACGAAAGCTGATCCTGAAGCCGATTGCGAGTGCCCCACGGCGCCCGCTTTCCCCGGCTGCGTCGTGCGCGAATTTCCCATCATTAACCGCAAGGGCCTGCATGCCCGCGCCACGGCCAAATTTGTGCAATGCGTCGAAAATTTTACCGCTGAAATCACCGTCACCCGCTGCGGCGAGACGGTTGGCGGC
>CAMCMI010000269.1 GCA_945875875.1 Rhizobium sp. Q54
CTTGGTTCCTTCGTCATGACAACGAGACCAAAGCTCTCTTTAAATCACAATCTCGAATCTAGGACAGAGGGGCTGACGGGGAACAATTCCGGTGGGGTCGTTTGCTCATGCTCGCTCCTGTCCTCGGCATTATGCCGCGTTCAGGCAGATTTCCCACTTATCCCGGCTGTTCAGATTTCCCGAGCCACCTTTCCCTAACGCATTTACCCAGCCCATAGGCTTCTGCCCCGCCGCATTGTGTTTGTAAGCGTTGGGGCCTAATCTGATGCATCTTAATTTGCTGCGGATCAGGAGCGCGCGATGTCATTCACAATCTGGCGGGGTGTCGTTGGCCTCGTTAAGCCGACGCGTCGGCCGGGATCGCTGGAAGAGTTGATCCGGCTTCTGCCCGATGGGATTGGCGTCGTGCCCTTGCTGCTTAATGTGCGCAAGGGGAATGAAAACGAATTTCGCACGGCCCTCCCCTATTACAAACAAGCGGCCTCGGAGCTTGCTGAGCAAGGCGTCGATCTGATCCGCGTTGGCGGCACGCCTCCCTTCATGCTGCTCGGTCGCGACGGGGAAGCCGAACTCATCCGCGAATGGGAAAAAGAGCTGAAAACCCCCATCGTCACGGACGGACAGACTCACGTCGCCGCCATGAAGGCGCTTGGCATCACTAATTTTATCGGCGCGAGTTATTCGGCACTGCAGAACGATATCGTGGTT
Organism: Rhizobium sp. Q54; assembly: GCA_945875875.1. GTDB lineage: Bacteria > Pseudomonadota > Alphaproteobacteria > Rhizobiales > Beijerinckiaceae > Terripilifer. The sequence continues at coordinate 709 of CAMCMI010000269.1, forward strand.
CGCTACATGCAACAGGCGGGGATGAAGATCGCCTCCATGGAGCCGCTGGACGTGCCGTTCGATCAGGTAGGACAGATTTCGCCGCACAGCGTCTATGCGCATATCCGCAAACTATTCATGAAAAACCCCGGCGCTGACGGCATTTACATCCAGGGTGGTGGCTGGCGCACAACGGGCATCATCGAATTGCTTGAACGCGATCTTGGAGTTCCAGTTGTGCACGCGACCGTTTGCCAATCGTGGGAAATTCAGAAGAGGCTTCGTGTTCGCGTGCCCGTCACGGGGTTCGGCAGGCTCGTCGCCGAGCTGCCGTAACTTGCTATGGCGGAAGCTCCATAAGCGCCCGCGCCTTTTCGACAAGCGGGAGCGGTGTGCTGAACAACTTGTGGACCAACTTCTGCACGTCTTCGCCAGACAACGGATCAATGTCGATCTGGCTCTTCACCGCGTCGGCCAGCATCTCCGGGTCTTTCATCATCGCGTCAAACCCGCGACGCAGCGCTTGCACGCGATCCTTGGGAACTTCCGCCGCGACGAAGAGCGGCCGGGACATCTGGAATTTTGAGAACGTCAGCTCGAGCACCTTTCGCTCGTCATCGTCCTTCACAAGGTCCAGAGCAAAGGGCACGTGCTTGAGATCAGGGTGCGGCGTGACGCCCATCTGAACAAGCAGTTTCACCTTCTTATCGCGCACGAGATGCGAAAATCCTGACATCAGGCTGGAATAGGCGCGGCCGGAATTTCCCTGCAATTCGCCGCGCTCCATCGCGAGCATGATCTCCTGCGCGCTCGGATAACCCGTGACAATCTTGAGCTTCGTGCCGAAGGTCTGGTTGAGGAGACGTGCCGTGATGCTGTGGTCCGTATTGTGACCTGAAGAGCCGACAACAATCTCGGTCTTCAGGAGGTCGGCGAAGCTGTTCACCGGCGCCGTATGCCACGCGATCAGCAGATAGACATCCTGCGACGATGTGCCGATCCAGTTGAGCTTTTCTGCATCGAAGTTGGCGTTCTTGCCCTCTTTTGAGAGGATGTGCAGGAGCCGCTCAAGGGGCGCCGTGTTCTGCGGCGCGCCGATGACCGTGCCGTCCTTTGCTGCGACATTGGCGACATTATTCATCATGTTCAGGCTGCCCGCGCCCGGCATGTTGCGCACGATGATAGTCGGCTTGCCCGGGATATGTTTTGAATAATGGCGCGACAGAAGGCGCGTCGCTGTATCATATCCGCCGCCGGGAGCCGAGCCGACGATCAGGGATACGCCCTTGCCCGCGAAGAAGTCAGAGACTGCGTCTGCTCGCGCGACGGACGCAAGAGCGACGCCAACAACGACGATGAGGGATATTGATGCGGCGCGTTTCAATTGCATACGGGGCTCCTCGCAAAACAAGACAAAAAACCCGTCAGCCTTGCAAATGACTCTAAGATTACCATAGAGTGTAGCCTTTACAAGCCCTGCCCGCGGGGTGAATTTGGAGTTTTGGCATGTTCGGCTGGCGTCGTCGCATCGGTTATATCACGCCTTCCGTTATGGAGACGGCAGCTTACGAGTTCTATCGCTTCGCGCCCGAGGGCGTGGGCCTTGTCGCTGTGAGTTGCAACATTGAGGACTGGCGGCCTGACGAATATGCGCGCGGCCTCAGCCAAGTTGACGCCCGCGCCGATGATCTTGCATCACGCGCCGTCGATTACATCATTCACGGCGGCGGACCGCTCGTGTTCAGCCGCGGCCGCGGCTATGAACAGGAAATCGTCGATCACATCACCAAGCGCACGGGCGTTCCTTCGACGACGACGATCAAGGCCGCCGTTGATGGACTGCATCATCTTGGCGCCAAGAATGTCGCAGTTGCGTCGATTTATCCAGATGAAACAAACGCCAATCTGGGCCGCTATCTTGAGCAACATGGTTTTGGCGTCACCAGGCTCGCGAGCCATCTCATCAACTTCAAGAAAATCTACAGCGTCGGGGTCGCGGACATTTATCGACTGGCGATCGAAACCATCAAGTCCGCGCCGGGAACGGATGCGCTTTACATGCCCTGCCCGCAATGGCCGGTGTGCGACGTAATCGACCTGATCGAGCGCGACACAGGCGTGCCAGTGGTCGCCAGCACGGCGGCGAACTTCTTCTCCGCGTTCAAGCACTTGGGCCTCCGCGACAAGATCACAGGCCACGGCATCCTTCTGCAATCGCTGTCAGACGGCAATGTGAAGCCGTAAGGCTTCAGCCATCGGGCAATTGCGATAGCAGGCGTCCGTAGCCCGTTCTTGGTGCGTGAACGCCGAGGCGCAACAAGATCTCCCATGCAGTAGCGACGCCGGGATGAAGTACGGGAATGAGAAGATCCTGCTCCAGCGCCTCCACCATATCAAGCATGCGGATTTTGCCGCCCTGAATATAGACGCCGTCTGCGCCAGAATATTGCTTGTGCGCCTGCCGGATCAGCCGGTAAATTTCATGCGAGGATAGACGGCCGATGTCTTCCCATCTGCCGGGAAGGCGCTCCAGCCCGAGCACGTGGAAACCAGCGTCTGTGAAATAGCGCTCGACCACCGCCGTATCCTCGAAATCATAACCGACGCCGACAAACTTCTTTACGCCGAGCGCCTTGAGCGCGCGCACCTGATTGCTGCCGGAGGTGAAGATCGGGATCTGATACTTGTCTTCCCAGCGCGCGATTAG
>CAMCMI010000270.1 GCA_945875875.1 Rhizobium sp. Q54
CCACGGCGACGTTCCTTATTCCGGTTGCGATGAAACCTGCCATCCACGTTCTCAACGGACCAAATTTGAACCTGCTGGGAACGCGGGAGCCTGAAACCTATGGCCGCGAAACGCTGGCCGACATCGAGGCGCGGCTGACCGCGACCGCCAGCGCCGCCGGTTTTGACATTTTGTTCCGCCAATCCAACCACGAGGGCGATCTGGTTGACTGGATTCAGGAAGCCGCCCGCACCGGCGCCGCGATCATTCTCAACGCCGGCGCCTATACCCACACCTCGATTGCGCTGCGCGACGCCATTTCGGGCTCAAGAGCGCAGGTGATCGAAGTCCATCTCTCGAATGTCTACGCCCGCGAGGACTTTCGCCACGTCTCCCTGATCGCCCCCGTCGCCGCTGGCGTCATTCTGGGCTTCGGGTCCCTTTCCTATGATCTCGCCCTGCACGGGCTGCTGGCGAGAGCCAGCCAACCAAAGAGCTGAATATCCATGCGCAAACCTGCAAAGACCGGCGGCAAGCCTGTGAAAGCTGCGGCCACATCAGCCAAGCCTGCGGCCAAGAGCGCCAAGCCTGCGGCCAAGACTGCAAAGCCTGCGGCCAAGAGCGTCAAGCCTGCGGCTAAAACGGCCAAGCCCGCCAAAGCGCAGCCCGCATCCAGGGTCGCAAGCGTCAGCATGGGCGCGGACGCCCGCATGGTCGAAGAATTGGGCTCCATCCTCGCCCGCCTCGATCTGGCGGAAGTGGAGGTAGAGCGCAACGGCCTGCGCGTGCGCGTGACCCGCCTGATGGCGCAACAGGTCAGCGCCCATCACGCGGCCCCTGCCCCGCAGGCTCATTCCGTGATCGCGCCGCCGCCCGTACCGGTCGCCGCTCCGGTGAACGCCATGTCGCCCGCCGAGATCGCAGCCGATCACGCAGGCGCAGTCAAATCGCCGATGGTGGGCACCGCCTATCGCCGCCCGAGCCCGGACGCCAAGGCGTTTATCGAAGTCGGCAGCCAGGTGAAGGCGGGCGAGAAGATCCTCCTCATTGAGGCGATGAAGACCTTCAACGAAATCGTCGCGCCGCGCGCGGGAACCGTCCTTTCGATCCACGTCGAGGACGGCCAGCCGGTTGAATACGGGCAGACGCTCGTCGTGATCGAATAAGGCGCACCAGTCGATGTTCGACAAAATCCTCATCGCCAATCGCGGCGAAATCGCTCTCCGGATCTTGCGCGCAGCCAAAGAGCTGGGCGTGCAGACCGTCGCTGTTTATTCGACGGCGGACCGCGATGCGATGCACGTCAAGCTCGCCGATGAATCCGTGTGCATCGGCCCCCCGGCTGCGCGCGATTCCTATCTCAACATCCCCGCCTTGCTGGCGGCGTGCGAGATCACCGGCGCTGACGCCATTCATCCCGGCTACGGCTTCCTGTCCGAGAACGCGCGCTTTGCGGAAATCTGCGAAGATCACGGCATCACCTTCATCGGCCCCAAGGCGGAGCATATCCGCACCATGGGCGACAAGATTGAAGCCAAGCGCACCGCGCGCGCTTTGGGCATTCCGTGCGTGCCCGGCTCCGACGGCGGCATCACCGACGACGAAGAGGCCATGCGCGTTGGCGACGAGATCGGCTTTCCGCTGATTGTGAAGGCTGCCGCTGGCGGCGGCGGTCGCGGTATGAAGGTTGCGCGCACACGCGAGGATTTGTCGGACGCGCTGTCAACCGCGCGCATGGAAGCGAAAGCCGCCTTTGGCGACGACGCAGTTTATCTTGAGAAATATCTTGAGAAGCCACGCCATATTGAAATTCAGGTGCTTGGCGACGGACGCGGCGACGCGGTTCATCTGGCCGAGCGCGATTGCTCGCTCCAGCGCCGCCACCAGAAAGTGCTGGAGGAAAGCCCCTCTCCCGCGTTGAACGAAGAGCAGCGCGACCGTATCGGCATGATTGTCGCCAACGCGATGAAGAAGCTGCAATACCGGGGCGCCGGGACCATCGAGTTCCTGTATGAGAACGGCGAGTTCTATTTCATCGAAATGAACACGCGCATTCAGGTCGAGCATCCCGTCACCGAGATGATTACCGGCTTTGACCTCGTGATCGAGCAGATCCGCATCGCCTCGGGCTCGCCTTTGTCGATGACGCAAGACGACGTGCGCCTCTCCGGCCACGCCATCGAGTGCCGGATCAACGCCGAGCACCCGGCCACCTTCCGGCCTTCGCCCGGCAAGATTGCATATTTTCACACGCCCGGCGGCCTTGGCGTGCGCGTCGATTCCGCCGTCTATCAGGGCTACATGATCCCGCCCAATTACGATTCGCTTGTCGGCAAGCTGATCGTTCACGGACGCACCCGCAACGAGGCGCTGATGCGTCTGCGCCGGGCGCTGGATGAGTTCATCGTTGACGGCATCGACACAACTTTGCCGTTGTTCAGAACTCTGGTGCGCAATCAGGACATCCAGAACGGCGATTACGATATTCACTGGCTGGAGAAGTTTCTGGCCAAGGGCGGAATGGAATAGCGCTTGGCCTGCGGGTCTGAGTTTGGCGCGAAACCGATCCGCCCCTGCGGGCGTTGCTGATCGAAAAACAGCACTCCCATTGGGAAGAAGGCGCGTATGTCAGGTCCGGGTCAGACGTTCGAGATAACGCCAAAGCTGCTCTTGCGCGCCTATTCCATCGGCATGTTCCCGATGGCCGAGAGCGCGGACGACCCAACCTTGTTCTGGGTCGATCCCGACGAGCGCGGCATCTTCCCGCTTGATGGGCTGATTATCACCAAATCGCTCGCCAAGATCGTGCGCAGCGATCGTTACGACGTGAAGGTCGATACCGATTTCGAGGCCGTGATCGAGAATTGCGCGGGCGGCGGCGACGGGCGCCCGAGCACATGGATCAACGCGCGCATCCGCAAGCTTTATGGCGATTTGTTCAGGCAGGGCCATGTCCACACGGTTGAGACGTGGCAGGACGGCAAGATGGTCGGCGGGCTCTATGGCGTGGCTATCGGCGGCGCTTTTTTCGGCGAGAGCATGTTCCATACTGCCCGAGACGCCTCAAAAGTCGCGCTGATCCATCTGGCGGCGCGCTTGCGGGCCGGCGGATTCACGCTACTCGACACCCAGTTCGTCACGCCCCATCTGGCGTCGCTGGGCGCACAGGAAGTCTCCCGCAAAAAATACCACCGCCTGCTCGACGCAGCGATTGGCGAGACGGGCAATTTTTTCGCATGGCCCAGAGACATACAGGTGCGCGGTCGCCAAGTGCTGTCAGTCGTAGAAGCGCCATTGGGGTGATTCTTTGGACCGCGGGCTTCTAGCCCGCCATTGGGGTGCCTCTTGGACCGCGGGCTTCCAGCCCGCATGGACGCCAGCAGAAAAAAGCGC
>CAMCMI010000271.1 GCA_945875875.1 Rhizobium sp. Q54
CGCGCGACGGCGACAATGTGGCGCGCCGTTCGGATCGCGCCGATTGGTATCTCGGCCCCACGCTGCTGGAGTTTCTGGAGTCCGTGGACGCCAGCGAGGCAGCTACGGCCAGCGCGGGCTTTGTCATGCCGGTGCAATGGGTCAACCGGCCTGATCTCGATTTTCGCGGCTTTGCAGGCACGCTGGCGTCAGGCGCCGTGCGCCCGGGCGATGTTGTGCGCGTGGCCCCGCGCGGCCAGACCAGCAAGATTGCGCGCATTGTCACCCATGACGGCGATCTCAACGAGGCAGTTGCGGGGCAAGCCGTCACGCTGACCTTGCGCGATGAGATCGACGTCTCGCGCGGCGACGTGCTGGTTGGCGAGGGCGCAAACCCCAAGCATGGGCTGAAATTCGGCGCGCATCTGTTCTGGGCGGTCGAGACGCCGCTTGTTGCGGGACAGCGCTTTCTCGTCAAGCTCGGCGCCTTCGAGACGCAGGCGCAGGTGCAGGTTCTGCATCACGCGATTGACGTCGCCACTTACGCGCCCATGCCTGCGCAAAGCCTGCCGATGAATGCGGTCGGCCTCGTGACTCTGGCGCTGGATCGCCCGGCTTTGTTTGCCGATTACGCGCAGGACCGCGATCTTGGCGGCTTTATCCTCATTGACCGGATGACCAATGAGACGGTCGCCATCGGCCTCGTGAACGATGCGGCGCTGGCCAAACTCGCCAAACTTGATGCGCCTGCGCGCGCGCCATGGCGCCTTGCGCTGGAGCGGCGCATGGGAATTGCGGGCACGCAAGCCCGCGCGAAGTTCCTGCGCCGGCTGGCGGGCGATGGCGCTGGCGCTGTTTTTATATTTGGCCTTGTGGCGTGGTTGGCGGGCAGCGCGCCGGCGGGGTTGGCGGCGGCGTTGCTCGATATCGCCTTACGCAGCTTTGCGCGCAGGGCAGGCGCCTATGCGCAGCGCCAATACGATCAGCGGCGCGATTACAACGCGGACGGCGGCGGCATCTGAGCGTTGCGTTGACCAACAGCGCCCTTGCGGCGAGCGGCGAAAGTCTGTCAATTGTGCTCCTGCACAAGGGGAGCTTTCATGTCGCTTGACGAGACCGCCAAAGGCCCGCTGGTCTGGCTTGATATGGACCAGAAGGCGCTGGACGACGCTTATGATCAGGCGGTCTGGGCGCCCAATCAGGGCCTTATTCAGGAACGGCGCAATTCCGCCGCCGCAAATGCTTACGCGCGCTTGAAGCGGCGGCGCGTCAGCTATGGCGCCACGCCCATTGAGGCGTTTGATTTTTATGATTGCGGCAAAGCGCACGCGCCCATCGTGATCTTCATCCACGGCGGCGCCTGGCGCGCGGGCGACGCCTCCGTCTTCGCCCACATGGCCGAGCCCATTCTGGCGATGGGCGCGCATGCGGCGATCCTCGATTTTACAAACATTGATCCCGTCGATGGCCATCTTGAAATCATGGCGGCGCAAGTGCGCGCGGGCTCGGCCTATATCATCGGCCATTGCAAAGAGCTTGGCGTTGATCCTGCCCGCATTTTCGTGATCGGCCATTCCTCGGGCGCGCATTTGTCGAGCTGCGTTTTGACGAACGACTGGGTCGCCCACAATCTGTCCGCCGCGCCGCTGGCCGGCGTGATGCTGATTTCGGGCATGTATGAGCTGGAGCCGGTGCGCCGCTCCAAGCGTTCGCTCTATGTGAAATTCACCGATGAGCTGGTGCAAGACCTCTCCGCCATGCGCCACCTTGACCTTGTGCATTGCCCGGTGATCGTGTGTCACGGGACGCAGGAATCGCCTGAGTTCATTCGGCAGGCGCAGGATTTTGCAGCCGCCCTGAAGAGCGCAGGCAAGCAGGCGGAGCTGATCGTCGTGCAAGGCGCCAACCATTTTGAAATGCTGGAATCCTTCCACAATCCGTTCAGCTTCATCGGCCGCGCGGCGGCGCGCCTTGTGGCTGGCTAGAAGCGCCCATGCTCCCGCAAGATTTCGTCGTCACTCCCGATAATCCCCTCCCGCCCGGCGCGGTGTTTGCGCGCGTGCGCACCGCCGACGGGCTGGCGATCCGCGTCGCCCGCTGGCATCCGGCCGGGGAGGCGCGCGGCGCCGTGCTGATTGCGCAGGGGCGCGCGGAATTCATCGAGAAATATTTCGAGACCGTCGCCGAGCTTTTGCAGCGCGGGTTCTGCGTCGTAGCCTTTGACTGGCGCGGACAGGGCCTGTCGGATCGCGAGGTCGCCCACAAGCGCAAGGGCCATATCGACGATTTCCTGATCTATGAGCGCGATCTTGAGGCCGTCGTCGACCAGACGCTGGCGCCGTTCTGCCCAAAGCCCTGGTTTGGGCTTGGTCATTCCATGGGCGCAGCGATTTTGCTGCAGCAGGCGCACGCGCGCCGCTCGCCGTTTGAGCGCCTGGCCCTGCTGGCGCCTTTGATCGACATTTGTGACCTGCCGTTCCCGCGCGCCGCCCGCCTGCTCGCCAATTCTCTCGACCTGCTGGGATTGGGGGCGGCCTTCGTGCCGGGCGGCGGCGAAACCTCGTTGCAGACGCGGCCCTTCAAAGGCAACAAGCTCACGCATGATCCCGTGCGCTACCGGCGCAATGGCGACGTGATCGCCGCCTGTCCCGATATTGGCGTGGGCGATCCAACCATCGGCTGGGTGGGGGCGGCGTTCCGGCTGATCGACGAATTTTCCGATCCCGAATATCCGCGCCGGGTGCTGACGCCGATCCTGATGTTTGTCGCCGGCGCAGACCGCGTCGTATCGAGCGCCCGCGCCGAGCGATTCGGCCACAGCCTGAAGGCTGGCAGCGTGATTACGCTGGCGCAGGCCGAGCACGAGATTTTAAGCGAGCGCGACAGCGTGCGCGAACGCTTCTGGGCCGCGTTCGACGCCTTCATCCCCGGTTCGCGCGATGAGGCTGAAAAGCTGGTCGCCAGAAGGGCTGCGGCTATTCAATCATCCCGAGCGCGCTGAGGTAGAGATCCAGAATTTCTTCCTCTTCGCGGCGCTTTTCACGATCCATTTTCCGCATCGAGACGATTTTGCGGATGATCTTGGCGTCAAACCCGGTGCCCTTGGCTTCCGAATAGACTTCCTTGATGTCCTCGGCGATCGCCTTCTTCTCTTCTTCGAGCTTCTCGATGCGCTCGATGAAGGCGCGCAGGTGCGAGGCGTTGACGGTGGCGGAATCCATGAGCTGACCTGGTGTGTGAACACGGGCCGCGCCCGCGTTGACCAGAGGCTTGCCCCGCGCGACGGCGGGGGTCAAGGCGGAACCGCGATAATCCCCGCTATTCATTTTGTTTGGAGCACACTTTGGACCGCGCGCGGCCTCGCGCGCTTCTGTCTGGCGCCCCAAGGAGC
>CAMCMI010000272.1 GCA_945875875.1 Rhizobium sp. Q54
TGCTGCCGGATTTGGGTCCAGAATTCGTAATCCGGACGCACAAGCGCCGACGGACGTGTCAGTGAATAAGCCATCAGATGGTTAAGCGAAGGTTCCATCAACCCTGCCGGAAGCTTGTTTCGAAGCGTTGCATTTAAGCAAACGCCAAAGCTGGTTAACGGGAGGTTAGTGGCGGGAATGAGGCGGGGGTGGGGATTAGCGAGTAGGCAGTAGGCAGTAGAAGCCCCCCTCATCCGTCGTTTGCTGACGCAATCGACGCCTTCTCCCGCCTGCGGGAGAAGGAAATAGCGCGAAGCGTGACGGATGAGGGGTTCTTCTACTCCCCATTCGCTACTCGCCACTCCCTACCCGCCCTATCCCGCCAACGCCTTCGCCCCGGCGTCAAACTGGAGCCGCGCCAGCCTTGCGTACAGGCCGTCGCGGGCGACCAGGGAGGCGTGCGTGCCCTCTTCGACCACACGGCCTTCGTCCAGCACCAGAATTCGGTCCGCTTTGAGCACTGTGGCCAGCCGGTGAGCGATAACGATGGTGGTGCGGGCGCCCATCACATTTTCGAGCGCGGCCTGCACCAGCGTCTCGTTTTCGGCGTCGAGCGCGGAGGTCGCCTCGTCGAGCAGCAGGATCGGCGCGTCTTTCAAAATGGCCCGCGCGATGGCGATGCGCTGACGCTGGCCACCCGACAGCGTGACGCCGCGTTCGCCCACGCGCGTCTCATAGCCCTTGGGCAGGTTGGCGATAAACTCATCCGCAGCCGCCCGCTTCGCCGCTTCAATGATTTGCGCGCGATCTGCGTCTGTGCGGCCATAGCCGATGTTCTCTGCGATCGTCGCCCCAAAGATTGCAGCTTCCTGCGGCACAAGCGAAAGTCGTGCGCGCAATTGCGCGGGGTCAACCTGCGAAACGTCCAGTCCATCGACGCTGACGCGCCCGGTCTGGGGATCGTAGAAGCGCATCAGCAATTGAAACACGGTCGATTTGCCCGCCCCCGAGGGGCCGACGATGGCTATGGTTTCGCCAGCGCGAACGGCGAACGTCAGATCATGAACGGCTGCTATTTCAGGCCGTGTGGGATAGGAAAAGCTCACCCCCTCAAACGCGATCTCGCCGCGCGCGGGCCTCGGCAAAGCCTGCGGCGCTGCGGGCGCCACGATTTTGGGCTCCGTCTCCAGCAGATCGGCGATGCGTGCGGCGGCGCCGGCGGCTGAGGAAATCTCGCTCCACACTTCCGACAATTGGCCCAGCGCGCTGGCGCCAAAAACGGCGTAGAGCACAAATTGCGACAGCAGGCCGCCCGAAATGCGCCCCGCCAGCACATCCTGCGCGCCAAGCCACAAAACTGCGATGACGCTGGCGAAGGCCAGAAAGATCGCCACCACCGTCAACAGCGAGCGCGCGGCCATGGTGCGGCGGGCGGCCTCGTAGGAATCCTCCACGGCAGAGGAAAAACGGCTGGAGGCGGCGGGCTCGGCGGTGAAAGCTTGCAGCGTGCGCACGGCGCCAAGGCTTTCGGAGGCGAAGGCCGAGGCTTCCGCCAGCGTATCCTGCGCCCGGCGCGAACGTTCGCGCACAGACCGGCCAGACGCCATCAGCGGCAGCACGATGAGCGGAATGGCGATCAGCACAAGCCCGGACAGCTTGGGGCTGGTATAGACCATCATGGCGATGGCGCCCACGAACATGAACAGATTGCGCAAAGCCACCGACGCCGAGGAGCCGAAGGCCGATTTCATCTGCGTGGTGTCGGCGGTGAGGCGCGACACCAGCTCGCCGGTGCGGGCGGTGTCGTAGAAGGCCGAATCAAGCCGCAGCAAATGCGCGAACACATCGCGGCGCAAATCGGCGACCACCCGCTCGCCCAGCGTCATGACAAGGTAATAGCGAACGCCCGAAGCGAGCGCGAGAACGCCGACCACGGCCATCATGGCGCCGAAATACAGGTCGATCACGCCTGCGCTTTCGGCTGAAAAACCGTTGTCTATCATGCCCCGAACGGCCACCGGCACGGTGAGCGTGGCGGCTGAAGCCACGCTAAGGGCGGCGAGCGCTGCCACAAGACGCCCGCGATATCGCAGGGCGTAGGGAATGAGCGGAAGCAGGGCTTTCAGCGAAGCCCTGGGGCGCCGTCCTGCGGCGCTGTCGTGATAGGCGTCATCGGTCATAGCCATTGTCTACGACTTTTAGCGCCGCGACGGAATGGGCTCGCCTTGTTTCCCGGCCCGCCCTCATGTATACGACCGGCCAATCCTGATTTTGCTGCGGTCACGCCCCGTAGCTTGCTGTTGCGAGGACTTACCGCCATGAAAAACGACATTCATCCCCATTACCACATGATCAAGGTCGTGATGACCAACGGAACCGAGTTCATGACCCGGTCCACCTACGGCCAGGAAGGTTCGACCCTGAACCTCGATATCGACCCCACGACTCACCCGGCCTGGACCGGCGGCACCCAGCAGCTGCTGGATCGCGGCGGCCGCCTGTCGCGCTTCAACGCGCGCTTCGGCAGCATCGGCGCCCGCAAGTAAGCGGCTGTTTCCAATAATTAAAAAAACGGCCGGGTTTTTCCCGGCCGTTTTTTTGTGTGTTCGATCGGCGGAGCTTTCAGCGCACGGGCGAGGTGAACGCCCGCCGCAGCAACGCGTGCTGGCCCTCAAGCGGCATCTGCGCGGGAGCCGCATTCTGCGCCGGGCTGGCGTAGAGCAATTGATCGAGGTGGATCACCCGGTCCTGCAAACGCATGGATTGTTGCACGAGATCGCGAAGCCGCGTCGGCAGACGTTGGAAGAGCGATCCGTCGGTGGCAGATTCCTGTCGCGTCAGCTTGACTTTGTGTTTGTCGGCGCCTGCTTGCGTCAAGCTCATCTCGCCCTCGTTGACCGCCCGTTGCAGCAGCAGCCAGGAGGCCATCTGCATCAGCCGCGTCGTCAGCCGCATGCTCTCGGAGGCATAAGCCAGCGCCTCCGCGCGCGCGAGGCTGCGCGATTCAAGGCGACCGGGTCCATCGAGATATTCAGCAGATTCCTCAACAAGCAGCATCCCCTCCCGAAACAGGGACTTGAACGCATCGGAGGAAGCAAGTTTCTCACCGAAAAATACGGTGTTGTCTTCGATTGAAAGCATGTTGCGACCCATCCGCTAAACGTCGCCCCGACGAGCGGGGCCTCGAAGGCAATGCGATTATCTGGGTCGATCCTAGCGCGGGAACGCGCGCTTGTGCTTTTAAAGCTCCGTTAACCTTAACCCGCGCGAGCCTCGGGCAGCGACGCAAAAAAAGAGCCGCGGGGGGAGCGGCTCTTTGAAGTTGGCAACAGGTTAGCGTCAGACAAAGTGGACAGGAGCCACTCAAGTGCCCCGAAATCCGGGAC
>CAMCMI010000273.1 GCA_945875875.1 Rhizobium sp. Q54
ATCTTGCCATAGCCCGCGAAGGTGCCGAATCCGCAATCGGTGCCAGCAATCACGCGCGAAGCGCCGACGATGGCCACGTAACGCTCGATGCGCTGCGCGATCAGCTCGGGGTGCTCGACGTAATTGCTGCACGTGTCGATCACGCCGGGAACCAGCACTTTGTCCTCGGGAAGTTTTGCGTCGCGCCAGACGATCCATTCGTGTTCGTGACGCGGATTTGCGGCCTCGAACAACAGCTGCGCCGGGCGCGCTTTCAGGATGATTCCCATCAACTTCTCAAGCGCAATGTCGTAATCGTGCGGGCCTTCGTAATTGCCCCAGCAGATATGCATTCGCAGCTTTTTTGCGGGGATGTTGGCCGTGGCGGCGTTGAGCGCCTCGACGTTTTGCATCGCCCGCTTCAGGAATTCGGTCTCGCTCAAATCCTGAAAGCCCGTGTGAGCCGCCATGGCAAGGTCAGGGGCGTCGACTTGCAAATCAAACCCGGCGGCCACAATCGCCTCGTATTCTGGACGCATGGCGTCCACGAGATCGGCGAGATAAGCCTCGTGCGTGGGGTAATGACGATTTGGCTGAAAGGCGGTGATGAGGCCGGGCGATGCTGCATTCATGAAGCCGGAAACTGCGCCGCCTTCCTTCCCCATAGCGGCGGTAAAGCGCCGGATATCGTCGTCAGCGGGTTTTGAATCCACAAGCCGCACCGGGCCGATGCAGGCAGCGCGCACAAACGTCTGGCTGCCCATGATCGCCGCCAGCTTCTCGCGCAGGTCCGGCAGGTCTGCCAGGTCCTTTGCGGGCGTGCGATCGACATGACCGCCAAAGCCGGAAAGGCGGCTGGTGACATAGGTCGAATAGCCGACCTTGCCCAGCTCCCCGTCGCTGACGATGGAGACGCCCGCCTCGACCTGCGCGCGCACAATGTTCTCGATTTCGGTGGAAACGAGCGCTTCAAAAGCCGCCTCGTCAACGTCTTTCCCGTGGTCGCGCTTCAGCAGCATTTCCGCAAGGCCGGCGGAGCGGGGCAGGCTGCCCACGTGGGTCGTGTGAATAAATGTCATGGGAGCGACACTTTCAGATCAAGAAACCCGGTCCGCTCTGCAAAGCGCCAGCCGTCCGGCGTGCGGACCAGCTTGTCGCGAAACCCGCCGATCAGCGCGGGCGAAGCTGCGTCCAAAGCGCCTGCGGGCGCGGCGACGAGCAGCATGGAGCAGCAGGCGCCAGCCTCTTCAGGCGAGGAAACATCGACGACGATATTTGTAATCAAGTGACATGATTTGCGCGGCGGACGGCTTTCAAGCGACGCGCGAATCGCTTCACGTCCTATAATTGCGTCTCCCCCCGCAGGGCGGACGAACTGGCCTTCAGCCGTAAAAGTTTGCGCGACTGCGGCCCAGTCTCCGGCATCATTGTGAAGGGCGAATTGCGTAATCAGTCGGCTGATTTCTTGTTCAGCCAGCAAGCGGTCTAGCGGCGTCATGCGAGATCATCTCGTTTCGTCACGCAACATTGGCGCGGACGGGTGGGCGCGTCCTCCCAAAAGACGCTGATTTCCCAGTATAGACGCGCCGCCATGACGCACAACTGATCCGTCCGCCAAGCTGTCGATCGGCAGATGGAACCGCCCATTTTGCTGCTGTCGATTTATGAAACGACCTGCGCATTGATCAGCGTCGGAAATTCAGGCGCATCTCGCACGCATCGGCGGGACTGACAAATCGGCTGCGCGATTGGGAGATTTTGAGACTGTTCAGCAACATCTCTCTGGCGGAGGAGGCAGTCTGACCGAACCGGTCTCGCCTCGCTGGCGCAAATACAGCGAATTTACAGGGAAATACAATAGACCCTGGCCCGAGAATTCAGGCGGTTTTCCTGACTTTTTCCTGAAAACCGGCCACTTCCTGTGAGCCTCCCAAATTTCAGAACAGGGAATTCAATTCGCAGGATCAGGAAATCTGCATAAAGAAATCAGTCCGCGAAAGAAATAAAAAACGGCACGTAAAGGGCAGGCTTTACAAATCAAGCATTGGTTGAAATCTTTTACAGCCTCAGTCATTTATTGAAATAATTCACCTCAAAAAACTCTTGAAGATTGGGGCTGTCCGTATAGATTCAGTTGTGTCGAAAGCTTGAGAGGCTCGGCGTCTCCTCACGAGGCAATCTGCATCGTGAGAGTGAGTAAACCTAGCGGCCAGCCCCCCGGTGTGGGCTTGGGCAGTATCCGAAACCTGAACCAACGTGCGTGCTGCACGAAGGTCCAAGCTTGGAGGCGCCCATGCCCCGGAACCGTAAGACTGCACATAAAGCAAACCACCAGAACCAGACCGAAGCCCGGCTCAACTCGGCCCAAGCCGAGCTGATCCCGATCCTCGAACTCGTGCCCATCGGGGATCTCAAACCCTCGCCCAAAAACCCGCGTACCCATTCCAAAAAGCAGATCGAACAGATCAAAAAGAGCGTCCTGGAATTTGGGTTCACTTCACCGGCCCTCATTGATGAGAATAACCGGCTCCTTGCCGGCCATGGGCGCGTGGAAGCTGCCAAACTGGCTGGTCTCATATCTATCCCCTGTGTCCGGCTCACCCATATGAGCGAGGCCCAGAAGAGGGCCTATGTGATCGCCGACAACCAGCTCGCCCTGAAAGCTGGCTGGGACGAGGATTTTCTGGCCGAAGAACTGGAAGCCCTGATGGGGCTCGAGCCCGGCTTCGATCTGTCGCTGACCGGCTTCTCAATTCCGGAAATCGACGGACTGATTGCGGGTCATAAGCCCGAAAAGCCCGGCAACCCGGATGACGACGTTCTGCCTGATCCTTCTCAAGTCCCTCGCCGTTGCAAGCCGGGCGATATTTTCCAACTTGGCAACCGTCACCGTCTGATCTGCGGGGATGCCCGCGACTACAATACGGTTGCCGCCCTCATGGACGGCGAACTCGCCCGCATGGTCTTCACCGATCCGCCCTACAATGTGCCTATCGCTGGCAATGTTGGCGGGCTGGGCCAGTTCAAACACGGCGAATTCCCCATGGCCTCGGGCGAAATGACCAAGGGCGAATTCACAACCTTCCTGAAATCCTCCTACACCAATCTCAAAGCCTTCAGCCATGTCGGCTCGATCCATTTCATCTGCATGGATTGGCGCCATATGCGGGAGATGGAGGAGGCAGCCGATGGCATCTATAGCGAGCTCAAGAACCTGAATGTCTGGGTCAAAGACAATGGCGGCATGGGGACTTTTTACCGGTCCCGGCACGAGCTGGTCTTTGTCTACAAGAGCGGCGCCGCACCCCACATCAACAATTTCGAACTGGGGCAGCATGGGCGCTATCG
>CAMCMI010000274.1 GCA_945875875.1 Rhizobium sp. Q54
GTTTGGGTCACGGCGTCCATCTGTAGAGCCACGTCTCGCTGATTTGTTTGCCTGCGCCCTCAAGTATCAGGCGCAATTCGATATTGGGTTCGGCGCCGGCTTCAAGATCAAAGGTGACGCGCGCCGCTTTCTGGCCTCGCACCAGTACAACGCGCAAGGCCGAAACATTGGCGTTGGAGGCGTGCGCGCGGGCGGTGACTTCGGGCGCGGCGTTCACGTCGGCCAGGACGTCGCCGGTGAACTCGATCATAAACCTTCGGCGGCGCGAATTGGCGCCGGCGCCGGGCGGGCGGCCTGCGCGCGATAGGGCAGCAATCGCGAAAGGCGGGCGCGTGTTCGGCGTCCAGCACCAGAACTGGCGATAGGCGAACGAGTGTTCGGCATTGGCCGCGAGCGCATTACGCGGGCGCCAATAGCTCACAATGTTCTGATTGGTTTGCGCTTCAGCGGGTATTTCCAGCAGGGTTACATGCCCCGGTCCCCAATCGCCGATTGGTTCGGTCCAGACGGAGGGGCGCGCTTCCCAGTGCTGATCGTCGTCCTTGAAATGGGCGAAATCACGATCACGCTGCAACAGGCCAAAGCCGCGCGGGTTTTCGTCAACGAAGGCCGAGGCCTGCAAGTTGAGCCGGTTGGCGACCGGGCGCCAGATCCATTCATTCTTGCCCGTCAGCATTTGCAGGCCCGAGGCGTCATAGACGTTGGGGCGCACGTCGTCACCGCGGCGTCTGTCGATGGGGCCAAACAGGAACGTGCCCTGCACTGTGGCGATGCCCACATGCTCCAGCGCAGCACGCGTGAACAGCGTGCACTCGGTGTCGACGATGGTCGTGTCGCCCGGACGCAGCGTAAAGCGATAAGCGCCGGTCACGCTCTCCGAATCAAGCAGCGCATGGATGACGACAACGCCCGCCGCCAGTCCGGGACGCTCGATCCAGACTGCGGCGATGTTTGGAAATTCCTCGCTCTTGTTGGTGTCCACCGGGCGAATCGCCAGCGCACGCGCCGCTGCGCCGAAGGGCTGGTTGCGCGCGCCGGTCTGGAAATAGCCGGCGCCCTGAAACAGGAGCACGTCGCGCATCTCGCCCTCGGGCGTGCGCTGCTTGAGGCGAAAACCCGCAAATCCCGGATCGCGCTTGTCAGTCGGGGCGGGCGCCTTGCCATAATCGTAATCAGCAGCGTCAAAGCCAAGCCTGCGAACGTAGCCGTCCTCGATCAGGTTGATCTGGAGATTGTTGGAGAAGATGAAGCCGCGCGTGGTCGGCTCCATTGAGAATCCGGTCTGCTGCGCATCCCAGATTGCAGTCCCCGGCTTGCGGCGGATTGTTGAATATTGCTCAAAATTCAGAGCGCTAAAGGCGTCAGTCATATCATGCGCAGGCCTGCGCCACGGCTGACGGGCCAAAGCTCGGGCGGCGTCGAGCACTTGCGAGGGGTCAAATTTGGGTCCGCGCGGATCTGCGGCCGGTTCGGGCGCCGTTTGGGCGTTGGCGGCGGCTACAAGCGCAGACGGCGTCGCAAGGCCTGTCATTGCGATCTTCAACAGGTCACGGCGTCTCAACATGGATGCGTCTGGTCCCGGGGCGAGGCAGCGCAGACGGCAGATTTACGTAACAACCTCGGCGCATCGCCAAGTCTATAGCAGATTGCGGCGGCGGCGCGACGACTTTCCATCGTTAACAAGGACCAGTCGCTTTCTTTTATTAACGTCGCTTCCCTAGCGGAATTCACGTCTTGTAAGGCGTCCGTCATGCAGGATGACGCAAGACGCGTTTCAGGCGGTTTTGTTACGTTGCGGCATGACGCGCGTTTGTCGCTGACCCGGGCTTTCGCTTGGGATAAATCATTGTTCTTGTACTTACTGGAGATTCGCCCATGTCCAGCGACGCAGCCCAGGCGCAATCAGCGCGCTCTTGCCTCACCATCGTTCTGGCGGCGGGCGAGGGCTCGCGCATGAAGTCGGGCTTGCCCAAGGTTCTGCACAAGGTTGCAGGCCGCTCCATGCTCTCGCATGTGCTGGCTGCGGCTGGCGGCGATTCTGTCGCCGTCGTTGTGGGGCCTGATCGCGAGGACGTCGCCGCGCGCGCCCGGATGGATGCGCCTGGCGCCGACGTGTTCGTGCAAAGCCAGCGGCTTGGTACAGCTCACGCCGTTCTGGCTGCGCGCGAGGCGATTGCGCGCGGCTACGATGATCTGCTGGTCGTGTTCGCCGATACGCCGCTGGTGCGCAGTCAAAGCCTGCTTGCTCTGCGCGCTGCTTTGGCCGATGGCGCGAGCGTGGCCGCAATGGGGTTTGAAGCGCGCGATCCAAACGGTTATGGGCGCTTGCTCATGAAGGCGAACTCGCTTGAAGCGATCCGCGAGCAGAAGGACGCGAGCGCCGACGAGCTCGCCGTCAAAGCCTGCAACGCAGGCATTATGGCGCTCGACGGGCGCCGCGCTCTGGAGCTGCTGGACTCGATTGGGTCCGACAATGCGCAAAACGAATTCTACCTGACCGATGCCGTGAAAGCCGCCCGCGAACGCGCCTTGCGATGCGTCGCCGTGATGGCGTCCGAAGCAGACGCCATGGGCGTCAACGACCGGGTGCAATTAGCCGCCGCCGAAGCCGTGATGCAGCGCCGCCTCCGGGAGAGCGCCATGCGGGCAGGGGCCACAATGATTGCGCCCGAGACCGTATTCATGAGCTTTGATACGCAGATCGGGCGTGACGTATTGATTGAGCCGCATGTGGTTTTCGGCCCCGGCGTGACGCTGGAGGATGGCTGCGTGGTGCATGCGTTCTCGCATCTTGAGGGCGCAAAAGTGGGCGCTGGCGCCAATGTCGGGCCGTTCGCACGTCTGCGTCCCGGCGCAAATCTCGGACAGGGCGCAAAGGTTGGAAATTTCGTCGAGATCAAAGCCTCGGACCTTGGGCCCGGCGCCAAGGTCAGCCATTTGAGCTATATCGGCGACGCCAGCATCGGCGCGGACGCCAACATCGGCGCCGGCACGATCACCTGCAATTACGACGGCTTTGGAAAATTCCGCACCAATATAGGCGCGGGCGCCTTTGTGGGCTCCAACACGTCGCTGGTCGCGCCCGTAAGCGTGGGGGCGGGCGCTTATGTGGGCTCTGGCTCGGTCATCACGCAGGACGTGCCGCCGGATTCGCTGGCGGTTGCGCGCGGGCGCCAGGCCGACAAGCCCGGGTGGGCCGCCGCTTTTCGCGCGCAGCAAAAGCCGAAAAACACGCCTTAAAGAGCACGCCTTTAGAGGCGTAAAAGCATCTTGAAATAATACGTATTGAA
>CAMCMI010000275.1 GCA_945875875.1 Rhizobium sp. Q54
CAAGATTTAGGGGTCTTTTATGCACGCTGTTATGTCGGATGGATCGCGCATCGCTTACGTGATTCATGGTGATCCAAATTCCTCGAACCGCGTTGTGTTGTTGCACTCTCTTGCGATGGACCACACGTTCTGGAGGCCTGTGGCGCAGGCGCTTTCGTCGGAGGCTGCGGTTCTCACTGTTGATTGTCGCGGCCATGGCGCCTCCGACAAGCCTGCCGGTCCCTACACGGTTGAGCAATTTGCTGACGATCTGGCGCAGCTGATGACACATATCGGTTGGGACTCCGCCGTCGTCGCCGGCGCCTCGATGGGCGGCTGCATTTCACTCGCCTTCGCCATCCGTCACCCTGCGCGCACGAAGGGCCTTGGCCTGTTCGACACAACGGCTTGCTATGGCGACAAAGCCCTGCCCGCTTGGGAAGAGCGCGCCAACAAGGCGATGACCGAGGGGCTTGAAGGCTTGATCGCTTTCCAGACGACACGCTGGTTCAGCGATGGGTTCCGCGAGCGTTCGCCGGACGTTGTGCAGGCGTGCGTAGACGTATTCCTGCGTAACGAATTGCCCGCTTATGCGGCGACCTGCGTGATGCTGGGCACGGCGGATTTGCGCCCCCTGCTCCACACCATCAAGGCGCCCGCGCGCATCATCGTTGGCGATGAAGATTACGCAACGCCCATTCCCATGGCGCAGACGATGCATGCAGGCATTGCAGGCTCAACACTGCGCATCGTGCCGGGCGCGCGTCATCTCTCGCCGCTCGAAATTCCAGACGACGTGGTGGCGGAATTGCGCGTGCTCCTCGGCTGAAGCAAAAACGCCCTCCCCGGTTTGGGGAGGGCGAAGCTCATTTAGCTCGCGTAATCAAAGCTTATTTGTTCAGCGCTTTCTTCACGCGCGCAATCGTTTCCGGATCAGTCTGATACATGCGCGCGACTTGCGCCTGCACCTGTTCACCAGTGCTGGGCAGAACGTCGATGTTCATCTTCGCTGCTTCCGCCAGCAATTCCGGATCTTTCATCGTTGCATCCAATGCGCGGCGCAGCGTCTCGATGCTGGCTGCGGGAACGCCCGGCGGCAGGATGAGCGGGCGCGCAAAAGCGCTCTGGCCGTAGAACATCTCCAGCACCTTGCGGTCGCTGTCGGTCTTGGCCAAACCTGCCATCAACGGCACGCCAGCGGCGTTCAGCTCAGGGTGTCCCTTCATGTCCTCTTGCGCGAAGATGCGTGCGAAGAGCTGGCCCTTCAACACTTCAGGATATTGCACCTTGATCGTCGACAGGCCGACGCCGCAAATACCCTGCACTTCGTTGCGCTCAATCGCCAGCGTGACTTCGCGCGAGCCCTTGTAGCCGGTCACGATCTTGATCTGGCCGCCGAGAATGTTGTTCACGATTGCGGGAAAATCATAAGTAGTGCTGCCCGCCGCCGTGGCCCCGATGATCGAGGGCATGGTCAGCAGATCAGCGGGCGTCTTCATCGGTGCATCGCCGCGCACAAAGCACACCAGCGTTTCCGAATGCGCGTTGCCGACGTAGTTGAAACGGCTCGGATCGTAGGTCTTGCGCAGGCTCTCCTGCAGCAAGGGCTCTACGATAATGCCAGGGAAAACGAGGCCGATAAAAGTGCCGTCTTTTGGAGCGATATTATAAAGGTGACCGGCGACAATGCCGCCGCCGGCGCCCGGCATGTTTGAGGGAACGACGTTGGGAGCGCCGGGAATGTGGCGACCAAAGTGACGGGCCACAAGCCGTCCATAAGTATCAAGCCCGCCGCCCGTAGACGAGCCGATGCCGATCGTCACCGTCTTGTCTTTAAAGCTCACGCCTTGTGCAGAAGCTGCGCCTGCAAAAGCGATTGCGAATCCGGCGACCATGCGCCCCAGAAGTTTCCTGTTCATGCTTCCCTCATTTTTATCTTTAGCGAACTACTTGATGGCAGCGGTGGCGCGCTCGACGATTGCGGGCTCTGCGCCAAGAATTTTGGTGACGACGCCCTGCAATTCGACGCCGCTCGTGGGGTCGATTTCCAGATTGCGGCGCTCGGCTTCAGCACGGAAGGCGGGGTCTGCGACCATCTTGTCGAACGCTGCGCGCAAGGCGGCCAGACGGTCGGCGGGGATGCCGGGAGGCGCGATCAGCGCGCGGCCGATGGCGGCGCCTGCCGAGGCGAATTCAATCACCTTTTTGGCTTCAGGATTGGCGACAAGCTCCTGCATCAGAGGCACGTCCTTCAGCTCTGCGTTGCGCTTCAGGCCGCCCTGCATGACGACAATCATATCGCCGCGCGCAATGGTTTCCTTATGCGTGGCGCGCCAAGAATTCCAGGCGGAGGAGACGAAATCAACCTCTCCGCGCTCAAGCGCGAGCACGGAATCCGCCGAGCCCTTGTACCCGCAGATGATGTCGAATTTGAAATCTGCAAGCGCCTTCAACATTGCGGGATATTGATAGCTCTGCGAATTGCGTCCCGTGCAGCCTGCGTTTGATTTCACTGTCATGAAATCCTTCGGCGTCAAAGCGGGCGCGCCTTTGCGGAAGACAAAAGCCGTGTTCACCGGCGCAAACGAGCCGATATAGTTCATCTCCTGAACCTTCCATTTGCCAACGGCAGGCTCAAGCATTTGCGTGTGCGCAATGGTCTCGGGGAACAGGGCAATGTTTGAGCCGTCGCGCGGCGCCTGCGCATAGAAGAAGCCGGTCGCAACGACGCCGCCGCCGCCGGGGCGGTTTTCAACGATGATGTTGGGCGTGCCGGGAATATGCGCCTTCATGTATTCGGCGGCCATGCGCGCATAAAAATCATACGAGCCGCCCGGCGGATGGCCGATGGTGATGCGCATGGTTGTGCCGCGCCAGAAATCAGCCGGCGCCTGCGCCAGTGCAGGCGTTGCAGAGAGCATGGCGCCAATGATTGCTGCGTATGATAATTTTTTCATGTCGTTTCCCTTCCTTTGCGGCCATAGGCGAGGCCGTTTCCTCGTTATTGATCAGCTGATTATTCAGCTTTTGGTCTTGCCTTCAACCTTGCGAACCGGCGTTTCGGGCTTCAATCCGCCGCGACGGCGCTCGAAAGTATTGGCGCCGTTGGCCTTCCATTCCCCGCGCGTTGCTGCGTCTGCAAAGCCCTGCCAATCGGCGCTCCAATCGCCAAGGTCGTAGCCATGCCACGGCGCTTTCACGCTGAGCGCGGGTAGATCAAGCTCTTCCCAAATCTTGCGCGCGTTTTCCATGAAAGGCTTGGCGGGCAGCGCCAACGGCGACGTCGGGTG
>CAMCMI010000276.1 GCA_945875875.1 Rhizobium sp. Q54
CTATAAACAGCGGAGGCAAAGTGTACCACTGAACCAGCTTTGATCGCCTTTTGATTGTGGCACAAAAGTGTACCGGTCCTGTTAGCCGCCTTGATGCCTTTGGATAGCATGGAGGGGCCGAAAGGATGTTCACAGTGGAACTCTATGCAGGGATACGACGTGCGGTGATGGTGGATGGGCTGAGCCGCCGGGAGGCGGCTTCATTCAACGCTGGTCTACGTCAGCCCGATGACGTTCGAGGCCAACCGGAAGGTCGAAAGAAAGGAGCCTAGCGAGGACTAAAGACACGCGCATAATCGCTCGGCCTTGGAAGACGCCAAACAAGGGCAAGTGCACCCGCCGATTGGTGCACTTCAAATTTGAGACCGCCCAGCTTTAGAGGGCACGGCATGTCGAGAACGACTCGGGAGAGTGCTGACCGGCTGGTGTTCAGAGAGGCGGCTCGTGCTGATTTTATCCGCCCCATTTGCTCTCCTCAAATTTCGTAGCTTCCGGGATAGTCGAGAGGATCGCATTCGGCTGATCATCTTGGAATGAGCTTGCCGACCTCCAAACCCGCTTTAAGCCCTATTCCGGCCTGGGCGACCGCCGAGAGCGCGATCGATCGCGCACGCACGTCGAGCGCGCCAGACCTTGAAGATCAAGCCTTCCTGACCGTGGGCGAGGCCGCATCCTGGCTCCGGGTCTCGCAGAAGACGATCCGCCGCCAGATTGCCTGCGGGGGCCTTCCGGCCTGCCGTGTCGGGAGGTCGGTGCGTATTCCGGCTAAATCACTCCAAGCGCTGACTTATTCTGAGGGCACGAAGGTGTAGATCGTATGCTCGTTATTACAATCCGCTGTAGTCCGCATTGTTGTTGTAAACAGTGTAATAACGATTTAGCACGCCCGTCCACCCAAGACCTCACGAGGCCCCGCATGACGCTCACGCAACCCTCACGAGCCTCGCTCGCCGACCTTATCGCTCTGATTTCATGCGCCGATCTGACGGTCCGCCAGAAGCAGGACATGCGCTCGGCGGTCCGCACGCTTGCCAAGGCGCTGGGCGGCGCTCCTGAGGAGATCGCGGCTGACGTGGCGGGATTGCGCCGGCGGCTCAATGGTCTCTCGCCCGAGGCTCTGGGCCATTCCAAGGGCCGCTGGGCCAATATGAAATCGCTGCTGGGCAACGCGCTAGCGCTGATGCAGCCGATGATGCCGGGGCGCAGCGCGTCACCGCTGCTGCCCGCCTGGGACGCCCTCGTCACCGGCCTTGGCGTGGATCGGCGGTATCGCCTTCTGCCGCTCCTGCGCTTCCTCAGCCAAGCAGGGATCGGCCCCGATAAGGTCGCGATTGCGGACCTCGACGCCTACAGGCAGGCGATCTGCAACGACCGCCTGCGCGGCGAGCCGGAAAAAGCCTGGGACGCTCTGACCTGGATGTGGAACGCCTGCCAGCGCGAGGTCAACGGCTGGCCGCCCCTTGTCATCGACCGCCCGAAAAAGCGTGAAATTTATCTCCTGCCGTGGTCGACCTTTCCAGCCAGCCTGAAGCAGGACGCGGACGCTTATCTCGCCCGCTTGGCGGGCCACGACCTGTCGGGCGACGGCCCCGCCCGTCCGGCGCGTCCGGCGACCCTCAAGACCCGCGCCTATCAATTGCAAGTCTCGGCCTCGGCGCTTGCGCACAGCGGCGTGAAGACGGAGCACATCTTGTCGCTCGCCGATCTGGTTTTGATGGCAAATTATCAGGCGCTCCTGCGCTTCTTCCTCGCCCGGCATGGCGGCCAGACGTCGCCGATGGTCGGCCAGATCGCCGGCTTTCTGAAGGACGTGGCGCGGCATTGGGTCAAAGCTGACGAGGCGACGGTCGTCAAAATGAAAAGGATCGTGTCGAACCTCACGCCGCCGAGGCGCGGCATGACGGCCAAGAACCGCGAGCGCCTACGCCCGCTTGACGAGGCCGAAAACGTCGCCCGGTTTCTGGGGCTGCCCGACCGCATCCGCCAGGACGTCGACAAGGACAAGCGCTCCCCGCGCCTCAAGGCGGTCACCGCGCAGATCGCCGCCGCCATTGCGCTTTTGCAAGCCGCCCCGATCCGGCGCAAGAACCTCGCCGCTCTCGACCTGACGCACAATCTCGTCAGCCGCGGCAAGCGCCTTTACCTCATCGTGGCGGACGCGGACGTGAAGAACGGGGAACCCATCGACTTCGAACTGCCGCCGCAAACTGTCGAGATCCTCGCGTGGTATGTGCGCGCGCATCGCCCCCACCTGCTCAAGGGTCCCAGCGACGCGCTGTTTCCCGGGGCCAACGGTGCGCCCAAACAGCCAGGCACTCTTGCGCCGCAAATCGCCAAGGCGGTGTTCCGCTACACCGGGATGCCCTTCAACGCGCACCTTTTCAGGCACGCCGGCGGCAAGATCTTCCTCGACGCTCGGCCTGGCCAGTACGAGGTCATGCGCCGCGTTCTTGGCCATCGATCGATTGCGACCACGACCAGCATTTACGCCGGCGCGGAAACCCGCTCGGCGGGCGCGCACTTCGCCGCCGTGATCGCTGAGCGTAGGCGGGCGCTTGAGGGGAGCGCGAAGACGAAGCGCCCCACGCTGATCAAGAGCAAGAAGTTTGGAGGCGACACATGAGCGGCGGCCCTTACGGGCGCGGCAAGGCCCCCGCGCGCGCCTGCCTGCCGCTGACGTCCTGGCCCGAGATGGATCTGCGACTGTGGCGCGCGGCCTGCGAGCCTGTGGACCTGTTGGCTCTTGAGGACGGCGGCAGCCGCGCTCAGCATGCGAGGGCGTCGAACGACAAGGCCGTCAAGGGCTACGGGCGCTGGCTGACTTTCCTGGCTGTGCGCGATGCTGAGGCGGTGTCGCAATTACCTGAAGCGCGCATCACGCCCGAGCGGGTTTGCGCCTATGTCGGCGAACTGCAAGCGCTGGGCAACGGCTCCGGCACGATCCTCGCGCGCCTGCAGGAGCTCGGCGAAGTCGCCAAGGTGACGGGGCCCGCACGTGACTGGAGCTTCATCAACCGGATCGCGTCAAAGATCCGCAGCCGGCATCGCCCGGTGCGCAACAAGTCGCACCTGCGCCTCTCGGAAGAATTGCTCGATCTCGGTCTGCGGCTGATCGATGAAGCGGCGGATGAGGATCTGACGCCGCGCCAGTCAGCGACCATGCATCGCGACGGACTGCTGATCGCCTTTCTGGCGCTAGTGCCGCTGCGCCGCAAAAACCTCGCCCGCCTGACGCTCGGCGTGAACCTG
>CAMCMI010000277.1 GCA_945875875.1 Rhizobium sp. Q54
TATCCGTGGGTCGTCAGCCACGACAAGCAAAGCCAGAAGCTGGAAGACTTCCCGCATGTGAAACGCTGGTTCGACGCCATGCGCGCCCGCCCCGCCGTGATCGCGGCCTATGCCAAAGGCGAGCCCATGCGAGAGAGCGCGAACATGACGGACGAGGAGAAAAAGGTGCTGTTTGGCCAGACGGCGACGAACCTGCCGAGGGCTTAACGCACCAACCACGCCAGCTCAAACGCAATCGCCCCGCCAGCCAGCAGGATGAACGGGTGCAGCTTGCGCTTCCACGCCAGCGCGCCTGCGGAGCCAAGGATCACGGTGCCGGTCAGCACGTCGCCCCCTGATATGCGGTAGAGCGATAGCACGCCGGCCATGATGAGGCCGGCGGCGATTGGCGCCAGCCCCTGTTCAAGCGCTGTGTGCCAGGGCTTTCCGCGATGGCGGTCCCATACTGCGCCGACCGCGTAGCAGAGCGCCGACGAGGGCAGATAGAGCGCGACCATCGCCACCAGCGCCCCAAGAAGGCCCGCTATGTTGAAGCCGATCAGCGCGCCAAGGATCGAGCTTGGGCCGGGGATGAAACGCGAGATCGCAAACAGATCGAGAAATTGCGCGCCCGTCACCCAGTGCCGCACCTCCACCGCTTCATATTGCAGCGGCGCATAAATGGCGCTGGCCCCGCCGATCGAGGCGATGGACAGCGGCGCCAGCACCACGATCAGGCCCAGCAGCGGATCATCCCGCATCGCGCGCTCCTCGCGGCCAGGCAAGCGCCACGCTGACAGGAATGGCGACCAGCACAACCGGAATGAGCGACCAGCGCATCACGCCCACCGCCACGAACACTGCAATCATCACGAGAATCGCAGCCACGCCGCGACTGGCGCTGCGCACCGCCGCCACGCCCATATTGAGCATCATGCCGATGGCGCCAGCCGCCGCTCCAGCCATCGCCGCCTGAATGGCGGGCGCGCCAAGAACATATTGATACGTGACAGCTGCAACCAGCATCACGAGGAACGGCCCCGTGAGCATGCCGATAACGGCGACAACTGACCCCGGCGCCCCGCGCAGGCGCTGGCCTACGAACACGGCAAGGTTGGTTGAATTAACGCCGGGAAGGATTTGCGCCAGCGCGACGCCGGGCAGAAACTCCTCATCCTTCATCCAGCCGCGCAGGGTCACGATTTCGCGTTGTATCCACGGCAACAGGCCGCCGCCAAAGCTGAACAGGCCGATCCAGAAAAACACTCGGTAAAGCGCGCCAAAGCCGACGCGCGGCTGCTCGCCGGACATAGTGGAATCTCCCTGTATTTTCTCGTCTGGTAAACTACGCCCTGTTGCAGGCGAAGTGCAACAGCGCGGAAAAGCGCGCTCCTGCGGACCGCTGTTTCAGTCGCCCGCCCTATTTCCCCCTGAACGCGGGCTTTCGCTTTTCCACGAAGGCGCTCATCCCTTCCTTCTGGTCGTGCGTGGCAAACAGCGAATGAAACGCGCGACGCTCGAAGCGCACGCCTTCCGACAGCGCCAATTCTCCGGCGCGGTTCACGCACTCCTTGGCCATCAGCACGGCGGCGCGCGGCATGGCGGCTATCGTGCGGGCG
The DNA here is from genome assembly GCA_945875875.1 of Rhizobium sp. Q54. Lineage (GTDB taxonomy): Bacteria > Pseudomonadota > Alphaproteobacteria > Rhizobiales > Beijerinckiaceae > Terripilifer. The sequence goes on from CAMCMI010000277.1 coordinate 1,599, forward strand.
GCTTCCATCGCTTCGTCCATCAGCGTCTCGTTGGGGACTACGCGCGCTGCAAGCCCGGCGCGCTCGGCCTCTTCCGCCCCCATGCGGCGACCGGTCAGGCACATGTCCATCGCCTTGCCCTTGCCGATGGCGCGCGCAAGGCGCTGCGTACCGCCGATGCCCGGAATAATGCCGAGCGTGATTTCCGGCTGGCCAAACTGCGCGTTTTCGGCGGCGATAATCATGTCGCACATCATCGCCAGCTCGCACCCGCCGCCCAGCGCAAAGCCCGCTACGGCGGCGATAATGGGCTTGCGGATGCGGCCCATCGCCTCCCAGCCGGCAAAGCCGTCGGCTGCGTAAATCTCCTCAAACGAGAGGTGCTGCATTTCTTTGATGTCGGCACCCGCGGCAAAGGCTTTTTGCGAGCCGGTGATCACGATGGCGCCGATCTCGGGGTCGGAATCAAAGGCGTTCAGCGCGGCGATCACGTCGCGCGTCATCTGCGTGTTGAGCGCGTTCAAGGCTTGCGGACGGTTGAGCGTGATGAGGCCCACGCCGTCGCCTGCCTCCACAAGTATGGTCTCGTAAGCGCTCATGATATCCCCGGTTTAATAGCGGCTTGTGACGATTCTCTCATACACCACGGGTGCCACATAGGTCGCCACGCCGCCAGCGCGCAACGGCAGACATGTGCCATGGCCCTCGACGTCGCCATACGCGCGCAGCAGATCGCGACGCCAGGCGGCACACTCGGCCGCAGACGTAAAGCACGCGTAATCGTCGCGCCATTCCACAACGCGATACTGAGGAATTTTGCGCCCGCCGGTAAAATGACCAAGCCACAAGCCATGAGTGCCGGGAATGTCTGCGATGGGGCGGCACGCTTGCGCCGGACGATTGCCTGCGACCGCAGCATCTGGAAGCGCCAGCGCGAAAATGGCGGCTGTTGGAAGGAGGAAATGGAACAAGCGATGCATCACGCCGATCTCCCGTGTTCATCCCCCGATGAACGGCCCAAACGCGAATCCGCCTGAGCGGACCCCAAACTACCGCGTTCGCGCGGGGCCGAGAAGAGACGATGCGAGGAAATTTGAACCAGACGAAGGGCCTGCATCTGGACCGCGTACAGTCCAGATGCAAAAAAGGCGCGCCTGTTGGGGCGCGCCTTGACGGTTAGTTTGAGTCTTTATCAGACGAGACCAGAGGCTCGCAGGCGGTCGGGCGTGAACGGCGCCTGACGCATGCGGATGCCGGTCGCGTCGTAGATGGCGTTGCCCACCGCAGCGGTGACGGGACGCATGGATCCCTCGCCGGCGCCCGAAGGCGCAATGTTCTGGCGGTTGATCAACACGATATCGACTGATTGCGGACGCTGCATCATGTCCAGAATGGGATAGCTCTCCCAATCCGTGCTGGTGACATTGTTCTTGTCGAACGTCGTCTCCTCCATAAGGGCGCGGCTCAGGCCCTGAACGATGTTACCCTCAATCGTGAGCTTCAACAGGTCCGGATTGATGACGACGCCGCAATCCTGCGCGACAACGAAGCGCTTGCCCCAGACCTGACCGGTCTTCATGTTCACTTCGACTTCGGCGAAGATGGCGACGCGAGTCGGACCACGCAGCGCATA
>CAMCMI010000278.1 GCA_945875875.1 Rhizobium sp. Q54
CCTGTTTCCCGGCTTCGGCAGACCAAGGTGCTCCCGCAAAGTGGTCCCCTCATACTCCTTGCGAAACAGGCCGCGTCTCTGCAATTCCGGAATAACTAGATCGATGAAATCATCGAAGGCCTCGGGGAAATGCGCGGGCAGCAGGACGAACCCGTCCATAGCGCCCGCCTCGAACCACTCTTGCATCAGGTTGGCGACCGTCGTCGGGCTGCCGCAGGCGAGAAGATAACCCCTCGCGATCGCGATCTCGTTGTAAATGTCCCTAAGTTTGTAACCCAGCCTTTTGGCCTTGGCGGAAGCGACCGTGCTGTAACCTTGCTTTAGATTGGAGACCGGCAGGTCTGGAACGGGACCATCAAGCGGATATTGGGACATGTCGTGACCAAAGCGACGAGACATGGTCCCCATGGCGCTCGTTGAATCCACATAGGTCATGAGGTGCGCCAGCTTAGCTTGCGCCTCTTCGTCCGTTCGACCCACGATCGGGACCATGCCCGGCAGGATGTTGCAATGTTCGGGACGACGGCCAGCCGCGACTGCGTGCATCTTTATGTTGTCATAATATTCACGGGCTACGTCCAGTTCGAGCTGAACAGTGAAGACAACTTCGGCAATCCGCCCTGCAAGCGCCTGCCCAGTCGACGAGGAGCCGGCCTGTACAATGACGGGCCGCCCCTGCGGCGTACGTGTCAAGTTCAGCGGCCCCTTCACCGAATAGAATTGTCCCTTATGATCGAGTTCATGCACTCTGCTCAGGTCGTAGTATTGTCCGGTTTCCTTGTTTTCAATGCGGGCGCCGTCTTCCCAGCTGTCCCACAAACCTTGAACGACATCGACGAATTCGCCGGCGATTTCATAACGGCGATCGTGATCGACCATCTCGCGCCCGAAATTTTCGGCAGCCTCAGGCAATGTCGACGTGACGACATTCCAGCCAGCACGGCCGCCGCTGAGATGATCGAGCGACGCAAACTGCCGTGCGATGTTGAAGGGCTCACTATAGGTGGTGGATGCGGTGCCGATGAGTCCGATATGCGTCGTGGTGCTGGAGAGCGCTGAGAGGAGCGTCGTCGGCTCGAAGCGCGTGACCTGCCCGGGATGCCCCTCGGGCAGGAAGGCCAGGCTGTCTCCAACGAAGATGAAGTCCAGCTTGCCCCTTTCACAGGAAGCTGCGATCTTTTTAAAGACTTCAATATTCTCGCCGCTTGTCGTGGCGCCCGGATAACGCCAGCCGGCGATGTGGTTGCCGGTTCCGACCGCATATACGCCGAGGTGCATCTGCCGCTGACTCATGTGCCGCCCTTTTTTATTATCGTTATTTGGCGTCTGTCAGCTCGATCGCACGATCGATGACAGAACGGTCGAACATGGCGATCCCGGCGACGACTTGCTGCATCGTTTCGCCGGAGACAGGATCCACCTCAATTTGAATTTTCTCCGCATCGGCCAAGAAAGCTGGATCCTTCATGGTGGCATCAAAGGCGCGACGAAGGATCGAGATACGCTCCTTCGGGACCTCAGGAGGCGCAATCAGCGGCCATGCGCTAATTTGCGGCGAGAACAGCAATTCAAGTGCTTTCTTGTCGAGATCGGTCTTTGCAAAATCCATGATAAGAGGAACGTCCGGCAGGTCTGGCGCTTTTTGTAGAGCCATCTGAATCAGAACATTGATCTTCTTGTCATCGAGCCAAGGTTTCGAACGACTTTTAAGGCTTCCCCAAGACCAGCCGAAGCGCGCATCCACTTCGCCCCGCTCCATCGCCATCGTCACGTCATTGCCGCCAGGATAGCCTGTAACGACTTTGATGTTTGCCCCAGTCAACTTGCGGACAAGGGTCGGAAAACGACCCGTGTCGTCAACAACTCCGGTCGCGCCAGCAATTATTTGGCGGGTTTGCAAGTCGTCCAGCGACTTGACGCCCCGCGTATGCCAAACGACTCCAACAGACACCTCTTTGCTGGTGCTGCCAATCGGATTGAACCGGGCCGGGTCGTATTTTGCCACCTGCGGATTGAAAGCCGGCTCGACGGCGTAGCTGCGCGCCAGCATGCCCAAAGCCGTGCCGTCGCGCGGCGCAACGCTGTAGAGATGCAGGGTGGCCTTAATCCCTCCCGAGCCGAGAAGATTCTGCGGAATAAAATTCGGATTTCCGGGAATGTGACGGCCCATGTGGCGCGACAACAACCTGGCGGTCGCATCATAAGTGCCGCCGACGGCATAGCCGATCACAACCGTGATACTCTTGCCAGCGAAGAAATCAGCATCCTGGGACCGCGCACCTGTGGCGCTTACGACCAAAGCACCAAAGCACAAAGTGACAGCCAATACCTTGGTCATGCAGATTACCCTTCTTGCAGGTCAAGTCTCTCGGCAGCTCCTAAATAACCACAGATCGAGACCAGACAGCTGGACAGCGTGGACGGAGGTCAGGCATGTAGGCGATCACGCCGATGCGTACAGCGCCGGTTTTGGTGATTTTTGAGCGAGTCTTAGCCGGGCGAAAAGAACTTGCCTTGAGCATAGACGCGCTTCTTCGCCGTCTCGCCGTTCTTGGCAAGGGTGCCTACCTTCACGGACCCATCGCCGAATGTCGTTTGCTGCACAACATCCTTTGGCGTGCCGAATGGCGTCAGTTGCTCAAGCCCCTTGACCGCGCGTTCACCGCCACCCACGCGCAACAGGATAAGGTTCTCCGCTTCATCAGCTTCGAACTTGTACTGCACGTTTTTGGGGATCATGACCCCTTGATGAGTGGAGACTACCTGTGTCGCTCCGTCTGCAAAAGTGAATGTCGCCTTGCCCTGAAGCACGATGAACGCATGATCCTCGCCGCCATGGGCATGAAGAGCGTTCTCTCCGCCGCTCGCGTAGACTTTTACGGCCGCCCAAAGATTTTCGGCCGTCGCCAAAGGGTCATAGGTCGTACCCTGCTCGAGCAAGGGCAGATTGCGCATTGAGAAAACAACCGCGCTATCGATTGCGGCAATCGGACGCCGCTCTACGAGCTTACCACCATCCACGGGTCGCCTCCCTCATTTTCTATTTTGATTAACATGCCGGTGCACCTGAACCTTGTCAATCCACCTCCAGCTGAGGTTGCCACTCCCGCAGCGCCAGCTGTAGGTAGTACGCGGCAATAACGCCCGTCTGAGTAGGTAGTCTTCGCTGCCCACAGACGTGACTGACCACAATAGCACACGATTATCAA
>CAMCMI010000279.1 GCA_945875875.1 Rhizobium sp. Q54
TGAGCCCAGATCCATCAGTGCGGCGAAATGGCGAGGCTCAAGCGCCAACGTGCGCCCGAGATCCTCAACGGCGCCGCCTTTGTCGCCGCCCAGAAAACGCGCGTTCGCCCGCATGCGCCACGCCTCGGCCCATTCAGGCTCAAGCGCGATCAGCCGATCCAGAATTTCCTGCGCGACCGCTGCATCCTTCGCCTGAAGCATGGCCCGCGCCCGGCTCATCAGCAAATCGGCGGTGTCGGAGTTTGAGCGCAGCCAGACGCGCTCGATGGCGCCGGCGATTCCCGCCCCCTCCTCGGCGTCTTGCGCCTTGGCGAGGCGCTCGAACAATTCATCGAGCACGCGCTTGCGGCCAGCCGCTTCGTCCACCGGGGGCATGAGGGGAATGAACGCGGCGGCGGGCGCCCGATTCTGGGCCGATTGCGCCAGTGCGGGTGAAAACCCCGCGAGCGCAAACAAGGCGGCTAAGAGTTTCAGGGCGCCGGACGTTTTCATGACCGGCACTTTAAGCCGCGTTCAAAAAATGCGCAAACAATAAAACCCCGACCACAAGGCCGGGGTCTTAAAGTTAAGCAAACAAAAGTCAAATCAGCCCTGACGCGCCTTGAAGCGCTTCTGGACCTTGTTGATAATGTAGACGCGGCCCTTGCGGCGGACCAATTGGTTGTCGCGATGGCGGTTACGCAGCGACTTCAAAGAATTACGGACCTTCATCTCTCGTCCCCGGAGGTTTTGGCTAAACAGGATGTCGGCGGAGCAAGCCCGCAACCGAACGTGAGCGGTATATGCCCGATTTTTCCTCCCGGATCAATGGAGAAAGGGAATAGGGAGTGGGGAACGGGGAATAGGCAGTAGGCAGTAGGAAGATGCGAATAGCGAGTAGCGAGTAAACTTGGAAACCTTGTCTCCCGTAAGGAGAGAAGGAAAGAAAGAGCTGAAGTCGGCGGCGCCTCTTTTCTTCCTTCTCCCCTTGCGGGAGAAGGTGGCGTTTGCGTCAGCAAACGACGGATGAGGGGTATCCCCACTACCTGCTCCGTGCTCCGTGCTCCCTACTCCCTACTCCCTACTCGCTACTCGCCTCCTCCCTAAACAGAGCCCCCAATGACCCTTTCCCCCCTTGCATCCAAAATCGCGCAGGCGCGCCGCACGCATACGCCCTTCCTGTTTGAGCCTGCGCTGGCGGTTACAGAAATGGGCGCCGCCTACCGCACGCAGGCGCAGGTCGCGCACGCTTTGGGGACAAAAGTCGTCGGCTGGAAGGTGGGCTTTGCGCCGGATGGAGGAGCCCCATGGGCGGCGCCGATTCTGGATTGCGACATGCGCGAGAACGGCGGGACGCATACCTTGCCGCGAGGCTCCGCCGTGAAGATCGAAGCCGAACTTGGAATTCGCCTTGGCCGCGACCTGCCGCCGCGCGCGCTTGCCTACGGGCGTGAAGAGATTCTCGACTCGATCAGCGAAATGTTTGTGGGGCTTGAGCTGATTGTCAGCAGGTTCTCAAATGTGGCGGCGGCCGATTTCATCAGCAAAGTCGCCGATTCGTTCAGCAACGGCGCCTATGCCATCGGCGCGCGCACAGATTCGTTTCGCAATCTGGATCTCGCCCATCTGCGCTGCCGGCTGGCGGTGGACGGCCATGTGTTCAACGACCGGCCTGGGGGCCATTCGGACGGCGACCCGCTGATCCCGCTCATCGCTTGGGCCAATGGCCAGGCCGATCAGCTTGGCGGCCTGCGGGCCGGGCAATTCGTGACTCTGGGCACGCTGAACGAGCCCGTCCCGATGGATCGCCCCGCCCGCATAGAGGCCAGCCTGTCCGGCATTGGCGAGGCGTCGCTGAGGCTTTTGTGAAGGGTGCTGGCTCTATTTCTCCGAGCCCGTGAACGCGATGCGCAGCATGTTGGTGGCGCCGGGCGTGCCGAAGGGCAGGCCTGCGACGATGACGATGCGGTCGCCGTCTTTCGAGAACATTTCGCGGTTGGCGAACTTGCCTGCGCGCCTGGCCATGTCCTCCATGTCGCTGGCGTCCTTGGTGACGATGGGGTGCACGCCCCAAACCAGCGTCAGGCGGCGCGCGGTGTCGCGATTGGGGGTCAGCGCCAGAACGGGCGGCTTGGGGCGCTCGCGGGCGATGCGATAAGCGGTGGAGCCAGACGAAGTCCAGGCGCAGATCGCGCGCAGGTCCAGCGTTTCGGCCACGCTGCGGGCCGCATCCGCAATCGCGTCGGCGCCGGTGGCTTCCGGCGCGCTGCGTTGCGAGCTGAGGATCGCCCGATAATTGGAATCGTTTTCAGTCTCGACCGCAATCCGGTCCATCGTCGCGACCGCTTCAAGCGGATACAGTCCGGCGGCGCTTTCAGCCGACAGCATCACGGCGTCCGCGCCTTCATAAACGGCGGTGGCCACATCGGACACTTCGGCGCGGGTGGGCACCGGCGTCGTAATCATGCTCTCCAGCATTTGGGTGGCGACCACGACCGGCTTGCCGAGGCGGCGCGCCATGCGCGTGATGCGCTTTTGCAGGCCGGGCACTTTTTCGACCGGCATCTCGACGCCAAGATCGCCGCGCGCCACCATCAGCGCGTCGGAAATTTCCATAATCTCGTCGAGCCGGGCTATCGCCTGCGGCTTCTCGATCTTGGCGAGCACGCCCGCGCGCCCGCGCACGATTTTCTTCACTTCCGCAATGTCTTCGGGCCGTTGCACGAACGACACGGCGACCCAGTCCACGCCCACCGACAGCGCGGCGTCAAGATCGCTGCGGTCTTTTTCCGTCATCGCCGACATCGGCAGCACGGTGTCAGGCAGGCTCACGCCCTTGCGGTTCGAGATTTTCCCGCCGACGTCGACGATGGCCACAGCGCGATCAGGCGCGGCCTCAATCACGTGCAAGCGCACCTTGCCGTCGTCGATCAGCACGACGTGGCCGGGCTCCAGCGCGGCGAGGATTTCGGGATGGGGCAGGCGCACGCGCGTCTGGTCGCCGGGCGCAGGATCGCTGTCGAGCACAAATGTATCGCCGCGCGCCAGCGTGACCTGCGTGTCTTTAAACTCGCCCACGCGCAGTTTGGGGCCTTGCAGATCGGCCAGAATGCCGATGGAGCGCTGATGCTTCTTCTCAATCGCGCGGATAGTCTCGACGCGCTCGCGCAACAGCTCGTGGCTGGAATGGCTCATGTTGATGCGAAACACATCGG
>CAMCMI010000280.1 GCA_945875875.1 Rhizobium sp. Q54
AGCGGACCATCGACCTTCGTTCCCCAGAGCGCCCTCGGGCGCTGGTTTGAGAGCCGGCTTCCCATTGGCGGCCTCGTCCACAGCTCGTTCATTGCGTATCCGACGCCGCGCAATCTGAATTATTTCTGGACCTTCGGCGCGATCCTGAGCTTCATGCTCGTCGCCCAGATCATCACCGGCATCGTGCTGGCGATGCATTATACGCCGCATGTCGATTACGCCTTCTCCTCCGTCGAGCACATCATGCGCGACGTGAACTGGGGCTGGTTCATGCGCTATTCGCACGCCAACGGCGCCTCGATGTTCTTCATCGCGGTCTACATCCACATGTTCCGCGGGCTCTATTACGGCTCCTACAAGGCGCCGCGCGAAGTGCTCTGGATTCTGGGCGTCGTGATCTTCCTCGTCATGATGGCGACTGCTTTCATGGGCTACGTGCTGCCGTGGGGCCAGATGAGCTTCTGGGGCGCGACGGTGATCACCAATCTGTTCTCGGCGATCCCGCTGGTCGGCGACGCGATCACGACATGGCTCTGGGGCGGTTATTCGGTTGACAACCCTACGTTGAACCGCTTTTTCGCGCTGCATTACCTGATGCCGTTCATGCTGATCGGCGTGGTTATTCTCCACGTCTGGGCTCTGCATGTGTCTGGCCAGAACAATCCAACCGGCGTTGAGGTCAAGAACGTCCAGCGCGATACGCTTCCCTTCACGCCGTTTGCGACGGTGAAGGATTCGTTCGCGCTGGTCATCTTCCTGATCTTCTTCTCCTGGTGGATTTTCTACGTGCCGAATTATCTCGGCCATGCCGACAATTACATTGAGGCCAACCCGCTGGTGACGCCCGCGCACATCGTGCCGGAATGGTATTTCCTGCCGTTCTACGCGATCCTGCGCGCCATCCCCTCCAAGCTCGGTGGCGTCATCGCGATGTTCGGTTCGATTGCGATCCTCGCGTTCCTGCCCTGGCTTGATACGTCAAAGGTACGTTCGGCCAATTATCGCCCCGTTTATCGCGTGTTCTTCATCGTGTTCGTGCTCACCTGCATTGGCCTTGGCTATCTGGGCGCTATGCCGGCAGAGGGCGGTTACGTGCTCGCCTCGCGCTTGCTGACGCTCTATTACTTCGGTTTCTTCCTCGTGATCTTGCCGCTGCTTGGCCTGTACGAAACGACGAAGCCATTGCCCGCCACTATTGCGGATTCGGTGTTGCCGCAGGGCGGGGCCAAATTGCAGCCGGCGGAATGAGCGAGCTTAAGGACATGACCATGAAAAGCTTCAAGTCGATTTGTCTGGCGCTCGCTCTTGCGGGGGCTTCGATCACCCCGGCGCTGGCTGCAGGGGCGGGACCCTCGCCCGAGCGCCAGAGCTGGACGTTCGCCGGTCCGTTTGGTCAGTTTGATCGCGGGCAGGTGCAGCGCGGGTTCAAGGTGTACCGTGAGGTTTGCGCGGCCTGCCACTCGATCAATCTGATGTCGTTCCGCAATCTGGCGGAGCCCGGCGGTCCGGAGTTTTCGCAGGCACAGGTCAAGGCGCTGGCCGCTGAATACAAGATCAAGGATTTCGACGACAAGGGAGAGCCTGTCGAGCGCGATGGTCGCCCTGCAGATCGCTTCCCGAAATTGTTCGCCAACGCTGACGCCGCCGCCGCCACCCACGGCGCTGCGCCCCCAGACCTGTCTGTAATGGCCAAGGCCCGCTCCTATTCGCGCGGGTTTCCGATGTTCGTGTTCGATGCATTCCCCGGCATCGCCTATCAGGAGCACGGCGTCGATTATCTCGTAGCCCTGCTCAACGGCTACACCAAGGCAGACGATCCGAACTGGAACGCCTATTACCCCGGCAACATGATCAAGATGGCCAATCCGCTGTCTGACGGTCAGGTTGAATATGGCGACGGCGCTCCGCAGACCGTGGTGCAATATGCGCGCGACGTTTCTGCGTTCCTGATGTGGACCGCCGAGCCCAAGCTGGAAGCGCGCAAGCGCACCGGTTTGAACGTTATGCTTTTCCTGTTCGTGTTCGCGGGTCTGCTGTACTTCACCAAGAAGCGCATCTGGGCCGACGCCCACTAGATCTGGTTTTATCGAACGCAAAAGGCCCCGTGAAAACGGGGCCTTTTTTCTGTTCTGGACTGCGCGCCTCCGAGCGCGCAAGCGGCGCAAAGCTCCATCCGGCGCTATGTTTTGAAAGTGGAGGCTGCACGTGGGCTCCAGACAGGCGCCAGACTCACGCCTTCCGTTCATCCCCGATTGTCTTCACGTCGCCAAAGCCCGCGGCCTCCATGAACAGATGCAGCTTGTTCTGGAATCCGGCGTCGTCGCGCTTTGTCAGCATGGCGCAATTGCGGGCGATGCCGTCGCAGAGCGCGGAGACCCAGGCCTGTTCGGATCTTGCGAAATCGTTCAGCACATAGGAATGCACCATGCTCTTGTCGCCGGGATGGCCGATGCCCAGCCGCACGCGGCGGTAATCCTTGCCAAGATGGGCTGTGATTGAGCGCAAGCCATTGTGCCCGGCGTCGCCGCCGCCAGTTTTGACGCGCAACTTGCCGGGCGGCAGATCGAGCTCATCGTGGAAGACGACGATGTCGGCCAGGTCAATCTTGTGAAACCGCGCAGCCTCGGCCACCGCGCGGCCGGATTCGTTCATGTATGTCTGAGGTTCAAGCAGCAGAATGCGCGCAGGCCCGATGGAGCCTTCGCTCGCCAGCCCCTGAAAACGTTTGCGCAGAAGCGGGAAGTTGTATTCGCGCGCGATGGCGTCAATCGCCATGAAGCCGATGTTGTGCCGATTGTGCGCGTATTTCGCGCCGGGGTTTCCCAATCCGACAAAGAGCGGCATAGCGGCCTTCTGGAGATGCGGACAAGAGACCCGCTTCAAAAACTCTCCCCCGCGCGTGCGGGGGAGAGGACGTTTTGTAGGTTACTTCTTGGCGCCCTTGGCGGGTGCGCCCTTGCCGGCAGGAGCGGCGGCAGCGGCGACCGGCTCGTCCACCTTGGCGGGCGGGGCCAGCGTGGCGACCGTGAAGTCGCGCGCGATGATCGGCTTGCAGCCTTCCGGCAGCTTCACTTCCGAAATGACGAGCGAGGCGCCGATGGTCATGCCGCTGACGTCCACGTCGATGGACTCGGGGATGTTGTCGGCAGGCACGCGCATTTCAATCGTCTG
>CAMCMI010000281.1 GCA_945875875.1 Rhizobium sp. Q54
CGGTGGTACGTCCTTGCTGATTGTGGTCAGCGTGACGATGGACACCGTCGCGCAGGTGCATGGTCACCTTCAGGCCCAGCAATATGAGGGTCTGGTGCGCAAGGCGAAATTGCGGGGGAGGCGTAAATGAGGCTGATTCTTCTCGGACCACCGGGCGCTGGCAAAGGAACGCAGGCCGCTCGTCTTGTTGAGAAGCACGGCATTCCGCAGCTCTCCACCGGAGACATGCTGCGCGCTGCGGTGAAGGCGGGGACGCCGGTTGGCCTTCAGGCCAAATCAGTTATGGAGGCGGGCGGCCTCGTGTCCGACGAGATCGTCGTTGGCATTATCGCCGACCGGCTTGACGAGGCTGACGCTAAAGCTGGCTTCATCCTTGACGGCTTCCCGCGCACGGTGGCGCAGGCCGCCGCGCTTGATGCAATGCTGGCCGAAAAGAACATGGGCCTTGACGCCATTGTCGAGCTGAAAGTGGTCGAAAGCGCATTGCTTGCGCGGATGGAGAACCGGGCGCGCGAAACTGTCGCGTCTGGCGGAACCGTCCGCGCGGACGACAATCCGGACGCGTTCAAAAAGCGTCTCGTGGCATATCGTGAGCAGACTGCTCCGGTGTCGGATTATTATGCAGGCCGGGGCGTGCTGAAGACCATCGACGGAATGGCGCCTATTGACGCCGTGTCCGGGGCGCTTGATGCGGCTTTGGCCCGCTGAGGCTCTGTACTTTTTGCCCGACTGGCATTGACGGCCCGGCGAGCGTGTCTTAATAAGCGTGCTCTTACCGAGACGTGCGCGCTCCCGGGTTCTTCTGTTTGGAAGAATGGGAGCGTTTTGTTTCGACCCTCGCAAGGCCGGCCTCCACCGGCGCGGGGCTTTTGCAACCGCTGGCCTCCGGGCGCAGCTCACATGGAGACGACCTATGGCTCGTATAGCCGGCGTTAACATCCCGACGAACAAGCGCGTTGTCATTGCGCTTCAATACATTCACGGCATCGGCGCCAAGAAGGCCGAAGAGATTTGCGAGAAGGTGAGCATCCCGGCAGAGCGCCGCGTTGCCCAGCTCACCGACGCCGAAGTTCTCCAGATTCGCGAGACCATCGACCGCGATTACATCGTGGAAGGCGACCTTCGTCGCGAAGTCTCCATGAACATCAAGCGTTTGATGGATCTTGGCTGCTATCGTGGCCTGCGTCATCGTCGTCAGCTGCCGGTTCGTGGCCAGCGCACGCACACCAACGCCCGCACCCGCAAGGGCAAGGCGAAGGCGATTGCCGGCAAGAAGAAGTAGCTTTTTCCCATGGCAGGTCCGGGCGCGCTGCGTGCCGGGCTTGCGATCACCTCAAGACATCCCCAGCGCCTGGTGATACGGGCGCGTTTCAAGGACAAAGACTATGGCAAAAGACACACGCGTTCGCCGTCGCGAACGCAAGAACATCGCATCGGGCGTGGCTCATGTCGCCTCGACGTTCAACAACACCATGATCACCATTTCCGACGCGCAGGGCAACACCATCGCCTGGTCGTCGGCTGGCACGATGGGCTTCAAGGGTTCGCGCAAGTCGACCCCCTACGCCGCGCAGATGGCTGCTGAAGACGCAGCCCGCAAGGCCGCCGAACACGGCATGCGCACGGTTGAAGTTGAAGTGTCGGGCCCCGGCTCGGGCCGTGAATCGGCTTTGCGCGCTTTGCAGGCCGCCGGCTTCACGGTGACCTCCATCCGCGACGTGACGCCGATCCCGCATAACGGCTGTCGTCCGCGCAAGCGCAGACGCGTTTGATCTGACATCTATCTATCTGGCGCGCAGGCCGACGGGTTTGCGCGCTGTTTTCTACGCCTATGTCGTGGGCCAGGGTCGACGGACCGATATGCCCACGCGCTCAGGAAGGCACGCACGTGATCCAGAAGAACTGGCAAGAACTCATCAAGCCGAACAAGCTCGAAGTCATCCCCGGTGACGAGCCGCGCCGTATGGCGACCGTCGTCGCGGAGCCGCTTGAGCGCGGTTATGGCGTGACGCTCGGCAATTCGCTGCGTCGTATTTTGCTCTCGTCGTTGCAGGGCGCGGCTATCACGTCCGTCCAGATCGACGGCGTGTTGCATGAATTCTCCTCGATCCCGGGCGTGCGCGAAGACGTCACCGACATCATCCTGAACATCAAGGACATCGCCATCAAGATGCTTGGCGACGGCCCCAAGCGCATGGTGTTGAAGAAGCAGGGCCCCGGCGCCGTGCTGGCTGGCGATATCGGCGTCACCGGCGATGTGCAGGTGCTCAACCCCGGCCTCGTGCTCTGCACGCTGGACGAGGGCGCCGAGATCCGTATGGAATTCACCGTCAACACCGGCAAGGGCTACGCCCCGGCTGATCGCAACCGTTCGGAAGATGCGCCCATCGGCCTGATCCCGATCGACAGCATCTTCTCGCCGGTCAAGAAGGTCAGCTATCGCGTGGAGAACACCCGCGAGGGCCAGATCCTCGATTACGACAAGCTGACCCTGACGGTTGAGACCAATGGCGCCGTCTCCCCTGAGGATTCCGTGGCCTACGCCGCGCGCATCCTGCAGGACCAGCTGAACGTGTTCGTGAACTTCGAGGAGCCGCGCCGTGAGGAAGCTGCTCCCTCGATCCCCGAACTCGCCTTCAACCCGGCGCTGCTGAAGAAGGTTGATGAGCTGGAGCTGTCGGTTCGTTCGGCCAATTGCCTGAAGAACGACAACATCGTCTACATCGGCGACCTGATCCAGAAGTCGGAAGCCGAGATGCTGCGCACCCCGAACTTCGGCCGCAAGTCTCTGAACGAGATCAAGGAAGTTCTGGCGCAGATGGGCCTGCATCTGGGCATGGAAGTGCCCGGTTGGCCGCCGGAAAATATCGAAGAGCTGGCCAAGCGCTTCGAGGAGCATTACTAGCCGGGTGAGGCAGTAGGGAATAGGCAGTAGGTAATAGGGTTTGTTCTCTTGCCTGCCGCCAGGCGGAGCCCGCATTTTCTACTGCCTACTGCTTACTGACTACTGCCTAAACTACCCATAACACTGGCCGTACCGTGGCACGGCGGCCGGGTAAAACAAGGAGACAGCCATGTATCACGGTCGCGCAAAGCGTCGTTTCAATCGTACCGCCGAACACCGCAAGGCGATGTTCGCCAATATGTGTCAGGCTATCATCAAGCAC
>CAMCMI010000282.1 GCA_945875875.1 Rhizobium sp. Q54
GAGAACGGCTATTGCGAGAGCTTCAACTCGAAGCTGCGAGATGAGCTGCTGAACGGCGAGATCTTCTACACCCTGAAGGAAGCAAAGATCATCATCGAGAGCTGGCGGCGGCACTACAATACGATCAGGCCCCACTCATCACTGCGATATCAACCGCCTGCACCAGAGGTTCTACAATGGCCGGCTACGCAACCCCAACCAGCTTCGCCGGCCACCCCAGCGCTAGCTACAAACCAACTCGTCAACTAACATAAAGACCGGATCACCTCATGGGGGCTGGCCAATAGAATCCTGAACCGGAATACAACATTCAATAATAGTAGATGGACTAAGCAGCCAAGAGATAGCCAATGGTCTCTTGGGTATGACAACCGCGTTAGCATACCCTGTGGTCTGCGGGGAGATGCAGATCGACGAAGGAAGGTTGGCCGGTAAAAAAAGTTATGTCCTCGACCACATCTCCCGCAGAGGAAGTGGCAAGTGCATCACCTCGCCCCCCATAAGGGAGCGAGGCTTTGCTGGCTTTGCGGCAGCAGGACCGCTTGGTCCCGATTGCGGGTGTTCAGACGCCGATAACGCCACCATCCTCGCGGGTGATGATGATAGTCGCAGAGCGCGGGCGGCCCGGGCGGCCATAGCTTTGGTTGCCAGGCCAAAGGCTCTCAGGCGTGCCTCCCGCCTTGGTGTTTTCACCGGGGTGCTGAATGTTCACAAACATCGTGCGCCCGTCAGGCGTCTCGGCTACGCCAGTAACCTCGGCCCCCGGAGGAGCAACGAGGAACCGGCGCAGTTTAGCGTCGCCCAAGGCCGCTCCAATGAAGGTTTCCTGCGTTCCGGACTGTTCCGCGCCGTTAATCACCATCCGGTTCTTGACTGTCACCTTGCCGCCGTCGCCAACCGTACCCGGAATTGCAGCCAGCATCATGCAGCCCGTTTCGTCAGTCATGGCGCCGTCGTCAGTCTGGATCCAGCAGATGCCGGTTGCCTGACTGAACCATAGACCATCTGGAGACGAAAACGCGTTCTTCGCGCTCAGCCCGGACAGGTTGGCGTCGCCAGCGTCCTCTTCCGCACCAAACAGGAAGATATCCCACGTAAATGCCTTCGCCACAGATCCCCCGTCGTTCTCGCGGAAGCGGATGATATGACCATTGGGGTTCCCGGCCCCCTTGCGGCCATCGACATCCATGTAGGCGCGCGGGTTCGCGGCGTCCACGCGCCCGGGGGTACGGTTTTCGGCGCTGTTGTTTGTCAGCGTGAAGTAGACATCGCCATTGCGGGGGTTAACAGCGCCCCACTCTGGGCGGTCCATCTTCGTCGCGCCGACGGCGTCGGCCGCATGGCGCGCATTGACGAATACATCGCCCTGGTTCGCGAACTTGTACGCCGCGTAATTGGCGATGCGCGGGTCACTTATCGCAAGCTCGACCCATTCGCCGCGACCATCGGCGTCGAAGCGGGCAACGAAGAGCTTGCCCTCGTTCAGGTACTTGTCACCGACCGCGACGCCGCCGCCAACGTCACGCGGGTCCCAGGCGGCAGCGGTAACAAACTTGTAGATGTATTCGTTACGCGCGTCGCAGCCTTGATAGAAGGCCAACGGCTGCCCTGGCACAGGCAGGCTCACCACAGCAGCCTCGTGTGCAAAGCGGCCCATCGCAATGCGCTTGACGGGAGTAGATTCTGGCGCAAGCGGGTCGATTTCGACATTGTAGCCGAACGTGTTGGCCTCGTTACGGAAGTCCTGTCCCGCACCGGCGCCGACAGCATCAAGGTTCCAGCGCGTGAAGCGGTCATCGCTCGCAGAAACGGTATGCCAGCCCTGACTTCTTGCGCGCTTAGCGTTGGCCGCTGGCGCTTCAAAGGCAACGCCGTAGCGGCGGCGTCCGGCTACCTCACGTGCGTCCAGCGAGCCGCCGGAGCCATTCATGCCAAAATAAAAAGCCCAATTCTCCTCGCAGCCCAGAAAGGTGCCCCAAGGCGTCTTCCCGTGGCCGCAATTGTTCAGCGTGCCACGCGCCATGCCGCCATCGGCATTCCAGCGCGTAACCATCATTGAGCGGATAGCGCCGATGTGCGCGCCCGGGCCGTCGATGCGCACCGGCGTCTGCGCGGTGATGCGGCGATTGAGCGGCGAGCCCGGCACGCGGCGCCAGCCCGCAGGCGTGCGCACGATCTCAACGATCGAGACGCCGTGATGGTTGATCTCTTTGAGAACCTCCAGCTCAGGACGGGCGCCGAGGTCCCACTCGCCAAACTGCGAGAACTTCTTGCCCGCGACGCCGTTGGACGTCTGGCCGTTGGGGTGCATAAAATAGCTGTCTGCCGAGCTTTCATGGTTGACCGCAAGGACAGCACGACCTGTGTCGGTGGTCGTGTAGCGACCGTTGGCATCGATAAAGTACAGATCCATGCCGTCATGGTGGTCGCCAATGCGGCGCGACCAGTCATCGGTCTCTGCGCCGCTGTTTGAATAGGCAGGCAACGCCGGATCGAGACTATCGCCTGTAGCGTGCAGTACAGTGTAGCGGTAGCCGGGCGGCAGGGTGACATTGTCGATCAGGCTCTTGTCAACCGACGCAAAGCCCAGAGTGTTGGCCATGCCCGATACGGGGGTGGATGCATGCGCCATGATGCCGGGCAGCATTGCAAGCGCGCTCAGACCAAGACCGCCGCGCAGTACCGAACGACGGCTTGGGTCCGCTAGCGAGCTGGCCAGCACGTCTCGAAAATGAGTATTGTTGGATGTGTTGCAGGGCGTATCGGGATGAGACATGAGGACCTCTCAAATTCCAAATTAGGCCTCATTCTATGCTCCGGGCATATGACAGACAGATGTCGGTCGAGCGCTCGGAAAAGCAAATGTTGCGAGGCTCCGCGAGCGTCGGTATGCCACGCGAAGGGGACCTAAGATCCTGAAATCGCAATGATTAATTCTCTATCGACAAGCGCCAGAGGGGTGACCTGCTGTTCGTGATACGAGACACGCTTGTCTCCGCTGTTTATTGGCTAAATACTGATCCACCCCCATTGAACTGGTCCATCCTGAGGTATGTCTTTTGAGACAGAGGAGGACCAAAATGCCTAGAAAGCGCCATAAGCCGGAAGAGATTGTTGCGAAGTTACGTCAGGTTGATGTGCTGGCTTCGCAAGGCCAGTCGATTG
>CAMCMI010000283.1 GCA_945875875.1 Rhizobium sp. Q54
CCAGCTCCATGTAATGGGCGAGGTCGATCACCTCGGTGGTTTCTCCCCGTATCAGGCAAGAGCCCAGAATACGGCGGGAGCCGCCCGCGACGTCGAGCTCCAGACGTTCGCTCACCATGTCCACGATGCTGGAGACGACAAGCCCCATGGGCTCGCCGCTCACGCCAACAATCATGATCGCCCATTCGTCGCGGTCGGGCTCGCTGGCCATGTCTACAAGCGGGATCACCGGCATCAGTTTGCCGCAATAATTGTGCGCCAGTCCGCTTTCGACGCGCACGATGGAGTCCGATTTGGCCATCACGATGCGCGAAACCAGCGACAGGGGAATGGCTTTCTGCGGACCATCGCCCGCGCGAAACAACAATAACGACGTGTTGGAGGGGCCGTGCGTTGCGGGGCGGTTGATCTCGGGCTGACCGCCAGAGACGTTTTCCAGCCCGCTCAGGTCCGCCAGTCCCGATGGATCGAGGATCAGCACGACCGCGCCGTCGCCAAGGATCGTGCTGCCGGCATAGGCGCCGATGCTGGAGAGCGTCTTGTCCGTGGGCTTGACCACGATCTCTTGCACGTCCGACACTTCGTCGATCAGCAAGCCGTAACTGCCCGCACCTGTCCGCATAAGAACAATGAGGCCGTTGAAGCTCAACGCATCGTCCAGCGCCTCAAGACGCAGCACGGCGCGCAGGTCGACGATGGGCACAACCTCGCCGCGCAATTGGGCGAACAGGGCGCCGCCAGCGCGCGTCAGGCGGCTGGCGCCGTTCTGGTGCGTCGAAATCGCCTCCACCACAGATTGTTGCGGCAGCGCGAAACGCTGCCCGGCGCAACGCACCACGAGGGCTGGCGCAATGGCCAGCGTTAGCGGCAATCTCAAAGTGAAACGCGCGCCCGCGCCCCGCGTGCTGGCGAGTTCGATGATCCCGCCAACCCGCGCGACATTGCTGGCCACCACGTCAAGGCCGATGCCGCGCCCGGAAATGTTGGTGACGGCGGCCGCCGTTGAAAAGCCCGGCGCCATGATGAGGCGGAAAATCTCCGCTTCCTTCATCGCCGCCAGCGCTTCTGCGCCGACAAGTCCTTTTTGCAGGGCGGCGCTGCGGATTTTATCGACGTCCAGTCCGCGCCCGTCGTCGCCGATCTCCACGATCAGCGAGCCCGCCTCATGCCAGGCGCGCACATGAATGCGCCCGGTCGCGGGCTTGCCCGCCGCAATCCGCTGGCTTGAATTTTCCAGTCCGTGATCGGCGCAATTGCGGATGATGTGGGTGAGCGGATCGCTCAAAAGGTCGATCAATTGCCAGTCGAGTTCGGTGTCGGCGCCCTCAATCGTGAGGTGGATATTTTTGCCCAGTTCCGCGCCCAGATCGCGCACAAGGCGCGGCAGTTTGGAAAAAATGCGGCCAATGGGCTGCATGCGGGCGCGCATGACGCCGTCTTGTAAATCACTGGTCAGGGCGGAGAGGCGCTGAAGCGGCGGGTCGATGCGCGCGTTGGCGTGATGGCTGGCGGCGTCCAGCAATTGATTTCGCGTCAGCACCAGTTCCGAGACCAGCCGCATGATGCGCTCAAGTGAATGGACCGAGACGCGAATGCTGGCCGCTTCCTGATAGGGCGTGCGCGCGGGCGGCGCATCCCGGATTTCTGCGGCGCTGGACGTGTCACGCGTTTGCTCTTCGAGGGCTGACCTGGCGTCCCCGCTGCGTCCGGCGGCGACCTCAAGCCTTGCGATCAGGTCAGCATCGGCGCCGGCGGGCTCGACGCCCTCGGCCTGAATCCCTGCCAAAATGACGCGAACTCTGTCTATGGCCTCAAGAATGAGGGTGACGACGTGGGGAGCAGCGATCCCTTCCTGCCGAACGCGGCCGATCAGGGATTCGGCGGCATGGGTCAATCGCTCCAGGCGCGGCAGGTCCAGAAACCCGCAGGTTCCCTTGATCGTGTGCAGAAGCCGGAAAATGTCGGCGATGGCGTCCGGATTTGACGGGTCGCTCTCGAAATCAACGAGCTGCGCGGCGCAAGCGTCAATGTTCTCGGCGCTTTCAGCCAGAAAATCCTGGAGCAACTCATCCATACGAACCAACTCCGCCGCTTAAAACTACGCGCGACGGAATCAATATGGCTGATGTTCGTTAAGAGGAGGTTGTCTTGTCTCGCTTAAGTGGCGGCGTGTTGCGTGGCCTCTTGTTGCGTGGCTGCTTGCGAACCTGTCGCCTCGGGCGCGTCGGCGCTTTGGGGCTCGGGCGTGGCAACCTCCGTTTCCGCGGCGGCGACGGGCGTTGCGCTGACGACGACGCTGGCCTCCAGAGTTTCGGCCTTGACGTTCAGACGGCTCGCGCGCGCCACAAGGCCTGTGTAATAGGCCTGCACGCCATGAGCGTCGACGGTTCCGCTTTCCGTCTCGCCGCTCAAAAGCGGGCTTACCGAGCTTGCAAGCCGCAAATTGGGGCCTGACGCGGTGACGGTGAGGCAGGTCGCGTCGTCGATTCCCGTCACGTCCACCTTCAATAGCCCGCCGCGCGGTATCGAGGCGGCTGCGATCAGGCACATGTTGAGCAGCAGTTTGACCTTGTTCTTGGGCATCAGGATGCGCGGGACGTTCCACTCGAATTTCGTGCGGTCGTCGGCGAACAGATTGCGCGCCACCTGCTCGCCGTCGCCGGTGTCGATAAGGGCGCCGGCGGAACCGGCCGCGCCAAAGGCCAGACGGCAGAATTGCAGTTTGGCGGAGGCGTTATGGGCGCTGCGCTTGATGAGGTCGGTGGCGATGCTGCGCATCTCCGGGTCGCTTTCCTCCTCCAGCACCTCAAGGCCGTTGACGATGGCGCCGACGGGGCTGATGACGTCATGGCAGACGCGCGAGCAGAGCAGGGCTGAAAGATCGAGAGCGTCGAGTTCGATGACCGGCATGGGTTCCGTCCGAATGTGAGCGTGGTGGGCGACAGGGGGCCGTTGGCCAAAACGCAAACTGGTGCGGGGATCGGCGCGAATCACTTTCGCAGAACCCCGGCGACGCACTTTGGTCTAAACATGCGCAGGCGCCTTGACCAGCGCGCCCTTGCGCTGAATATGAACGTAGATGGCGCCGGGGCGGTTGTGGACAAGGATTCTGACGCATGAATGTGCGCGCTGGCGTCGATGAGGCGCAGGA
>CAMCMI010000284.1 GCA_945875875.1 Rhizobium sp. Q54
TAATCGGCGCGAAATTCGAGATAAGTTATGGTGTCTGGATCTTCCGCCAGCAGGCCAAGAAACGTGTGAAAATTCGCCGTCGTCGTATTGTCGGAACAGGGGGTTCCGATGACGTAGAGCTTCTCGAGGTCCAGCTCGTGCTCCAGCGCACGCAGCGCATAGACCTGGCACGGTATGCCGATGATTGCGATGCGTTTGTAACCGCTGGCGCGTGCAGGCTCCAGCAGGCCCAATAGCGGCGCATAGCCCATGCGCATGCCGCGACAGAACGCCATGCCCGTCGCTTTCGTGACGATGACGGGCGTTGGCTTCCAGCGGTCTTGCGGATCGGGCGCCATGGTCAGCACGGCGTCAACCGCGCCGACCTCCAGAAGGCGCTCTGCAAGGCGTGTTGTAATTCCAGTCCATTGCGCGCCTGTCGCGGGCGGGGCGAGCGACGCGCGCAGCATGCGTTTGAAAGGTCCGAAAAAGATTTCGTCAGGGTGGTTTGGGTCGCGTGCGCGCCCGTGAACTTTGGCCTCCAGCGCAGGATAATCTGGCTTGATGAACTGGCACGCGCGCCCGCAGGCTTGCGGCTCGCTTGTGCGCGAGATCCCGCAATCTGTACAAAGCCCGCGCGGCGCCGCCGGCGCTTGCGGGGGAGCCCAATATGGCGCGTCCATCAGCCTGTTTCCTAAAGCCTGCTTTTATAATTATGGCACAGGCGGCGCTCTTGCCGTAGCGCTTTTTGCCCACGAAAAAGGGCGGCTGCATGTTGCAGCCGCCCCTATAATTAAACGCGTTTTGCAGCGTCAGCTTGGCGGACGGAATTTCTTCTTCGGCTTGCTGTCCCAATCGCGCGGAGCGGGGGCTGGCGCAGCTCCACGATTATCTTGTCCGCGCGTGTCCGGGCCGCGCGCATCCTTGTTGAAAGGCTTCTTGGCATAGGGCTTTGCAGCGAAATCTTTCTTGGGAGCGAAATCTTTCTTTGGGGCGAAGTCTTTCTTGGGAGCAAAGTCTTTCTTGGGAGCGAAATCCTTTTTGGCTCCGAAACCTTTCTTCGCGCCAAATTTTTTTTTGGGTGTGAAGTCGTTCTTTTTGTCGAAGTCTTTCTTCACAAAGTCCTTCTGCGCCAGATCTTTCTTTACGAAGTCTTTCTTCCCGAAGTCTGCCTTGGAAGCATCCGAATTATCGAAGCTCTTATTTTCAAAGTTCTTTTTTGGATAGTCCTTCTTGTCGAAGTCCTTCCTGGGATATTCCTTCTTCGCGTAATCCGGCTTCACGAAGTCCGGCTTTACGTAACTGGATTCGGGCACATCCGTCTTTCCGCCGCCTTTGCGCAATTCCTGCACGGTCCCGGCTGCGGGCTGGATGTTCACGTTCTCGTCGTCGGACGATTTGCGCACCGACGCCATGAATTTTGCCGCCACCGATTCGATGATTTCGAATTTGGTTTCGCGATCAAAGATCTTGATGACGCCGATCTCGTTCTTGGTCACATGGCCAAGGCGGCAGATGACAGGCAAGATCCATTTGGGATCTGCGTTGTTGCTGCGGCCCACGTTCATGCGGAACCAGACCATGGGTTCGCTGGAGCGCTGCGAATAGGATTTATCGACGACAGCTTCGCCCGATCCGGGGAATTCGCCGCGTTCGCGGCGCTCTTGCCGGGCGCGTTTGTCGGGGCGTTCGCGCTCGCGGGCAGGGCGCTCGGGACGCTCGCGTCGCTCGGGGGCGCCGCCAGCATCAAACAACTCTTCAGGGGCGGGCAAGCGTGCGCGATACATGCGCACCAGGGCGCCGGCGATCTCTTCCGCAGTGCGATCAGCCATCAACATTTGGGTGAGCGCCAGATCTTCTTCCGTGCTTGGCTCGGTGAAGATCGGGTCTTCCTTCATGCGCTGCTGGTCGGCGAGGCGTATTTCTTCGGCGGTCGGCGGGTTGCCCCACAGCACGTCGATGCGCGCCTGTGCGATCAGGCCTTCCGCTTTGCGGCGCTTGGTGTAGGGCACCAGCAAGACGCAAATGCCCTTGCGGCCAGCGCGGCCTGTGCGCCCGCTGCGATGAAGGAGCGTGTCGCGATCGTTCGGCAATTCGGCGTGGATGACAAGCTCGATGCTTGGCAAATCAATGCCGCGCGCAGCCACGTCGGTCGCCACGCAAACGCGGGCGCGCCCGTCGCGCAGGGATTGCAGCGCATGAGTGCGCTCGCTCTGCGAATATTCGCCCGACAACGCGACGGCGGAAAAACCGCGCTCCAGCAGACTTGCATGCAGATGGCGCACCGCTTCGCGCGTCTGGCAGAAGATGATGGCGCCGCGCGCTTCAAAATTGCGCAGCACGTTGACACACGCATGCTCTATCTCATTGGGCGCGATGCGAATGGCGCGATAGTCGATATCGCCATGCGGCTGGCTCTGATCGACAGTGTCGATGCGGAACGCGTCGTTCTGGTAGCGGCGCGCAAGGTTGGCGATATCGCGCGGGATGGTGGCGGAGAATAAAAGCGTGCGCTTTTCTTGCGGCGTGGAGTCAAGAATGAACTCCATGTCTTCGCGAAAGCCCAGATCGAGCATTTCGTCGGCTTCGTCCAGCACGACGGCGCGCAGGGCGCTTACGTCAAGGCGATTGCGCTCCAGATGGTCGCGCAAGCGCCCGGGCGTGCCGACCACAATGTGGCAGCCGTCTTCGAGCGCGCGCGCTTCGCGGCGCACGTCCATGCCGCCGATGCAGGCGCAAACGCGCGCGCCGGTTGCGCCATAGAGCCAGATCAGTTCGCGCTGCACCTGCATGGCGAGTTCGCGCGTAGGTGCGATCACCAGAGCCAGCGGCGCGCCTGGGGCGCCCATGCGCTCTTCGCCCGCCAGCAGCGTAGTGGCGAGCGCAAGGCCGTAGGCGACGGTCTTGCCGGAGCCGGTCTGCGCGGAGACCAGCAGATCACGGTCTTCAGCTTCAGGCTGCAAGACGGCGGCCTGAACGGCGGTGGGCTCGGCATAGCCTTTTTCGACAAGGGCGCGCTCGAGACTTGGATTCGTAGAGGGAAAGGGCATGAAGTTTAAGGCCGAACCAGGAGAATGGGGTTAAGATCTTCCAGCGCTGGCCATTTAACCTGCATGCGCCTTAAAACCGGTGTGTCGATGTTTGGCGTTTAGTCCGGTCGCAC
>CAMCMI010000285.1 GCA_945875875.1 Rhizobium sp. Q54
ACGAACGCTTTGAGCAGCGATTGCGCGACCCAGCGATTGGCCTCGTACACGTCGCGGCGGATCGCGACCGTGTGCATCATCGGGAAGATTTTCGTCTTGCGGTAATAATCCAGCTCAACCGGGCGATAATCTTCAAACAGCCGCTTCACGTTCACGCCGTCGTAGGTCGAGGGCTTGCGGGCGGTGTGGAAGGCGTCGATTTCGCCATCGCGCAGCATTTGCGCCAGCGTCTGCTCGGGGCCAATCGGCGTGACTTTGATGTTGGAGGGCAGGTCGAGCTTCATCTTCTCCGGGCGGCCGGGCTCTTCCTCGCCGCCGGTGTAATAGTGAACGCTGTCCACCGGCACGCCGTAATGATCCGACAGAATGCCACGAATCCACACCGGCGCCGTCATCTGGAATTCCGGCACGCCGATCTTCTTGCCGATCAAATCCTTCGGTTCGCGAATGCCCGATTTTGCGTTCACGTAAATGCAGGAATGGCGGAAGAAGCGCGACGGAAACACCGGAATCGCAATGAACGGCGGCTTTTCGCGATGCAGCGACACGGTGTAGGACGACAGCGACATTTCTGACGCGTCGAATTCCTGATGGCGGGCCATGCGGAAGAAGGTCTCCTCCACCGGCAGATCGAGATAATTGATGTCGATGCCGTCGGGCTTGACCGAGCCGTCTTGAATCGCACGCGTGCGATCATAATTCCAGCAGGCCAGCGTCATATTAAGTTTTGACATGGGCGTTTCCCTTGATTGTTTCTTGAAGATTAAAGGCGCGCCGTTAAGCGCCCACTCTCAATAGAACTGGTCGAAATGCATCTGCGCGCCGGGCACTTTCGCCTTGATGAGCATTTTCGTGACCGATTGCGCCATCAGCGGCGGGCCGGCAAAATACACTTCAAAATTGGCGAGTTTTTCGCCAAACATTTCTTCGGCCACGTCATGCACGAAGCCCGTCTTGCCGGTCCAGCCTGCAGATGTCGGATCATCCACCATCGAGATCACCGGCGTGTAATGGATGCGCTCGCCGAAGCCCGGCAGTTCGCGCAAGAATTCCTCGCCGCAAATGTCGCGCGGCGTGCGTCCGCCGTAGACGAAATAGATGTTGCGACCCTGCAAGGCCGCGCTGTGGGCGGCGGCGCGCGAGATCGACACCATGGGCGAGAGGCCCGATCCGCCGCCAAGGCAGAGGATGTCGCGCGGGGCGTCCTCGCGCAGATAGGCCATGCCATAGGGGCCGTCGAGATCGAGGCTGTCGCCGATCTTCATGCCGTCAAACAGCGAGCCGGTGGCGCGCCCGTTGGGCACGCGGCGAATCTGGAAATGCCAGTCCTCGCCGTTCTCCCCGGTGTTGCTCATGGAATAGGCGCGCGCGCCTTCAACGCCGGGCGCGGTGATGAGGCCGTATTGACCGGCCAGAAACTTCGCGGGCTCAGAGAGCCTGAAGCGGAACTCGCGAATGTCGTGCGTAATGTCGATGGCTTCCGTCAGCACGCCGCGCGTCTTTTTGGGCAGGTGCTTGCTCTTGTAATGATCGCGCAGCGGCACTTTGATCGTGCAATCGCCATGCGGCACGGCCTGGCAGCCCAGATAGCGCTTGCGCTCGGCGTCGCGCTCGGTGATCGCGGGCGGATTTTCGCGCAGGTACGAGACTTCGCCCTCGATCAGCTCAAACCGGCAATTGCCGCATTCGCCGACATTGCATTCATAGGGAAAGCCCAGCCCTGCACGCGTTGCTGCGCGCGTAATCGTGTCTGAGTCGCAATCGTAGACGATGTCGGACTTGATGATGGTGATCTTTGCCATGTCGCGTAACGCTCGCTTGTGTGCCCGCAGGGTTTTAGAAAGCCGCCGGGGATCGAAATCCCAGACGGGCGGAAATAACGTTTGCCGTGTTGACGACCAGAGGCGCAAAGCGCTCGACGGCTTCGTCGCTCACGCGCTGCATCGGCCCCGCGATGCCCACAGCCGCGACGACGCGGCCTTCGGAATCGCGAATCGGCGCCGCCAGCGAGCGCATGCCCATCTCGCTTTGCTCATCCTCCATCGCATACCCTTGCGCGCGCACTTGCTCAAGCGCGCGGGCAAGATTGCGGGGATTAACGTCCGTGCGCGGCGTGCGCGCCACAAGCCCGGCGGCGATGACCGCCTCCAGCGTTTGAGAATCGGCGAATGCCAGCATCGCGCGCCCCTCGGCTGAACAAAAGGCTGGTTTACGCTCGCCCAGATTCGCGCGCTGGCGGATCGCCTGCGTGCTTTCCAGATCGTAAACGTAAATGATCTGCGCGCCCTCGGGCACGGCCAGATGCACGGTCTCGTTGGTGGCCTCGCGCAGCGCGAAAATGTGCGGACGCGCCTCCGTCGAGACGTTCATGCGCTGGCGCACCAGGGCGCCAAGCCCGAACAGCGCCAGCCCGAGCCGGTATTTGTCGTTCTCGCGGTTCTGCTCAAGCATGCCCTCGGCGACCAGCGTGGATGCAAGCCGGTAGACCGTGCTTTTGGCCACGCCAAGGCGCTTGGACAAAGTGGTGACGCCGATCTCCGCCTCGCCCTCGCTGAAGGTTTTCAGCAGGCGCACCGCTGTGGCTACGGACGAGAGCCGTTGCGGGCCGTTTCTTTCGGCGCGCACGGGGTCAAGAGGAGCCTGCGCGCCAGCGGTTTCCGCTGTTGCAAGCTCTTGTCCTGATTCGCGCGCCGCGCTCATGTTCACTCTTCGATAAACACGGTGTCGTTCTCGACGATCACCTTGTAGGTCTTTTGAGGAATCATGCACGGCGGATCGACGACTTCGCCGGTCTTGATGTTGAACGAGCCGTTGTGAAAATCGCACTCGATCACGTCGCCGTGGATCGGGCCTTCCGAAAGCGAGCCCGGACCATGCGAACAGGTGTCGTCCAGAACATAAAAAGCGCCGTTCAGGTTGAACACCGCCAGGCTCAGATCGCCCGTTTCAACCTTGATGGCTGCGCCCTCATCGACGTCGCCGGTCTTGCACAGTTCAATCTTGGACATGGTCTTCTTGCGTCCTTGTCGTTGACGCCCCAGCCGGAGCGCTAT
>CAMCMI010000286.1 GCA_945875875.1 Rhizobium sp. Q54
TCGAGCGGATCGTGGACGCCTATATGGCTTTGCGCAATGAGCCGGGCGAAGACTTTTTGACGGCTTTTCGCAGGCTCGGCATGCAGCCGTTCAAGGAAGCCTTGTACGAAACCAGCAAGGGCGCGGATATCTGACATGGCGCTTTGGAAAAACGGATCTTTCACCACTGACGCATGGCGCACTATCGCTGAGGGCGAAGACGCGCCCCCTGCTGGCCACGTTATCCTGCCGCTGGACTGGTGGCTTCAGGAGCGCGATGCGTTCGCCAATTCCAACGCGCCCATTGGCGTGCGGATAGAACCAGGCGCGCCGATTGAAAGCTATCTCGACGATCTGCCGCGTTTTGCGCTTGTCGCGCTGGCGTTCCCGAAATTTGGCGATGGCCGCGCCTTTTCCACCGCAGCTCTGCTGCGCGAACGCCACGGCTTTACGGGCGAGATTCGCGCGGTTGGCGACGTATTGATCGACCAGATTCAGATGATGGAGCGTTGCGGCTTCGATAGTTTCGACATCACCGACGCAACGACTGAACGTCTGTTGCGCACACGCGGGGCGCCTGCCTATTCGAGATTCTATCAACCGGCGACTGGCGACGCTGGCGACGCGGAATCAAACGCTGGTTCCCGCCCATGGGCTCGGCGCAAGGCGTAAAGCCGCTCAGGCGCAGGGCATTTCCAGCGCCCGGCCCTCGCGCATAATCCCGCCGCGGCGCGTCTGCAAAGCAGCGCTGCGGCTCTGCCGTTCGCTTGGCAGCTCGTCATCAAGCATTGCCTCCACCAGCCAGCGCAGCCCGTGCAGAATTGGCGTATCGCAGCCAGCGATCACTGCCGACAACGCTTCCCAATCGTTCTCGTGAGCTTCTTGTGCGAACCGGCGCACGCACAGGGCCGCAAATTGCCCGGTGCTGAAATTGCTGGCGCGCGCATGCAAGGCGACGCGATCACGGAATTCGCCGCCGATCGACAATACGGCGGCCTCGGCCACCTTCTCGTGCGAACAGCTGTTGATGAGTTCCGCGCGTAACATGGCCATTTTCTCCATTCATCCGCCGCAGCGCACCCGCGCCGCTTCCGGAGAAGTCGAAGCTTAGGCCCAGAAGTAGACGGCATCATGACAACAACGCCGTCTATCTTCTGAAGTTCCGCTCTATCAGCCGCCGTCGGCCACATGACCGGCGGCTTTAATGCCGGCGGTGGCGGCGAATTCGTCGTTATCGGACGTGTCGCCCGAAACGCCGACGGCGCCGATAATACGGTTATCGCCGTCGCGAATCAGAACGCCGCCGCCGACCGGCAAGATCCCACCATCAGCCAGATGCGCCACGCCTGCAAAAAAGTTGGGGCGGTCCGCCGCCATCTTCTCGATCTTCTTCGAACCAGCGCCCCAGGCCACCGATCCGTAGGCCTTGCCGAAGGCGACCTTCCAGCGCATCAGGCTGGTGCCGTCTTCCGCAGCGCTGGCCTTGAGCGATCCGCGCGCGTCGAGCACGACAATGCCGAGCGGGTTGAAATTGTTGGCGCGGGCATGGGCGAGCGCCTGCGTGACGATAGTCTGCGCGGCGGCGAGCGTCAGGTCAGTCATATGGATCTCCTGTTAGGGTGGCGGCCACGCCGCCATAGCCCATTCGTAGCCGTAAACGGAGCGGTTTTGAACAGGCAGGCCGCAGCCCAGACTATGCGTCTGGCGCCGCAGGGCTCTTTGACGTCAGGGCAAGGCTGCGGACGGTCAGCAGATTAAGGAAGAATGCAGTTCCCAGCCCCCACATGCCGTTGATGATAAGCGCGTTGTACCAAATACCGCGCGGCCCGAGAGTCCCGCCCTTGATGAGCGGCACGACATACCAGCCAACGAGGGTAGGCAAAACAGCGCCAAACACGAAGGCGCCCATGAGATACAGCAGGCCATTGGGCGGCCGCCGCGGAAACAGGGCAGGCAAGCGGGCAATCGTGATCGCCAGCGCGATGCCCCAGACCCCGCCCCAAAACGTTGTGTTGAGTATGGCTGGTACGCCAAAGGGCTGGACAGGCGCCCAATTGCTCCAGGGCGTGCGGCCAAGCAGTCCAAATAACGTCAATTGATGAAACACGAGCACGCCAAGGGCGCCGGCCAGAAACCCGAAGATGATTTTGTTGAGGGCGAAGCCGCCCGGACGAGTGACTGACATATCGATTTACCCTCATAATCAGGGGATAATCTGACGCCTTGAAGACGCCCACGTCAAGCTTGCCCTCACCAAACTCCGGTGCTTGGCATGGAAGACCAGGGTTCAGCCGGCGCGAGCGCATCGCCCTTTTGCAGCAGCTCAATCGAGATATTGTCGGGCGAGCGAATGAACGCCATGCGCCCGTCCCGCGGTGGGCGGTTGATCGTGACGCCCGCCTTCATCAGGCGGTCGCACAGCGCATAGATGTCATCGACCTGATAGGCGAGGTGGCCGAAATTGCGTCCGCCGTTATAGACTTCCGGATCCCAATTATAGGTCAGCTCAATCATCGGCGCACGGGTTTCGCGCGCCTGCGCCTCGTCGTCCGGCGAAGCCAGAAAGATCAGCGTAAACCGCCCCTGCTGGCTTTCCACGCGGCGCATTTCGATCAGGCCGAGCTTGCCGCAATAGAAATCCAGAGACGAGTCGATGTCCGAGACGCGGACCATGGTATGCAGATATCGCATGAGAGCCTCCTTCGAATCGACCATCTCAAAATGTAGGGCGCAGGTTAAAACGCAAGCCTGTAAATTGCAGCTCTGGATAAAGCCATGATAGCCGACGCTTCAAACGCCAGCGAAACCTCAAAACTCAAGTCCCGCGCCGCTCTGGCCTCCATCGCCGCTAGCGCTGCGTTGACCATCGGCAAGCTTGTCGCAGGCTTGTTGTCGGGCTCGCTGGCGTTGATCTCGGAAGCGCTGCATGGGCTGCTCGACACTGGCGCGACCATTTTGACATGGTTCGCCGTGCGCGCAGCGGATCGTCCCGCAGACGATGAGCATCATTACGGCCACGCCAAGATCGAGGCCGTGGCGGCGCTGGCGGAAACAGGCCTGCTGATCGTGCTG
>CAMCMI010000287.1 GCA_945875875.1 Rhizobium sp. Q54
TTCTGGCCCGTCCATTTCTCGGCGTCGCAGCCTTGGCACACGCGTTGATCGTGCTTGTAGATGGTGCGGCCCCAGCGATCCTGAATGCGATCAATCAGCGTCGAGCGGATGCGGCGCCCGCCGTTGGCCATCATCGAATAGGCCGTGGTCATGCGCAGAACCGTCGTCTCGCCTGCCCCCAGCGACATCGACAGGAAGGGCGGCATTTCGTCATAGACGCCAAAACGCTTGGAATATTCCGACACCAGCGGCATGCCGACGTCGCGCGCCAGACGCACGGTCATAAGGTTTTTGGACAATTCAATTCCGTAGCGCAGCGTATGCGCGCCGGTGGGGCGACCGTCGTAGTTTTCCGGGCGCCAGATTTCGCCATTGCCCTGATCGACCTCAATGGGGTCGTCGAGCACGATGGAGGACGGCGTGTAACCATTGTCGAGCGCGGTGGCGTAGACGAACGGCTTGAACGAGGAGCCAGGCTGGCGCATCGCCTGCGTGGCGCGGTTGAACTCGGATTGATCGAACGAGAAGCCGCCGACCATCGCCAGCACGCGCCCGGTGTAGGGGTCCATCGCAACCATGGCGCCTGACACGTCGGGAATCTGGCGCAGGCGATATTCATTGGGGCGCGGCTCAAAAGGCTCGGCGTAAATCACGTCGCCCGGTTGCAGCAATTGGCGCGGGCGCTTGCCCGTCCAGCGCACGCCCTCTGCGGTCAGGACGGCGGTGGTGCGCTCGCGGCTGACGGCGCCGCCGGCCTCGCGGTCAGGCTGCAAGCCAATGCGCGCGCCATTGTCGCCGACGTCCAGCACGACGGCGAGGCGCCACGGCTTGACGTCGCCAAGCGCGGGAATCTCGGCCAGCGGCGTTCCCCAATCGTCGGAAATATTGATCGAGCGCATCGCGCCCCGGAAGCCCTGCGCCTCATCGAAGCGCACGAGGCCGTCGACCAGCGACTTGCGCGCCAGCACCTGCAATTGCGGATCAAGCGTGGTTCGAACCGACAGGCCGCCCTCATAAACCTTCTTCTCGCCGTAACGGTCCAAAAGCTCGCGGCGCACTTCCTCGGCGAAGAACCCGGCGACGTAGGAATTGGGCGAGAGCGCACGCGGGTTCACCGCCAGCGGCTCGCGACGGGCCTTGTCGCCCTCCTCGGCGCTGATGTGACCGTCGTCGATCATGCGGTTGATGACGTAATTGCGGCGCGCGGTCGCCGCCTCGCGATTGCGGAACGGATTGAGCGTGCTCGGCGCCTTGGGCAGCGCGGCCAGATAGGCGGCCTCCGAAATCGTCAGCTCATGCAGCGCCTTGCCATAATAATTGAGCGAAGCGGCGGCGACGCCGTAGCTGTTCAGGCCCAGAAAGATCTGGTTCAGGTAAAGTTCAAGAATCTTGTCTTTCGAATAAGCGGCCTCGATACGGAACGAGAGCAGCGCCTCACGAATCTTCCGCTCGAACGTCTGTTCGTTGGTGAGGAGGAAGTTCTTGGCCACCTGCTGGGTGATGGTGGAGGCGCCCTGAATGCGCTTGTCGCCACGGATCAGAATCAGCAGAGCGCGACCGATGCCTTCCGGATCGATGCCGTTGTGCGTGTAGAAATTCTTGTCTTCAGCCGACAGGAACGCCTGCTTGACCAGCGGTGGAATCGCATTGGCGGGCAGGAACAGGCGCCGCTCGCGGGCGTATTCGGCCAAAAGGCTGCCGTCGGCGGCGTGAACGCGCGACATCACGGGGGGCTCGTAATTCCGCAATTGCGTATAATCGGGCAGATCTTGCTCATAATGCCAGATGACAAGCCCAACCGCCGCCGCGCCGACGATGAAAATCATCGCGCCCGAAGCGAACAGAAACCCCAAAAACCTGCCGATACCGCCCATAAAGCCTCTGCCTTTAACCTGCTCGGGACTTAAACTCCCGCGCAGGCGCGCTTTGCGCATCGCTTGGCGCACCAAACATAATGAACGCTATTTCTGAGACTGCGAACCAGAATGCAACATCAACGCTACGCCTGACGCCGATTTGTGGTGTTTTGGCGGCGCGCCGCCAAAATCCCCAGCATCAGCCTCCGCCTTGGCCCGATACGCTGGCCGCACCTGCCGCCCCGCCATGCCCGGGGCCACGCATGGCGAAAAACCGGTCGACGGAGCGCACCACTGCGCTCGCTGTTTTCTCCCGCCATTGCGGCGTCGTCAACAAAGCTGCGTCCTTTTCACTGGAAAGATACCCCAATTCCAGCAAAACTGAAGGAACGTCAGGCGCCTGCAACACTTTGAAGCCAGCCGAACGCTGCGGATTCTTGTTGAGGCCCGCCGCATCTTTCCAGATCGAGACCAACGTGCGGGCGAAGACGTGGCTGTAGGCGCGCGTCTCCCGCCGCGTCAGGTCGAACAGGATGTCGGAAATCTCCGACGTCGCTTCCGCCGTCTCCACGCCCGCCGCTTTGTCGGCGAGGTTTTCCTTCTCCGCCAACCGCGCCGCATGCACGTCGGAGGCACGGTCGGAAACGGTGTAGACTGTGGCGCCCGATACGCTCGTCTCGCTCAGCGTGTCAGCGTGGATGGACAAGAACAATTGCGCCCCCGCAGTGCGGGCGATCCGCACCCGCTCGCCCAGAGACACGAACACGTCTTCATTGCGGGTGAGCAATGTGGAATATCGCCCGCCGCTTTCCAGCTGGCGCGCCAGCGCGAGGGCAAATTCAAACACCACTTCCTTTTCGGGCGGACGACCGGGCAGATGGGCGCCCGAATCCACGCCGCCATGACCGGGGTCAATCACGATCAGCGGACGATCGGTGCGAGGCGCGCCGCCACCGGGCGCAATTGCTTTGCCGGAAGCGCTGGCTTTGCCGGAGACTTCCGGCTGAGAATTCGCCAGAGTGCGCGACGCGGCGGCGGCTGCGGCAAAACTCACCACGTCAGTCGGCGCAAGGTCGATCAGCAAGCGCGTCGCGCCGTCTGGACCAGGCTCGCTGACGGCGCGCACGATTCGCGCTGGTCCGGACAGATCGATCACGATCCGGGACTTTTCGGCGGCCAGCAGCCCGAAGCGATA
>CAMCMI010000288.1 GCA_945875875.1 Rhizobium sp. Q54
CGCCGCATTAAGTATCCAAGTTAAACATCTGTAAGGATTTACGCAGGAGGGGACTCAACTTTTCCCGGCTCAGGCTTCAGTATGGGTCGTCAGGCAAAGTCAAAGCGCGTTTTGCGTTTCAGGAGTTCATCATGTCTATTTTGAAAACAGGCGCCTTTTACGCCGCCGCATGTGCATCAGCGCTCGCTTTTGGGGCGCCCGCAAGCGCCCAGACGAAGGTTTACGTAAAGGTGGTGGTCGGGCAGCAGCAGCAGGCGCCGGTCTACGCGGCGCCGCAGGCCTATGTCGCGCGAGGGCAACATGCGGGCCATCATGCGGGTCAATATGCAAAGCATCCCGGCGCGGCGCCGTGCCCGCATGGCGGCACCGCACAGAGCCAGCCGCATTATGTCCAGCAATATGCGCCGCCCGCTGCAGATTATTACGCAGCCCCCGCCGTGGCTCCCTCAAATCGTGCGGGCGTAATCTACAACCGGCCGCACACCAGCATCGCCGATGTGCAGCCTTATTATGAAGCGGATGCTGGCTATTACGCCGAGCCGCGCAAGCAATCGCGCTGGCGTTAGGAAGCTAGCCGCCCCTGGCCAGCTTCATGTTTTGCTTAGCTTCATGCGTGTGATCGTCAGCGCCACGGCGCAGGCGTTCGACACGTTGAGGCTGCGCACGGCGCCGGGCAGATCTATGCGTGCGAGGACGTCGCAATTCTCGCGCGTAAGGCGGCGCAGGCCCTTGCCCTCGGCGCCCAGCACCAGAGCCAGCGGGTGCGACAACACCGTGTCCTCCAGCGATTCCGGCCCGTCCGAATCAAGGCCGACACGCAGATAGCCCATCTTGCCAAGGCTCTCCAGCGCGCGCGCCAGATTGACCACGCTGGCGATAGGCACATGCTCAAGACCGCCCGAAGCCGCCTTGGCCAGCACGCCGGTATGGGCGGGCGAATGGCGCTCCGTGGTCACGATGCCGGTGACGCCAAACGCCGCCGCCGTGCGCAGGATGGCGCCCACGTTGTGTGGGTCCGTCACCTGATCGAGGACGAGCAGAAAGCCGTTGGCGGGCAGGTCTTCCAGATCAACCACAGGCAGCGCGCGCGCCTCCAGCAATACGCCCTGATGAACTGCATCTGACGCGACGCGGCGATCAATCTCGTCGAGCGCGACGACGTTCACTTCAATCTCGCTGGCTTCGATCTCGGGCGCCAGCTTGTCGGCTGCGGGCTGCGTCGCCCACAGGCGCACAAACTTGCGTCGCCGGGCGCGCAGGGCCTCGCGGACCGAGTGGAAGCCCCATATGAGCGTGATGTCAGGCGCAGTGCGCGCAAGCGGCTCCCGCCCGCCCTGACGTTCGCGCTTTTGCTTGAACCAGGGCTCTGGCCGACCAGTCGCGCCTTTCTTTGGCGCAGCGTCGCTGGAGGCGATTCCGGAAGGTTTGCGGTCCGTCCACGGCTTGCGATCCGGGATATGCTCGGGCGCGCGCGGAACGAACTCGGATGCGCGTGTGCGCTCGCCGCCGCGTCCCTCAGTGCGGGGAGTGCCGGGGCTGTCTTCCCGAATGGGCCGTTTTCTGGTCACGTGCGCCTGCCTTTCTGTGTGGTGATTGCATGGCACGTTGCGCGGGCGCACGTAAACGACAAAATTGGGTTGACATGGTTCGCCCGTGTTCGCATAAGCGCCACACAAGAGCTCGTCCTCGCGGCGGGCTTTTTTGATCCGGCGCCTCTCGCATCGGACGGAACGCGCGGTCCCGCCGCGTATTCTTTGAGAGGCGGCGTTATGGGGGAATGTCCCGAGCGGCAAAGGGGGCGGACTGTAAATCCGCTGGCTAAGCCTTCGTAGGTTCGAGTCCTACTTCCCCCACCATTTATTTAAATTCAAATTTACTTGATGACGGCTCCAGATCCTTGTGCGCGGCGATGCCGGGACGCACCATCCTGAAGTT
This sequence comes from Rhizobium sp. Q54, assembly GCA_945875875.1. Lineage (GTDB taxonomy): Bacteria > Pseudomonadota > Alphaproteobacteria > Rhizobiales > Beijerinckiaceae > Terripilifer. Next base: position 1,936 of record CAMCMI010000288.1, read on the forward strand.
TATCGCCAAATGAGAATCATCAAGGAGCGCCTTGACTCTTTGTCCGCATATCTGTTCTTTAGAACAAATAGTGAACGATTCTGAGGAGTGGACCGATGTCGCTGGCTGGCGGAGCGGAACAGATAAGCCTTTTGCGCACCGCCATCGCGCGCATTGAGGCAGGCGCGCAGGCGGGGCAGGCTACGAGCGGGATTGCGGTCAGCCTTGTCCAACGACGCAGCGCGTTTTTTGAACTGGCCCCCGCAGCGCCGGTGGATCGCGGCGCGGCGACGGGCTTCGCCATGGCTTTGGCGGCGCGGTTTGCGCGGGCTCAAAATGGCCCGGTGCTCTGGATCGCCGAGGATTTCGCGCTCAGCGAATGGGGCGTGCCCTACGGGCCGGGGCTGGCCGCCTATGGCCTTGGCTGGCGCGATTTCACGCTGATGCGGCTGGCGCGCCGGGCGGATGTGTGGCTGGCGATGGAGGAGGCGATCCGCGCCCGCGCTTTCGCCGCCATCGTCGCCGAGCCCATGAGTCTTGCCAGCAGCCTTGCGGGCGCCGATTGCCCCAATCTTGTGCGCAGGCTCACCATGGGCGCAAGGGCGGCGGGAGCGCGCGCCATTCTGCTGCGCCCGCCCGCCAATGAGCGGGCGCCGTTTCTGGCGCCGACCCCGATGCGCTTTGAGATCGCAGCCCGCCCGGCGCCGCGTCCCTCTGCCGGGCGGCGCCCATTGCCGGGACGCGCCGCCTGGGGCGTGCGCTGCGCCGGGCCGCCGGGAAGCCTGCCGGGGATTGATCCCGATGTCTTCCACCCTGTCGATCTTGCCGCCTGTCTTGCGGGGGAGGATGTTCTCAGTGCCGCGTTATCTTTGCGTTTTCCTGCCCAGCCTTCCGCCAGCGCGCGAGCTGCATGAGGCTGGCCGTATTGAGGCTCTGGCCGATTGGTGTCGGCGCTTCACGCCACTGGCGGCGACCGATGGTCCTGACGGCTTGGTGCTGGACGTCGCCGGGGCCGCGCATTTGTTTGGCGGCGAGGCGGCGTTGCTTGCGCTGATAGAGCGCAAGCTGGCCCGCCATTGCGCCCGCGCGGCAATCGCCGACACGCCGGAAGCTGGTTGGGC
>CAMCMI010000289.1 GCA_945875875.1 Rhizobium sp. Q54
ACGTGACCAATCGTGCCGATGTTGCAATGCGGCTTGTTACGTTCGAATTTTTCCTTCGCCATGGCTCGCTTCCGAATATGTGGTTGGTCCGCCTTGGCGGCGGAAAAGACGAGGCTGCGTTAGGCGATTTTGGGGAAAACCGCAAGTGCCCGCCGCGCGCGCGCTTTAAGGCCCGGATTTTGTTCCGCTTCCAGCGCGCAGCAAGCGGGAGCGCCTGCGCCGCAAATTTTGCGCTGGCGCAGCTTCGACCAAATTCTTCTTCGAAGCCATGCGGTAGGCGTATAATAATCACAAGCTTGCAGGGGATGAACGCATGAACAGACGCCATTTGATAATCGCCGCAGCAATCGCAGCCGCATGGACGCCCGCACATCAGGCGATGGCGCAGCAACAAAGCGTCAAGATCGGCCTCATCCTGCCGTTGACCGGCCCGCAGGCCTCGTCGGGACGTCAAATGCTGGCGGGCGCCCGGCTCTATCAGGCGCTCAACGGCGACATGGCGGCGGGCAAAAAGATTGAGCTGATCGTCAGGGACGATGGCGGCGTCGCCGACCAGACGCGCCGCATCGCGCAGGAGCTGATCGTCAACGACAAGGTGGCCGCCATCGCCGGCTTTGGCCTGACCCCGCTGGCGCTGGCCGTTGGCCCCATCATCACGCAGGCAAAGACACCCGCCATCATCATGGTGGCGGGCACGGGCATGATCGTGGGCACGTCGCCCTATTTTGTGCGCGTGAGCTTTACGCTGCCCCAGCAGACCATGCCGATTGCGCAATGGGCGGCCGACAATGGCGTGAAGACCGCCGTCTCCGTCGTCTCTGACTATGGCCCCGGCCTTGATGCGCAGAACGCGTTCAAGACCCGCTTTGAGCGGGCCGGCGGCAAGGTGCTGGAGCAATTGCGCGCCCCGCTGGCCGCGCCCGAATTTGCGCCCTTCCTGCAGCGCGCCAGGGACCTGAAGCCCGACGCTGTATTCCTGTTCGTGCCCACGCCGCAGGCGGGATCGCTGATGAAGCAGGTGCTGGATCGCGGTTTTGCGGAGGCTGGAATTCGGGTGATCGGCACCGGCGACGCGCTGGACGACGAGCAGCTGAACGCCATGGGCGACGGCGCGCTTGGCATGATTACGTCCTACAATTATTCGGCGGCGCACGACTCGCCCGAAAACAAGGCCTTCGTGGCCGCGTTCCGCAAAGCCAATCCCAATCTGCGCCCCAACGTGGTCGGCGTCTCGGGTTACGACGGCCTGCACGCGTTCTACAAAGCACTTGAAAAGACCGGCGGCGACACCAGCGGGGACAGGCTGATGGCGGGCTTCAAGGGCCTGTCCTGGACCAGCCCGCGCGGCCCGATCTCGATTGATCCGCAAACGCGCGACATCGTGCAAAACATCTACATCCGCCGCGTTGAAAAGAAGGACGGCGAACTCTGGCACATGGAGTTTGCAACCTTCCCCAACCAGAAAAACCCGTAGTTAAAACCCGGCGCGCTTCAACCGCGCAAACGCCAGATCAAGCGCCGACAAAAACGTCGAGCGGTCCCGAGCCGAAAACGGCTTTGGTCCGCTCGTCTGCTCGCCAAACGAGCGCAAATCGGTCATCAGATTGCGCGTGGCCAGAGCCATGCCGATGGACGCCTCCGTAAACGCGCGCCCGTTTGGCCCGATCACGTCGGCGCCCGCTTTCACGCAGCGATCGGCCAGCGGAATATCCTGCGTCACCACCACGTCGCCGCGCATGGCCCGCTGCGCAATCCAGTCGTCCGCCACATCCGGTCCCTCGGCCACGATCACCCGCTCAATAAGGGGATCGCGCGGCACGTTCATGAACGAATTGGCGACGACGTAAGACTTAACCCCATAGCGCGCCGCGACTTTGTAGCACTCGTCCTTCACGGGACAGGCGTCGGCGTCGATGTAGAGGGTGATGGACAGATTAAACGCTTTCAGAGATGTCTGAAACTGGAGCGGGTGAAGGGAATCGAACCCTCGTATTCAGCTTGGAAGGCTGCTGCTCTACCATTGAGCTACACCCGCGTTGAGTGACATATGCCCCGACTCGCGCTCCGTTGCAATGGGGGTTTGCGGGGGCCCCTCGCGCGTCATCCCGGCGACGGCCGGGATCCACGGCAGGCCGCGCGCTTATAGCCTGCTGTGGATGGCGGCCTTCGCCCGCCATGACGCGTTGGTGGTCGGGCGCCCCCTCACCCCCGCGTCAGCCGCTCGAACCGCCACACCAGCAAAATAGAGAATGTCACCAGCCCCAGCGTCAGGCCCATCCACACGCCGGGGCCGCCAAAGCCTGCGGTTATGCCAAGGCCATAGGCGGCGGCAAAGCCCACGATCCAGAAGCTGAAGGCGGCGAACAGCAGCGGCACGCGCGTATCGCTCATGCCGCGCAAGGCGCCGGCGGCGACCGTCTGCATGCCGTCGAACACGAAGAACGACGTGCCCACCAGCAACAAACTGGCAGCCATGGCGATTGTTTCGGGCGAGGTTTGGCCGCCCAGAAACGCGTGCGGGATGACATGGCGCGCACTGGCGATCACCGCCGTCATGCCCAGCATAAACACAAAGCCGATCACGAAAGCCGAAAACCCGGCACGGCGGGCGGCGGGCAAATCGCCCCGGCCAATGGCGTGGCCCACGCGCACGGTGGCGGCCATGGACAGGCCGAACGGCCCCATGAACAGGATGGTGGCGGTTTGCAGCGCCACCTGATGGGCGGCCAGCTCGGCGGCGCCAATCACGCCCATGATGAGCGAGGCGGCGGAGAACAATCCGTACTCAATAAAAAACGCCGCCGAGATCGGCGCGCCGATCCACAACAATTTGCGCAGCAGCGGCCAGTCCCAAATCCAGAAGCCGCTGAGAATGTTGTATTTCCTGAACGGCTCCTGCGTATAGGCGACGTAAAAACAGGCGATCAGCATCACAATATTGACGATGGTGGTGGCCACGCCAGCGCCAAGCATATCAAGGTTTGGCAGGCCGAACGCGCCATAGATGAGCCCATA